>CAZEZK010000038.1:0-14313 GCA_964516935.1 uncultured bacterium
GCGAGAGCTTTCAATTCAACCCTCTTGGGTGCCTTTGAGCTGGAAGGAGTATATGCCTATTGGAGCGGAAGCTGGATTGCACTGGCCGCCGCGATTTTTACAGGTTTCGAAGCGCTTTTCAGCTGGTGCGTGGTCTACCAACTTCTTGGAAAAAACTCTTGCCCAATCCACAGAAATCGAAAGTAATACCAAATATCAGAAATGGTCGAGTCGAAAAAGCGGCTGTTCTGGATCGATTTGCAGCAAGAACTCTTCAATAGGAATCACAGGAAAGCCTCGATAGCTCTCTCGGCGCTTTCCAAGGACAACAAAACAGCATTGCGCTTCTGGATACTCCTCTTTAAAAGCAGCCATTCCTCTGACATCATCAGGACCTAGATTTGCCGAGCGTTTCACTTCAATCGCCCAGAAGCCTCTAGGACCGTAGATGACGAAATCGACCTCTAGCTGCGTCTGAGTTCTCCAGAATGAGAGCGTATGAGGTTGATTTTGGGTCAATACCCAGGAGCGAAGATGCTGTGCAACAAGCCCCTCCAGCGCCATCCCATCAATCTCTCGCGGATCATCCAAAATTCCCTGAGGACGCAAAACGCGATAGACTCCCAGGTCAAAAAAATAGAACTTTTGATGAGCGATGAGCTTTCTTTTGGCACGACGAGCAAAAACAGGCAAGGAAAAGGCAAGAAGCAGATCTTCTAGAATTTGAAAGTAGTTATCTACTGTAGCACGTTTTACACTAGCCTCTCGACTAACATCCATGGAAGTCCATATCGAACCATGAGAAAAACTAGCCACCTCTAAAAAGCGCGCAAAGTCTCCGATTTGACGGACGAGCCCCTCTGCCTGCACCTCTTCTTTTAAATAGAGATGAATATAATCACGTAATCGCTCTTCAGGATTATCCGATTCCCAAATCAGTGGGATAAGGCCAATTTTTAGCGCTTTTTCTAAAGAAAATCGAGAACCCAATTCTGAAGCTAGAAATGGCCCCATCTGCCTTAAGAGAGCTCTCCCCCCTAATAGGTCACTAACAGAGCGGCGTAACTTGCGAGCGCTGCTGCCAGTCATGATGTATTGAATATCTTTTTTCGTTTCAATCAACGCGTGAATTTCAGGTAACAAGCGAGGAACCCTCTGGATTTCGTCTAAGATTAGCGTAGAACCAGAAGGAAGCTGCTCAACAACATCGCGGATCCGCTCGGGATATGCCTCAAATCGTCGCTCCTCCTCCCCTAATAACAGGTCTATTCGAACAGCCTTAGGATAATGACGCAACAACCAAGTAGACTTGCCGGTTCCTCTAGGGCCTAAGAGAAAATAGCTCCCCCTGGGGGGATTCAGCGCTCGGGGGATGTAATGTGAATCTGCTACCATAGATAGCATTTTACATTGGAAAGCGCTATTTACGATAGCGTTTTTAAAAAATATAGCTATCATCCTAAAAATAAATGAGTTAGGATTAGAGTGTATACTCCTGATCTGCATATCGGCAGCTGTTGGCACATGGTTGAGCTGGGCATCGATCCAGCGCCTAGAGCTCCAGTTTGATAAAGAAAAAAGGGCGATCCTGCTCCCCAGTAGCCGAATCCCCCTCTTCCTCTCAATGACAATCTTTTACGTCCGCTATTTCCTCGTGACCCATGCGATAGGGCCCTCATGGATCGACCCTCCACTAGTCACTGCGCTTGACGGCCTCATAACAACCTTCTCTGGAATATTTATTGGCAGACTTCTGGGCTACTGGAACAAATATCGCGCCACACCCCATGAAAATTTAGTCATCTAAACTCCATTTCCAATCTTGCTTTTGTCTTTGTGAACTGGCACTATGGAGTCATGCGACGTTCTGTCTGTTATTGTGAACCAAATATTGCAACCGCCGGAGCCACTTCCCACTGGAAGTTCATCTATACCACTGCCTCTTCGCTGCCTAAGGGCACCAAGCTGCGCTTTGATATGCACAGCAAGGGTCGGGCGATCGACTGGCAACTCCCTCGCGTAAGTCTCAAAGAAAAAGAAAATACTATCTGGCTCGAATTGCCTAATGGTCAGAGTATTGCTGGCACACAACTTCCCGGCACCGCTCCGCTCTGGGAACCCTCCTTCGAATTTACCCTATCTAGCGAAGCCAAGACCGGCGAATCGCTCACCATTCATCTCGGCACTCCAACTGCCGATAACGCCACTCTTGGCAACCGCTGCCAACTCTCGACGCAGCGACGCCGCTTCTTCCATTTGTATATCGATCCAAAAGGCAAAGGCGACTACCGTGATGCAGAGGTCTTTGCTCTAGATGTGCGCGGCAATGCACTCCATCACCTGCGTCCAATTGCACCTTCGTTGGTCAGCCGCAATCAGCGATTCGATATCATTGTCCGATTCGAGGACCTCTTCGGAAACCTCACTTCAAATGCACCAGAAGAGACACTCATTGAACTGAGCTACGAGCATCTGCGTGACACTCTAAGCTGGAAGCTTTTTGTTCCAGGCACCGGCGTCATCGCCCTGCCAAATCTCTACTTCAATGAGACCGGCATCTACAAGATCCAGTTACGCAACCTCAAAACCCAGGAACTCTTCTACTCCCCCCCGATTAAGTGTATCGGCGATACAATTGGAAATCTCTATTGGGGACAGCTTCATGGCGAGGTGGAAAAGACTGATGCTGCGGAGAATGTAGAAGCTTATCTGCGCCATGTGCGCGATGACCTCACCTTCCAGTTCTGCGCCACCTCATGTTTCGACACGGAAAAAGAGACCTCCACCGATATTTGGAAGGGAATCGTACAGCAGATCACCGAGTTCAACGAAGAGGAGCGCTTTGTCGCCTTCCTCGGTTTTCAGTGGATCGGCGAATCGGAAGATGAAGGACATCGCCAGTTCATCTATAGCAAAGATGCGAAACCCATTTTGCGCTCTACAGATGCCAAGAGCAGCTCTCTTAAAAAGATCTACAAAAGCCATACGCCAAAAGACCTCCTCGCGATCCTCGCTGCACCTCTTCGCGCAGAACCCGCCTATCCAGAGTTTGAACGCCTTGTAGAGATCTACAACGCCTGGGGCTCCTCAGAGTGCCTTGAAAAAGAGGGCAACACCCGTCCATTAGTCGGCAAGAAGCTATCTCTTAGCAAAGAGTCTACTGTTCGCCAAGCTCTTAACCGCGGCCTACGCCTCGGATTTGTCGCTGGCGGATTTGATGACCGCGGTCCCTATGAGGGACTCTTCGATGCTGGTCAAGAGCAATATTCCCCTGGCCTCACCTCGATTCTCGCCAAAGATCAGACCCGCGGATCACTATTTGAAGCGCTCTACAATCGCTCTTGCTATGCGACAACCGGCGAAAAGATGATCATCAGCATTTCTATTGCCGGCACGCCGATGGGTGGAGAGGTCGATGTTAAGGCACGCCCCGGACTCGAATTCAACCGCCATGTTACAGGCTATGTTCTCGGCACAAAACCGCTCACCGAAGTGGCATTGATCCGCAATGGCACAGTGATCAAGACCTTTGACTGCAATGGAGACCGTCTTGAATTCGCTTGGGATGATAGCGATCGTTTCAATCGCACCGCTCTCACTCCACAAGAGGAAGGCTATCCTTTTGTCTATTACTACCTCCGCGCAACTCAAGAAGATGGCAACATCGCTTGGAGCTCCCCAATTTGGGTCTCCTCGTCCGATGCCAAATCCGCCAGTGTCGCTACAAATGGGAAAAAGAGTAAAAAGTAGATATGCTCATATCTACTCTCTTTTCGCTAGCCGCACTGACCGATCCAATTCAGGCGCTCTACCTGATGCAGCAGAACCGCCCTGAAGAGGCGATTTCCTATTACCGCACCTCCGTTAAGGAGAGCGGCAGACACAATTTCGATGTGCTGCAGCAGATGGGGCTCCTCCTGCTCAACCACGGCATCCGTCAGCCAGACCCGCAGATCTTCCTGATGACCCTCTTCGGCGCCGGCCTCTCCGGCTCTGCGAGCGCTCTAGACATTCTAGAACAGGGACTCTTCCACCCAGACCCCCATATCCAGCTTGCGGCGCTCCACTTCATTTCTCAGATCGAGGATGACCGCTCCCAGCAGCTCCTCATCCAAGCGATGAGCTCAGACTTTCTCTCCACTCGCATGGAGGCAGCATTCTATATCGCGCAAAAGAAGCACCCACGCGCCGTCGGCCAAATCGAAGGACTGATGTCGCTCCTACCCCCGCTCTTCCGCCCCTACTTCCCCTCCCTTTTTGCACTGATCGGGACCAGCGATGCAACCGCCGCGCTCAAACGCCTCCTCGAAGATCCCGAGCTCGCTGTACAGATCGAGTCGATGCTCCAGATCGCCTATCTCGGACGCGATGATTTCCTCCCCATGCTACGCAAACGACTCACTCACACACATATCGCTGAACTTGAGGCTGCAGCATTCGCCGTCGGAGCCCTAAAAGATGGCTTCAGCATGACGCGTCTCAAGAAGATCGCCAGCTCAGCAATCGACTCCGTTCGCCTCGCCGCAAGCATCTCCCTCATTGAACTAGGCGACACCTCCTATCTATCTAAGATCCAGGAGCTCGCGCAGAACAAAAACCTCTTCGCGATTGCCACTCTCGGCAACTATTCAGGCCCAGAAGATCTCCTCTACCAGCTCACCCAGTCCTCGGACCTACAGGTGCGCACCAACGCAGCCGTCTCCCTCCTGCGCCAAAAAGATACCCGCTGCCTCCCTGTCGTATTACAGATCCTCCTCACCGACAGTAGCGATCTCGCATTCATGCCACTCCACTCTCTAGGCCACACACAGATGGCCTGGAAGGCTGTCCCCTCCGCCGAGCTGCGCGCCCAAGATCCGAATGTCAACCTCAGCTTCTCCGTCGCCATGCGCGAGTCGCTACTCAAAGAGGCAATCAACCTTCCCGAAGAGCGATTCCTCTCTCTAGCTCGCCAGCTCCTCATGCGTCAGCAGAACGACCTCGTACCAACCCTCATCTCCCTCCTAGAGAATCTACAGACCAGCGGTGCCATCGCGCTCCTCAAAGAGGGCAGCCAGAAGGTTGCTGCTCCCCTCATCCGCGACTACTGCCATCTCGCGCTCTATCGCCTCTCCGTCGAAGATGCCAGCTATATCAATCAGTGGGTGATGCAGCAGAAAGAGGCAGACATGATCCGCCTCCGCCCCCTTCTCCCCTGGCGCTATCGCCTCGAAGAGAACAGCTACACCCTCTCTCCTGAAGAGCAGTCGCGCCTACTCATCGAAGCCTTCCTCTCCATCGCCAACCGAAGAGATAAGGAGAGCATCTCCTTCCTCCTCGAGGCGATCCAAGCAGGCAACCCAAATAACCGTTACGCTCTCATGGGGCTCATCATGCGCGCGACTGAATGATCAACAGTTTCATCTTCCTGCCGGCGAATTTCACGCTCGCTACCGAAATCAAACAGCAAACCACTAACGCCCACATCGCTGCAGTCGCCAGCATGCGCCTAAATTTCCTCTCGCAAGAGATCCGAGTGATAAACGGCGGTTGGAGCTTCCCCCTCCTCCAGCTCTTCCTCATTGTCCGCATCCTCTCTCCTTGGATCCGCGACGGCATCAACTGGGCCGCCGAAAAAACTTCAGATGCAGTTGTAGATTCCATTGCTGAAAAAATTGACCGAGGACTCACCGCTTGCGAAGAGACTATGGACCGCGTGATTGCCCATCTCGACCCCTTAATCATGGCGGCCGCCACCATCACCTACATCGCCCTCTTTGCGCTCGGCCACATGCTCATCGCCGCCATTGGCCTCACCAGCATCGCACTCATCGCACTCCAGCGCTTCGGTTACCTTCCTACACCCGTCGCCAAAATCCTAGAGCCCCTCGGCCTCCTTTCCATACTAACGATCTCCATCATCACCCCCGCTCCCCTCATTATCCGTATCCTCTGCATCGCCATGTCTGCGATGGATCTCATAGAATATGCATGCCGCTTCTTCCCCACTCAAAACAAAGAAGACAACGTCTGTACAGTTTAAAGCACTCAAAATCTCACAGCTTTGTCCGCAGCGCCTGCGTTATCTATTGGTGAATGCGCGCCTGCGGATCCTTCACTTGGAATATTTTGTGTTATTATTTGTTTGAGGTATTGATCCCTTTGCTCGGAAGTCATATTAACCACGTCCCTGAGGGTCCGAATTTTGTCTTCAACCCGCGCGTTACTGTTACTCATCAGACACGCGCACCGCATGACTTGATCTACATGCTGGCCGGCAAGATCAGCCTTCCCCTTCCTCTGGTAGTAAGTGTGCATCTTGACAACTATATCGGCCACGTACTGGATGATTTGAATCTTTTCTCCATTCAACAGGCGAGGGCCATTACAGATCCGATGCGCGTACTTCCAAACAACCATTATTTGCGCGGCAGACATATTTTTGATTGCTGCAAGGATCTGCTCTCGATAAAGCAGTATTCTATTTAGTTCTGTAGAGGCGGTAAGTGATCGGCTAATATCGCCAGCCGCAGCTCTCTGATTTTTTGGGATCTCCTGCACAACCTGTATAAGACTAATTACTTCGCTTGTCTGTGACCAATTCAATTCAGAAGGAAGTAGGCTCCAGACTGTTGCGATTATATTGTCTATTTCTTCCGTAAAGAAGATTTGTTCCATTGCATACTCACGCCAATCTGGCCCAATCATTTGCGCAATGCGGCTCACAGTATCCATGCTCATCGTTCTAAGAATCTGTTTGAATGGCCGGATAAACTCCCATTGCTGCTCCATGGACACGCCTGGTATGAGCAGTACCATTATCTTGTCTCGAATCTCTTTAATGATCGTCGTTCTTTCAGAATCTCCCTCCAAACCTGTGCATATGCAGCTGATAGCATTGACAATCTCTTTCCGCCCGTCTTTTGGGATCTCCTTGACAACCTGAATGATGTCGACTCTATCGGAAGTCTTTATTGAACTATAACACAGCTGCAAGGCTCCTGTGATTACACCTTCTCTTTCCTCGGCAGAAAGAGCGGTTACCGCCTCGATTTCTTGTGTGGATAACCCGAACGAATACTTCTCAAGACGGAGCCGCTCGGCGTACTTTTCAACAACCGTCCCCTGTTCCGTTGTCAATATTTCTATGCTAGCAGAAGAGTGCATGGCGGAAGTTTCAAATTGGGGCATATTTCTTGATGCGGTCCGTTCTGAGAAAAGGTCAATCACTCGATCTGTAAGGCATGATGCAGTCTCAACAAGCCAAAGAGCAATCGTCCGAAAGAAGTTAGCAACCACAGTCACGATCTTAACAATAGTGGCACAGCATCCAGGATTGGATATTGGTTCGGAAAGCGCTCTGTTTGACAATTTATCAATTGAACTATTGTTCGTAAAATTATTACATTCCATGCTTACCAAGCCTTTTTCTGTTTTCTTGTAAAGTTATTATATCAAAAACATTAAATAATCGCATTACTAAAAAAATCTTTATCTCTGGAGTATACTAAAACATATTGCTCCACTCCCCTGGCCTAGTCGAAAAGACCCCTCTGAGGTGCTTTGGGGAGGTACACCAAAAGAAGTTGGCTAGATAAGCGCCATTTCGTGTGGCTAGCTACTTGTCAACAAGCTGCAGTCTACCGGATCGATCGCAATCGGAGCGCAGCGGCGTTTAAACGGCTGATTGGGCAAGAAACGTGGACAGCTCCAGCTGTGACGGATCGAGTTGTGAAAATACTTTTAAATCTTGATTTATTTTGCGCGCTTTTTTTACACTCTCCCCCTTTACAAGAGGGCGAGTCATGTCTATTTCAAAGGCTTGGGATTACTGCGTAACTAAAGGAAGCACTCTTCTGAGTTTTGTCGGAAATAGCTCGATGAAAGGTCTAGGATTTATTGGCGATATCGTTGTTCGGAAGCCCATAGAAGGCATAGTAGATAGATCCGTAGAAAAAATTACGGGCACTTTTGAAAAAACCAGTACGGCTGTATGCCATACAGCTCTTTACGGAATAGACAACTTTCGTGTAACCACAACTGAAAATATCCAATATGTCACCGACAAGACAGTGGCTGTCTTAGCTGTCAGCCTTTACGCTTTGTTTTGCCTCGGGATATTGCACGTAGCCAATTGTCAGACTTATGAAGAAGATGATTTCCACACTGTCACTAAAGTCATTAAAGCCTCTCTTCAGATATTCGCCTATATCAATCTCTTCGCGGTCGTCTATCATTTTCTCAAGATAATAAACACGCCTCATCTACAGCGCTTAAAACACACTCCTAAAATAGCCTCCACAGAGTTCGGCTTACCGATCCTCTCAAACTTCTCCCCCTCTCTTTTCGAGAACTGTGAAATGCTAATGACAGCCGCTTCTAAAGGAGACTTCCGAAAAATCATCGAGCTACAACAAAAAGGAATTCCCTTAGAAATGTACGATAGCAAAGGGAAGACCGCCTTGCATTACGCAGCGATCAATCACCACCGCAAAGTGATTGACCTACTCTGGTATTACGGGGTCAATTTCAAAACACCAACAAACGATTCTCAGGCAAAATTACCGATTCACTTCTTATCTAAATGGACAACGCTGCATGGACATTTTTCTTCACTGATGGGCACCTCAAATCGGTTACAACTTCCTGAACAACCTCTCTACCCCTTCTATCCTCCAGAAAACCTCGTTTTTAAAGGCGGAGGCCCCAAAGGCATCGCCTACGTAGGCGTGGGGAAATACTTAGAGCAAGAAAATTTTCTACAGAGAATTCGTCGGGTTGCTGGCACCTCAGCCGGGGCCATTAATGCTGTATTAGTTGCATTGAACTATAGCGCTAGCGCTATGGAAAAAATTATTCTTGAAAAAAACCTGTTAGATTTTCTCGATCATCCATTGCTACAAGAGTTTCTCAAGGCGAAAGAAGTATGGACCGATCCTCCGAATCCAAAAGACGTTACACTTCAAAATCTTTGGGATAGCCTTATAACTGTTGCAAAATGGAATCATTTCTGCAAGGCGGATAACAAAAGCGAACTATTGAAGACGGCATTCTCTGAAATCTATGAACAAGGAGGTATTTGCTCAGGAGATTCCTTCCGAGAATGGATCGAAATGCTGATTTACCAAAAAACAGCCATTCACGACTGCACCTTTGGTGAACTGAGAAGGCTTGTCGAAGAGGTCAAGGGGTTTAAACATCTTTATCTATTTGCGACACAAATCTTGCAAAAGAAAATTGTCTGCATAAATTCTGAAGATATGACATGGGATCAGGTCATTATCTCCGACGCAGTTCGAGCCTCAATGGCAATTCCCGGCGTCTTCAAGCCTCACTTTCTTCATATAAAAGAACCTTTAACCAATACCCGGGAAAAAGCAGAAGGGCACGGACCTTTTAGTGATGGCGGAATGACAAAAAACTGTCCCATAGATGCTTTCGACTCTCTCCACTATTTTGCAACCAATCCCACAGCTACCGATAGCAAACACACCCACTGGCAAACCTTGGGGTTTAATCTAATAGACCCTCCAAAAGAAACAGGATCTATCAATAGACAACCCACACTCTCAGAAGTCCTACAAAATGCAATTCTAACGATCGCTGATGCAGAGGATATCCATCATCAGTCTTCCGACCATGCAAAACGCCTAGTCAATATTGATAACCAAGGAATGGAGCTCATTGCAGGTTTTTTTGCAACGCTCGAGGAAAAAAAAGACCGCATCCGAGCTGGCTTCGATACAGTGCAAGAATTCTTCGAAGAGCAAAAAAAGCAGGCCTTACGATTCAAAAATTGCGATCCCCGACAGATTCTCGATAAAGAAGTTCTGCAAGCCTTAGAGCTTCTCTCCAATATCAACGACCACCAACATACGGTCGTAACAGAAGAGAAATATACAGACACTAGTACACACGTCTTCACTACTGAAAACAAACTGCAAACAACAGTTGAGGAGACTGTAACCATCCATCAAACAACTACTATAAAAGCAGAAGAAAATATTAGCCTAACGAAAGAAATTTCATACGAAAGCAACCATTACTTACAAATTTTCGAGGAACAAGAAATCCGCCGAAGAAAAACGCTTAAAAACATTTCCAGAAGACGAGGAATAAAAATTGATCTCACCTCAAATCCCCCCACCTAATACTTCTTCCTACAACTTGAATAATGTAAATGAGAATCCTTCAGATCTCTCGCCCGAGGACGCCGCACGCATGCAGAACATTTTCGAACAGTTTGTGCAGCGCAGAGAAGAGCGCCATAAAATATTTAATAAATGGGCGAATCTCAACAATCTATCAGAGGAAGAAAGAGCTGCAAATCGCAAAAACAAATTGAATGAGACTCACCGAAGGAATTTCGCTCCTAAGTACTACGATCTAAGTTCAATGCTCCCCCCGAAAAAAGATTTTAAATTATCAGAATACAACACAAGGCTAGGGGCAGGACTTGCTCTGGGCGGAATCTGCGCTTTTTTTTCAGCGTTTTTATTGGGACCAGTAGGCGTTTTAATAATTTTCTTAACAGGAAGTTCGTTAGGAATCTTTTTAGCGGCAATTATTAAGGAATAAGAAAAAGCATGAACACGCAAAACCTACACTCGGATGTATATAAAATTATTGACCACTTAAAAGAAGATGTAGATACTCTAGTCAATGAAGTTGACGAATTGAGCAGAAAAAAAGGATTTAGAGAAATAGAAAAAAATATCATGCAAACTATCCCCATCACCATAGCTCACAATATAGGGGATATCCCTATGTGCGTTGGGGATATGAATCGAAATGCTTTTCAAAATTACGGTCCGGGGATCCTTCTATTAGGATACGTCAACTCTTCTTCGGGCAAATGGGCTTATGCTCCAGATGAATTTGGTCGCGTGATAGATGTTGATGGAAAAACATTAAAAAATAGCAAAACCTGGACTCGAGTGCATGAAGTCGCAAAATCAACCGGGTTAATAGAAGCTCAAGACGCAAAAGAGCGAAAATATCAGCTCATTGCTGCCAACGAAGGGTATGTCCCAGCTCGTATGGATGATGATCCTCAATTACAAGGATGGAGTGATCTCAATTCAGAAATCCACGCCATTTTCGATCGCGACAATATACCTCATCCAGCATGCGAACAACTCGACTATACAAAACATGGGTTTACGCTACATACAAATAAGGTATGGTGGCCAATTGACAATCCGCCTTATGTGGAGGCTTCCGCAAAGGAACAGTTGCGAATCGCCAAACAAAACCTGCCTGACGCCACATCTACCCTCTCCCCAAAGACCCAACAGCTGGACCAGACTGTCGATCTCTTCTCCCTAAGTTCAGAAATTCTCACTTTTACAAATTTACTAAACGCTCTTTATGCAACTCTCGATCAAGAAAAAATTCCCTCAGACATTCCAACCAAAATATACGTACAGATTGCAAAAGCTACTTTGACTGTACATAAAAATTACGAAAAACTCCCTATCGAAAAAAAACTCCAATATTTAACAAGATTAGCTAAGTCATCGAGTGACTTTCAAGCGATGAACGCAAAAATACCGGAGCTAACAGAGCGCTTTAATAATAAACAAGTTATTGATTTTCTTGCGGAGGCTAAGCCCCTTTTGGGGTTGTTCGTGATAGATTTTAAAATCATGACAAAAAATGGCTTAGAACCAGAGAGTTTCTTCTCGATTCCGCTAAAATTTTGGACAGATACGTTAAAAGGCGTCGAGCTCGATTTCAAGACACTTCAACTTGAACTGCCTAAAAACAGATCCGGTAAAGATTTAGAAAAACCTAACCTAAGCGAACCCGATTCCTCGTATTTTTTAAACGAATCATCCTCAGAAGATTTTAATCAAGAATTAACGAACAGCTTGAATCTTTCAGATTTTTACGTTCAACAGCGCGCTCTTTCAGTAACCGGACAAATTGTTGCGCCTATACTGGGAGGTGGAGGCGGTGCCGCAGTATATGCAGGAATTGGATTTCTCTTTGGCGGACCAATTGGCGCTGCTATTGGAGGAGGGATTGGGCTGGTAAGTGGATGGATTGGCACAGACAAAGCATTTTCTTGCCAACTAAAAAAAAGATCCCCCGGTGATTGGTAAGCTCTGTGCCTACAGTATGAGAGTCAAAAAATAGGTCCAGTAGAGGAGAAGATTTCTATCTACTGATATACTCACTCGGTGATGTTCGCTCGACTGATCGCTCTACTTTTGGTTATTGGAGGGCTGGAGGCCGCAGAATCAGCGCTCTCCATACAAGTAGATCTGCGCGATCCAACTTACCACAATGGGGTCTTGTACACCGAAGAGGGCGGAGTCGTCCAGAATCGAGACCTCCGAATCCAAGCACGAAACATCCGATATATCCGAAAAATGGATGAGGGGCAACTCACGCATCGCCTCGAAGCTGAAGGCGACCTCATGGTCCAATATAAAGGACGCGCCTATGTCGGACGCGCTCTCAAATACAACTTCATCACTCGCACCGGAATCATCCATCAAGGAAAAACCTTTGCCCTGTTTTGGTATATAGGAGGCGATGAGATTCAAATCAATCCCAACGGGGACTACACAGTCACAAATGCCTTTATTACAACGTGTGAGAACAAAGATAATTCCTGGGATATTCATGCCGCAGAGGTCCATGTCCTCAAAGAAGACCTCCTTACTGCTAAGAGCGTCCGCTTTCGCCTCTTGCAGGTACCGGTCTTCTGGCTCCCTTCCTTTAAACTCAACCTACAGAAGTTCTCCAATGAACCACTTTTGAGCTACTCCATCAACTGGGACAAAAGTCAAGGCCCCCAAGTATCGTTCCGCTACCAGCTCTTCTCCTGGCGTAACTTCGCCCTCTACGGCCGTTTCGAATATCGCTTAAGCACCGGCTTCGGCGGTGCGATCGAAACCGACTATATCGACCCCGAGCAGCGCACCCGCTTCGTCACACGCAGCTATCTCGCCACCGATTACCTAGAAAACGCCCCTGACCGAATGCGCCGCTACCGCCTTGAGGGGATGTTCCACTCTATTAGCCCCAGCGGCCACACCAAAACTCAGCTAAGCTGGGACAAATATAGCGACGTCCGCATGCCCGGAGACTTTCATAGCGAAGACTTCGAGGTCAATGCCGCCCATCGCACCATCTTCTCCGTGGCTCACGAACATCCGCAGGTCTTCTCCGTCTTTACCGTGCGTCCACGCATCAATGCCTTTGAGTCGATCCAGCAAGATCTACCCACCCTCCTCACCGCATTCCACCCCGCTGCACTTGGCAGCTCAGGCATCCTCCAGTCGGGTTTTGCAAAGCTCTCCTACCTCAGCTTCACCTATTCTGATCAGCTGATCGGCTATCTCGCCGGCTTCCGCTCCGCCCGCCTCGAGCTGCGCGACACCTTCTATCGCCCCATTCCCATCGGCCCCCTCACCCTCACCCCCCATGTCGGGGGCGAGATGATCTTCTATAGCAACAGCCCCTCCCACCAGGCAAAGACTCTCGCCCTATTAATGTATGGAGGCACCCTCTCTGCCCGCGGTCGCCGCATGGCTGGCTCCTACCTTCACACCCTCGAACCTTACGCCTCATATATCGGACTTAGTCGCCCCACCGTCACTCCCGGGGACCACTATATTTTCAGCATCCAAGATGGTTACCAAAAACTCGACCAGCTCCAAGCCGGCTTCCGAGCTCACTTTTTCTCCAATCGCCCCGACCCTGTCTGGAGCCTCGACCTTCACGCCGATGCCTTCTTCTTCGACCACACCATGCCCCAGACCATACAGAAGCTGACCTTCATCTTCTCTGGCTCCACCCCCTCCGCCATCTACTCCTGGGAAAATGTCTGGAACCTCCGCCACCACCTCCTCGACCGAACTATCCTCCGCGCCCGTTGGACTCTCAATGAAAACGCCGCCTTCTCCCTTGAAGGACGCTACCGCTCCAAGTATGACTGGCGTAAAGCCGATAACACCAACTTCATCCTAGACGCCACTCGCCAAGAGTCTGAGCTCCTTCTCTCCCCCCTATCTGATCAACGCGTCACCCTCCTCGCTGACCTCTTCTTCCGCTTCTCGCCCTTCTGGGAGTGCCACTTCCAGTCGCACCATGGTTTCGCACGCATGCACAACCCTCCATACAGCGAAGTGAAGGTCGACCTCTTTACCTGGATCTCCTCAGCGCTCAAGCTGCGCCTCTCCTACACCCACACCACAAAAGACGACCGCATCACCGCAGGGCTCTCTCTAGAAAAAGCTCCGGAATAGACGTTTTTAAAGAAAATCATTTGCAATGCTATCTATTTCCTCTGTACTGGACAAAAAATAAGTTGATGCAAGGAACTCGCTGAAGAGCGATCAT
>CAZEZK010000039.1:0-9381 GCA_964516935.1 uncultured bacterium
AATTCTCATCAAAAAAATTAACTTTCTTATAAACCTGCCTTCCCTCATGGGGAAGGCAGCGTGTAAGCCCTATAACATACTTATCTTTCTTCCATCTCTGCTGTCAAAAGATCGTCGTCGCTTTTTGCGACTCATTTCGACTTCATTTCGAAGTGAAGGCTAGATCATATAACAGCGTCGATTTTAGCGCTAGTACCTCTGTTTTTGGCCCGAAATTTCGTCCTGAGAAAAGGTTTGGGCAACACGTAAACGCCCATCGTCGTAGTACTTATTGAATTTTCCATGTTTTTTGCCATTTTGGTACTCGCCCTCAAAAATTAGCACGCCTTCAGCATTCCAATTGCGGCATAAACCCTGCAAAAGGTCGTCACGATAGAGGTATGAAGCAGCAATCTGACTATTTTCGTGATATTCCACCTCTTCTCCCTCTCGCATGTCAGCGATGTAAGGGGTTTTTTGAGCGATGGCACCACTAGGGAAGTAACGGGTTACAAACCCATGGCGGCGATCTGCATGGAAATCGACCGAAGCCTCAAGAGCCCCTGCAGCTCCATAGAAGTGGGCGGTCCCTTCCTTGATCCCTGCACTGTAGGGAGTCTCCGAAAGCTTAACGGCTGCAGCACTATACTCGACGAAGAGTCCACTGCGCTGATCTTTGGTAAAGTTCCCTTCAAGCGCCTTTTCTCTTACTCCCTTCTCATTTGTCGGGTAGTAAAGCGTATAGGCCCCCTCTTTGAAATTATTTTTATACGTACAAATTTCTTGATACCCCTCAGGAAGGACTTGGAAAAACTTCCCCTCTAGATTGCCATGGCTGTAAGAGAGTTGAGTAAGTAGCTCCCCATTTGATGAATAGCTAGTCTGCTCTCCATCAAACTGACCTTGAGCATCATAGCAAGCCTTTTTAGCCAGTTGGCCACTCTCTGGATAGTATTCAAGATGCTCTTCAATAGGGACGCCTGCCTTGAAGTGCTGGACAGAGCGCACTGCGCCATCGGCATACCAAGTACTGCTGTCTCCATCAAGGCGATCCTCGTGGAAAATTGCAAATCGCTCTGGCTTGCCATTCTCGTAAAACCACTCATGTTTCCCCTCTTTTTTGCCATTTACGTAAGGGAAACGACCTCGCAGCTGGTCGAGCTTCCACCAGAGGACAATAGCGCCATTAATCGTGCCATTGTCATACATCGCTTCAAAAAGAAGATCTCCTCGGCGATTCCATTCGCGCTGCCAACCGTTTTTGACTCCGTTTGCAAATTCATAGCGCTGTTTTAGCAGCCCATTTTCATGCCATTCGCACTGGACGCCATCTGGCTGATCGGCAGTAAAGTTGTTATCTATCTTACTAGTTCCACTTGAGTACCACTCCCCTACTGCCCCCTCGCGGAGATCCTCTGCAAAGTGGGCTCGCAGAGCGAGAACGCCATTGTCATACCACTGCTGATGAAGACCATCTTTTTTGCCTGCTCGATAGGTAGAAAATGCCTTTAGGTGGCCATTTTCATAATATTCACGCTGCTCGCCATCCATCTGACCTGCTGTGTAGTTATATTCCACGCGAGCCTGCCCATCTGGATACCATTCGAGGTAGGGACCTTCGAGCTTTTCTCCTACAAAGAAAAATTCGCGCAACTTCTGTCCCTTCTCATTAAACTCTGTGACAGGCTCAAGAAGTTGACCCTGTTTATCGAACTGAGCTTGAAATGCGAGCGCTCCGCCCGGATGGTTGCGCCAGTGGCGGCCCATCGGAATTCCTTCATTAAAAAGCCCCTCACCCAAAAGCTGTCCATCTTCGCCAAAGGTGCGCTCCTTGCCATTTTTCAGACCATTGCGGTAACTAACTCGATAGGACTCTTTCCCATTGGGGTAGTATTGCACGCGGGTGCCATAGGGATGCCCTTCACGGAAGTCGGCAATCTCGCGAATATGGTGTTCTTCATCATATAGAATCACAGCCGCATTCTTACCATCACCGTGGAGCGCGCCGTTTACAAAGCGTTGTTCTAGCCGCACGCTTCCGGACAGGAACCATTCACGGGCTGTTCCATGGGCTTTTCCTGCCAAAAATGGGATGAGAGCGGCGCGATGGCCATCTGCATGGTAGCGAATCAACTCCCCTTCAAGTTCCCCATCGACATAGGACTCCTCTTCTTGCACCTGTCCATCTTCATAGAAGCGCTTGGCCAGACCATGCTGTTTTCCATCGCGGAAAGAGACAATTGCCGAAGGAGCTCCGTTGGGATAGAAGGTCTTGGCCTCTCCCTCAAGTTTTCCCTGCTGATGGAAAGAATATTTCGCCAACTTGCCGTCCACGGTAAGCTCAACGCGAACACCATGAGGAAGTAGCTCTCCATTGAATTCAGCTACATCCATTTGAGAATGGATTGCGCCAGTATCAAAAAGAATCATCTTTTGAACTACTTTTTCCCCTCCGGAAGGGAGTGGCTCATAGAAGAGTACTTCCGATGGATTCCCATTTTCATGAAGTGCAATGACTTCATTGCGCCAGTTAGGCTGTCTTGGTTTCAATTGAGGATCGGCAAATAGTCCGATTGTAAGGCAGAGTGTCGCTAATATCAGTAGAAAGCTACGCATAGATCTCCTGTAAGTACCCCGGTTATAGCAGAAAGCGAAAATATTGCCTCCCCTTATTCCATAAGGAGTTGCTTTTTTTAACGAGAAGTATAAAAATTCTTATACACAAACAGCCTCAAAAACCAAATCTTAAGGCTGTTTGTATACACCGCTCGTAATTCAACCCCGAAGCTTTGAATCAATCCTCTTGGGTGCCTTTGAGCTGGAAGGAGTATATGTATGAAAAATTTTCTTGTCGCTCTAATCTTCTCTTACACTGCTCTCATCGCCGAGGAGGAACATTTTGCTCTTCTGACCTGCATGAAATCAGGTACACACTACCTAAAAGGAGTATTGGAGGAGGCAACGGGAAAGCCCTCACACATGCATGAAAAGGACTACACCAAGCATGGGTTTGTGGTAAACCATCTCGGCGCCTATGCAGACCCGGCCTATAAGACGATCTTGCTCTACCGCGATCCAAGAGATGTCTTTGTCTCTTATGCATATCATGTAATGGAGCAGATCTACGCGCTGTGGGAAAAACAAGAATCCAAGGCAGAGCTTCATTGGATTGCCCCCTATACCCGCCAGTTCGCAGAGATGGATATCTCCTCTCGAATTCTCTACTTACTCGATGATTCAAAGCCTAATGAACTCAAGCTCCATATCCCCCATTTAACAAAGCGGGTGTTTGAATTGGCGAAACAGCAGCCTGTTCTCTGCATTCGATTTGAGGACATTATCGGCAACCGAGGAGGCGGATCCGATGAAGCTCAAAAGAGAGCCTTCGACCAGATTCACGATTTTCTCGGCCTCTCTGTCTCAAAAGCTGGCCTCCTCAATATTGCAAAACAGAAGTGGGGCCACTCGTGGAACTTTCGATCGGGGCAGATCGGCTCTTGGCAAAAATTTTTCACCAAAGCTGTCAAAAAGAGGTTCAAAGAGAGCAGATATGGAGAAATGCTAATCCAATTAGGTTACGAGAAAAACAACGACTGGTAGTCCAAAAAATGCTAAATCTCAATCTGCTCTACCCAAAACTGATGTTCCCATAGATCCACCAGCTCATCGTCGCGATTGATCACCTCTGCTCGATAAGTGAGGATGCGCTTCTCCTTTTCTGGTCCTGGCAGTGTGAAAGCTACCGCGTCTCTGCGGTAGAGAATTGGATGGGTAAAGACTCGCTCCGTCTGGTCCCATAAGCGAACTGTCACAATTAAAAGGAGATCCTGGCAAAATATGCTCTTCGGAAAGTCCCAGCCAACGAGCAGGCGCTGTCCGGGGATAAAATCCTCCTGACGCGGATCTGGAGCTTTGACATGTGAGCTGGCGAGGAAGCGCGGGGTTACCCATTCCTGCTGGACATAGAGATGGTTTTTATAACAGCCGCCCAATAACAGGGCGAGGAGTGTAAATTTCTTGATCGAGTCTGTTGCTGCCATTGTCTTCTCTCCAAATCGCCGAGCCTGTCTGCTCATTCAGCGGCGAGACGTCCCCGTCTGGGTACTGCCCGGTGGAGGCATCGAACCAGGAGAGACCAGTGCTGAGGCCGCTCTTCGCGAATTGCACGAGGAGACGGGCTTCGAAGTGCATCTCGTACGCCTCGTCGGCGAATATCGCCCCATCAACCGGCTGGCCCGGCCAACCCATCTCTACGAGTGTACCATTTCTGGAGGAAAAGCGCAGGCAAATGCAGAGAGCCGCGATATCCGCTTTTTCCCTCTCAATGCCCTCCCCAAGGAGATCCCCCCACCCTATTTAGAGTGGATCGCAGATAGTATCGATGCAAACCAGCCGCCTCTCCATAAGGAGCTGCGTGGAGTCACCTATCTAGTCCTGCTAAAGCATGCACTGCACCATCCTTGGCTAGTACTGCGCTTTTTACTGGCTAGGATGGGGTTACCGGTAAATTCCCAATGAGTATAACAATCTGAAGATTTGGTTTTTGAGCTGCATGAAAGCTACCGAGGATGGACCATCTTCTTAGGATCGATGGCCGCGTCAAAGCGCTGGCCTGTGAGGATGCCGAGTTGGGAGGCAGCTTCTCTTAGACTAATCCCCTCGGCGTGGGCTTTGCGCACAATCTTGCTCGCGTCGTCATATCCAACAACAGGATTGAGCGCAGTGGCTAACATAAGAGAATGGGAAAGTATTTTGCGGATGTGATCCTCATCGGCTTTGAGCCCTTCGAGGCACTTATGAGTAAACTGAAGAGCTGTATCTCCGAGAAGATGAATAGCTCGTAGAAAGTTGTAGGCAATAAGAGTCTTGTAAACGTTAAGCTCGAAATTACCTTGAGAGCCGGCGATAGCGATAGCGGAGTCGAGCCCTAGGACGTGGACGGCGACCATTAGCATTGCCTCACACTGGGTGGGGTTGACTTTGCCGGGCATGATTGAGGAGCCGGGCTCATTGGCTGGAAGAATGAGTTCACCGAGGCCGCAGCGTGGGCCTGAAGACATCCAGCCGATATCGCTAGCGATCTTCATATAGACGACGGCGAGCTGGCGAAGGGCACCGCTCATCCCGACAATAGGGTCGTGAGAAGCAAGCGCGGCAAATTTGTTCGGTGCCGACTCGAGGGGGATACCGATGAGCTTGGAGAGCTCTTTCGCTACCTTCTCTGCAAACTCGGGGTGGGCATTGATGCCAGTGCCGACAGCAGTGCCACCGAGGGCGATCTGGGAGAGAGGTCCGAGATGATACTCTATGGAGCGGATCGCCTGATCGACCTGCGCTGCGTACCCGGAGAACTCCTGACCGAGGGTGACAGGAGCTGCATCCATGAGATGAGTGCGTCCAGTCTTGATAATCTCTTTGAAAGCGAGCGCTTTCTGGTAAAGCGCATCACGGAACGTGTGGAGAGCTGGAATCAGCTGGTTGCGAATGAGCAGGAGGCCTGCCACATGCATCGCAGTAGGGAAGACGTCATTAGAAGATTGAGAGAGGTTAACGTGGTCGTTGGGGTGGACGGGCTGGTGAGATCCTCGGGGGCGCCCAGCTTTGTCACTGATACGATTGCTGATCACCTCATTGACATTCATATTGGTCTGAGTGCCAGAGCCTGTCTGCCAAACAGAAAGCGGAAAATGGTCATCAAGCTTCCCTGTTATGATCTCGTCGCAAACGGAAGATATAAGATCTGCTTTATCTTTAGAAAGAGAGCCTAGAGCTGCATTGGTGCGAGCGGCGGCCTTTTTGATTAGCGCCAGCGCGCGGATAATTTCGATCGGCATCTTTTCAGACCCGATCGTAAAGTTCTTTCGGGATCGCTCTGTCTGAGCACCCCAGTAACTCTCAGCAGGGACTGCTACATCCCCTAAGGAGTCCTTCTCAATCCGATCAGCCATATCTTATCCGTATATCATACAATCAAAAAAGAACAGGATATATCCTGTTCTTTTTTGCGCGTTTCGCGCTTCTTAGTACATGAGCATCATGGAAAAGACGAAGGCGAAAATCGAAAAGGATTCGATGATCAATGGAGCCATCGCCGCCTTTGCAAAAATAGTGGGCTGTTTAGCGGCTGCCTGAATGGCCGTCGCAATGGTCTTCCCCTGGTAAACTGAGGAGAACAGCAAACCGAGCCCTGCGAAGAAGGCAATCCCGATCGCCGACATAGCTGGAATATCTCCAGCCTCAATGCGGTTCTTCATAATAACCATCAAAATGAACGCATAGATCGCCTGAGAAGAGGTCATTGTCGTTAGCGCGATAAACTTTCCGTGGCCAGACTCTGTTCGAGACATCACACCATGCAGGGCCATCCCCCCGATTCCTGTTCCAATTGAGCTGCCAACGCAACCCAGCCCCAGCACAATGGCGGGTCCAATCATATTTATGTCCATGATCACTCCAATTTAGTTTTTTTTAGTGGGTTGAATAGAGTCCCTTCCCCCAGAAAGCTGTAATGATACCACTCCAAGAAATTGAGACGAAGACTATGCACCACTCCGCCAATCACAGCGAGGCCGATATTGGTCGAATGGGCAAGCAATATAATAATTAGACCACCTAAGAAGCCAGCTCCAGCAGCCATCGAATTAAAGGTTTTAGCAATCAAAATGCTGGCAAGAGCTAAGGCGTAGAGTCGAATATAGGAGAGCACATCTCCGAAGATTTGGGGGATGTGGAGCAACTCAAACCACCTTTTCTGAAGGAATGAGAACACAAGTACGAGCCCCAAGCCCACTTCCAAAAAGAGAACTCCTAAATTACGACTTTGATCAGGGGTTAGCCAACCCAAATAGTTGACCAGAGCCTGCGCCTGGATCACCGAGGGGCAGAAAAGGTATCCACCAATCAATACACAGACCCAGCCGAGACCAGCATAGTTGAACCGCAGGTAGCGAAGAAAGCCGAGAGCCAGGTGGATAATTCCCGCTAAAAGCGACCATTCGAGGAGAATCTGGTAAGAGAACTGATCGAGAGCCACATATTCAGTACCGTTATGAGCCTTTTGGAGAAAGGTAACTCCATCCGTGGCACTTTGAACAGCTGGATAGCGTTCTACATAATAGGTGTAGACATCATCCTTATGAACCAGATGATAGTCAGCAATCTTAATGGCTAGGGTATGGAGCAGCGACGCACGGCTCACAGGGCTGCCAGGCTCGATCTCCACCCCAAAAAAGGATGCGGTGACTATTCCCCAAGCAACACAGGTCGCCGAAGCAATGCAGGCAAGGTTGGCCACGCGCCGCTTAACCCCATGCTTAGGCCCTTTGTAGCGAGCCCAGAGGCTAAGACCCAAAAAGATTGCGCCATAAGCGCCATCGCAGACGATCATCGCGAAAAAGAGAGCAAAAAAGACCAATACCCAGACGGAGGGGTCGCGATCGATGTGTGAAGGAGTGTCGTAAAGAAGAGTCAGATCCTCTCCGATCTTGCCTACTCCTCGATTCTCCATACAGGTGGGGATCACATCTCTCTCTTCACAGGCCACCTCTTCGCAATAGACATTTAGTTTCGAGGTGAGAGCCATGAGAGAGTCAATGCGAGTCTCAGGGACCCAAGCCTCAATCGAAAAGAAGGGCTCCTCCTCCCCAAGAGGAAAAGAGACATCGCTCTTGGCGAGCTGAAGATGGTGGTCACTTAGCCTCTCTGCGCAGCGCTCCTCAAGCTCATGAAGAGAGCGGGCCTGCATGCGCAGCCGTCGCTCGCAGCGTGCAATCTGGACACGCAGGTCGTTTAGCTGGCGCTGCAGACTACCTAATGGCTGAGGGATCTCAATCTCGATCATTTTTGGGTAGTCGGTGCGATGAACGTTGATCGAAACAAAATAGTCGAGGTCATACTCGGTACCTATATAGACTACTTCGGATGGGAGAACGAGATCTCGCGCCTCGTCGCTCTTCATGCAGAAGAACTGTAGAATGCGCTTGCCAACTTTATCGATGAAGCGGATGTCGTCCATCGAAAAATCTCCAAAAGGGGCCACGCGAGAGATCTCCACTAATAATAGGCGCTCCTCTTCCCTCATGCGCTCCAGATCTGAGTGCAGTTGCAATACTGATTCCGGTGAGACGGGCAGCGCCTCCCCCTCATCTTCAGAAACATACTGGCGCAAAATTTTCAGAGATGCGAGCAGCTTTTGCGCCTCTGGCGGAGTTTCGTGGGATCTTTTTGCGGAGGGGCCAATAAATTCGATAAATCCAGCGCGCTGTGCGAGCGGAAAGAAGCGGTCAACTTCGGCCTGCGTTCCGATGATCAAATATTTATGTACTTTTACGATCATTGGCGTACCAGCTTTCGTTTTGTAACCTTCGCCTGTGCAACGGCTGCAAGCTGCTGGTCACCGAGAAATACTTTAATCTTTTTGATGTTCTCAATGGAGCGAGGAATTAGCACCTTTTCAAACAGATTTACGCGGATCGACACATCGCGGAGCTCCTTTTCTAGAGCGCGCTTTTTCTCCTGCGCAATTATGAGCCGTTCGATTGCAATGACGACCTCACGCACCTGCTCTACTGCGGCATCGGTCCATGCTGGAGTGTCAAAGAGAAAATAGTCGGGAGGACGAAAGACAACACGCTCAAAAATGGGGATCTCCACTCCTGCGATATTCTCATAGCGCTTTAGCACGTGTTGCACACGTGCGCAAGAGAGAACGTCACAGGCAACCTTCTCTTCGAGCAGCGCAGAAAAGGGTTCTACAGCCGCTTGCTTGGCCTCTCGCTCCTGCCGCACAGAATCTACTTCTAGAGTAGCGTTATTAACCTCGATCTGGAGCATCGCCTTCTTCAGCTGCAGAGTCGGAAGATAGCGCTGCAACTGCTGCAGACGAACCTGCTGCGTGCGCAATTCCGATTTCGTCAGCTTAAGGGCAGTCATCCGCGATCCTCTGGAGTCATATACCCCTTCCAGTTCAAAGTCACCCAAGAGGGTTGAATTGAAAGGAGTATAGCCAAAGTCCCGTGGTTAGGCATTGTTGAAATGGCTAATTTTTCCATCTATGATTCCTTAGGCCAATATTTGTCTACCATCTCTTTCTTAATCCCAATCTCCTCCTGCTCAAAACACTCGGCCAAAATAAACCAGCCGAGATCGAGCGCCTCTTCGAGAGGAATATTTACTTCAAGATTCATCATCTTGCGCTCAAAGAGCGAAGCATAGTGGAGCAACTTCTCGTCCCAACGGGAGAGGCGGAAGCCCATCCCCTGCCGCTCGCGCGCTTTCTTTGAGTCGGCATAGAGCCGTACCATACCGTTTGCAAGATCGTTGTGGTCGGCTCGCGTAACATGGCCGATCACCTGCTGCTTCAAACGAGAGAGAGAACCGAACGGGTCGATCACTCCGCCATGG
>CAZEZK010000039.1:9391-14297 GCA_964516935.1 uncultured bacterium
CATGGAGGTAAAACTGTCCTTCAGTAATATAACCGGTATTGTCGGGAATCGGATGAGTCACATCGCCGCCGGGCATCGTCGTCACTGCCAGGATTGTGATCGATCCGCTACCTTCAATATCGACAGCCTTTTCATAGCGAGCTGCTAGATCGGAGTAGAGCGTTCCTGGATAGCCGCGATTGGATGGAATCTGATCCATCGTAATTGCGATCTCCTTAATCGCATCTGCGTAGGCGGTCATATCGGTCATAAGAACGAGTACAGCCTTCCCTTCCATCGCAAAGCGCTCAGCAACAGCCAAGGCCATATCAGGCACGAGGAGACACTCTACAGGAGGATCGGTCGCGCGATGGATGAACATGATTGTCTTCTCCATCGAACCCATCTGTTCGGCATTCTCTACAAACTCCTGATAGTCGTCGAAACGAAGCCCCATACCAGCGATCACGACGACGTCGACGTCAGTCTGATTGGCAATGCGGCGCAAAAGCGCATTGTAGGGTTCACCCGCTACAGAGAAGATCGGAATTTTCTGTGATTTAACGAGGCAGTTGAATAGATCGATCATCGGAATGTTAGTACGCACAAGCTGTCGAGGAACGATCCTTCGCGTCGGATTGAAGGAGGGCTGACCAATCTCGATCTCCTCGCCAATGAGCTCGGGTCCCCCGTCAATTGGGCGACCTACCCCATCAAGACGACGCCCCAGAAGCGCTTCCGTAAAGGTTGCCTGCATCTGATGGCGCAAAAAGGTAACGCGATCCCCTGTAGAGATCCCTCGCGCGCTGTCAAATACCTGTAGGGTGACAAGATCTTCATTAAAACGAAGGACGGAGGCATAACTAGTGACCCCATTCTTGCGATAGACACGAGCTACTTCGCCCAGCATCACCCCCTGCGCGCGGACAGTAATTAGGTTCCCGCGAATATCAATGATCCTGTCGTATAATGTTCTCATTGTCTGTTGCCTTGGCTATAACCGTGAATTTTCTCTTCAATATGGCCCCACATCTCGCGGTAACTCTGCGAGCGGAATGGCGTAAAGTTCATGTTTTTAATCTCATTTTGCAATCCCAAGAAAAAGGCACGAGCCGCGTCGTGGGAGTCGAAATCAAATGAACGTTCAAAAATCGACTGAACGAGCCCAAAGAGCTCAATCTGGCGCTCCATAGGACAGTAGGTGTCTTCGCGATCGAAGGCGTTCTGTTGCAGGTAGCAGAAGTCATATAGCTCAGCTTGCAGATAGACCACCATGTCCTCCATGGAGACCCCCTCTTCGCCGACCACCTCCATCCGCTTGCCGATCTCGTCGCCGCGTTGTAGCAGTGTTGCAGTGCGCTTCACCTTATCCGCCCAGCCTAATAGCTGTGTATCTAGCTCGCGTCCCGTCTCTACAAGATATTTTGTCCAAGAGATAAGAGGATCGATAGCTGGGAAGCGCCGCGCTTCAGAGCGAGCGCGAGAGAGCCCGTGGAACGCCCCCACAATCGATAGCGATGCCTGAGTGACAGGCTCTTCGAAGTTTCCGCCGGCAGGAGAGACGCTCCCCGCAATCGTCAGAGAACCGGTCTTATCACCCATCTGGAGCTCTCCTGCGCGCTCATAGAACGCGGAGATACGGGATGGCAGATAGGCAGGAAATGCTTCATCACCAGGAATCTCTTCCAGACGACCAGACATCTCTCGCATCCCTTGAGCCCAGCGAGAGGTTGAATCGACCAGCAGTAATACATCGAGACCCATCTGGCGATAGTATTCCGCCAATGTCGCTCCCATGTAGACAGAAGCTTCACGCGCGGCGACAGGCATCGAGGAGGTATTACAGACCATGATTGTCCGCTTCATTAATGCTTCGCCGGTATGCGGATCGCTCAACTGCGGGAAAGTCTGAAGCATCTCTACCACTTCCCCTGCCCGCTCTCCACAAGCGACCACCACCACGATGTCTACAGCAGCATATTTTGAAAGATGGTGTTGCAATACCGTCTTCCCCGCACCAAATGGCCCAGGAGAGCAGAAAGTTCCGCCCTTCAAAACTGGAAATTGGGTGTCGAGAATGCGCAGACCGGTCTCCAAACGACGCGTCGGACGAACCCGCTTTCCCTCAACAAGAGCCATTTTTACAGGCCACTTCTGGAGAAGCGGGCAAGAGATCTCTCGACCCTCTTCACCCTCGCCCTTCACAACAACATCTTCCAGACGATAGAGCCCCTTCTTGGCAATAGAGAGAACCTTCATCTTTCCTGACAGGGAAAAAGGCACCATAATTTTATGGACAAAGCGCCCTTCAGGCACCGTTCCGAGCGTATCTCCACGCCGCACCCAGGTTCCTACCTCCACAACAGGTGTGAACTCCCATTGCTTCTCCATATCGAGTGGAGGAAGGTAGATCCCACGCTTCATATAGACGCCGGAGTGGTCCGCAATCTTTTCTAAGGGATTTTGCAACCCATCAAAAATGGAGGAGAGCAGGCCCGGACCAAGCTGCGCTTCAAGCAAGTGGCCAGAGAAGCGCACTGGCGTATTGCGCTCTACTCCGCGCGTGTCTTCGAATACCTGCAACTTCACTTCGCGCGCGGCCACTTCAATGACCTCCGCCATCAAAGATTCATCACCCACCTGTACATAGGCGATCTCTCCCTGACGCACATCCCCTTCAAATCGGACATGGAGCAAATTGCCCAATGCGCTAACGACTGAACCAATTGCGTGCGCTGCAGCTTCTTGTGGCTGGTGATTGGACTTCATCTCTATTCTCCGATTGTTTGTACAATATCTGGTCGCCGTTTTTCTAATGCGCGATAGGCCTCCACAATTCCCAACCGAACCAAATAGCCAAGAATTTCATCAATAGAACGACCTGTCGCCTCTTCTAATTCAACTACTCGCTTAAAGCGATATGCGAGTAGTGCCTTTTCCAACATGTATGGCATCTTCCCATGCTCGACAAAAATTTCTTTTAATTCCTCATATTCCTGCGGGGGCGAATATTCTGCAGCATCTTCCTGCGCGAATAGATGCACCACAAAAGGATCTCGAGGATCCTCAAATTGCAATTCATAGGCGATGCGCCCCCCTGTCCGTTTTGCTCGCAATCCGGTTAAAACAAGACGCATCTCTCTCTCAAATTCACAGTAGCTGCGCAAAAACCCCGTCAACTGGACTACAGACTCGCTGTAGTAAAGCGCGTAGAGCGCGGCGAAATAGCGCAGCCGCTCCTCTAAAAGAGGGTAGCGATCCAAAAATTCTACCACATAGAGGGGCAATTGGTCTCGCACCAATAACTCTTCCTCTAACTCTTTGGTGCCAAAATTCCCCCGCTCATCGAATGGTTCATTGAGCCAAAAGGCGCGGATATTTCTCAGATCCACAGAGAAAAAAAGCTGCTTAACCCTCTTCTGATCCGCCTCTGATAGATTCTCCTCCAACATTCTACGACATTCGCGAAAGGAGATAGGCGGCTCCTCCCCAAACACCAATGGAGGAAGGGCAGCAGTCAGAAAGTAATAGTTTCTATCTAGTTCCACAGGCTACTTGAAGTTGACTCTTAAACAGAGAAAATTAGTTCGCGAAAATCGCGACGAATGTAGGAGGCGATCAGTTCTCGCACTACTCGATCAGAAAAATCTAATGTCATTCGCTGTTCCTTCAAAGCAATCTGCGCCCCCCCTTCAAAATCTGCTAGAACAATCGGGTGCACTTGCAATTTTTCTAAAATATGGGCAGCCAAACAGCTTGTAATTGCCCGTTGCGAAACATGTTTTGGTAGAAAGACCTCGAGATCCTCTTCGATCCCTTTACTCTCCAAAGCTTTGATAAAGGCGGTCAACAGAGAGGCGATTAGCTTTGGATCAGCCATCTCTTTCGCCACAAGTTCTGTGAGCTGCCGATGGAATAGCTCCTCTTCAATTTTCTGTTTAAGCGACTCAATCCCCTGACGGCATGCCATCTTCATCGATGCATCAAAAAAAGCTCGCTTCTGCGCCAAGTCTCGATCTGCTGCCTGGAGGAGCGTCTCTGCCTTGCCTTGCGCCTCTCGAACGATGTCCGCAGATTGGAGGTGAGCATTCTCCAAAATCTCCGCCGCCTCCTGCCGAGCCGGGTCGAGTGTCTCCTTCCTTAAGGTGTCGCAGATGCGCTGAATTTTATCCTTTCCCGTCTCTAAGTTTTTTGCCATATACATATAGGTTACGTAAGTGCCGCTTTTTTTGTGAATGTGAAATATCGACGCGCCTCTTCGCCCGACCTTGCCCCTCTACTACATACAAAACTGAAATCCAATTGATTGTGATTAATTAAATTCTTTTTTGTTTTCTTTTCATTACAAACTAGATATAGTCCAATTTAGGTAAGATTATGAAAAAACTGATCCCACTACTAGCCACTCTAGCGATTCTCTCGACAGATGGAGCCTTTGCAGATCAGCCCCCTACCCAAAAAGTGGGTAAAGCCGCTTTGATCGGATCTAGCGGAGACGCTGACAATTTTTGCTGGGGGATAGCCCTCGGTGGATTAGTCGCCTTAGGCATCATGGTCGGTGTAGTTGTAGGTGGCGCCACAAGCTCTGGGAATAAATGAATAAACGGATCTTAATTCTCTTAACGCTGATCTCTTACGCAGGTCCTTTGACTAGCGACGGACTTTCGAGTCCGATCGTTCAGCCGATCGGCAGCGCCGCGACTTTTGCCACGCGCGAATCAACAGCTCTAGCCATGATGGGCTGGGGAATCGGGCTCGCCGTGGGGATTGCGACACTCTGCGCCCTGATCCCAGACGACCTAGCCAGCAGCCATTCCCACTCTCATTAGGGAGCAGCGTCTATACTCCTTCCAGCTCAATGGCACCCTAGAAGATTGATTCAAAATCTCGGGGTTTGATTATTTTTAGATGGGTTGTATTGCACTTA
>CAZEZK010000040.1:0-14293 GCA_964516935.1 uncultured bacterium
GCGTGGAACGATGACTATGCGGTCAAATTACTCGGGATGGTAATCAGCGGCGAAGCGTAAAGTGGTTTTAATGAAAAGCCCCTGTCAATCCTCTTGGGTGCCTTTGAACTGGAAGGAGTATATAAAAGAACAGACAGGAGAGGTGGGATGCCTTAAGCATGCGATTGTGCCAAGAGCTCCTGCGCTCTTGCGCAGGCTTTCCAGGTGGAAAATTGCGGATTGCTTTCGTCCATGAAGTAAAGGTTATCCAGACCGATCTGCTTCACAAGGCCTGCTCGATGCAGCACACGCCACACCTCTTCTGTCAGCCCGGAGATGATCAGATGGCGTCCCTCAACCTTCAGCAGATCATTCAGTGCTGCGATAGCCAAACACATCGAGCCATCCATATGATAGACGTTATTGAGTCGTAGCACGATTACCTGCAGGCTGCGGTCCCCAGCAATCGACTGCAATGCCGCCTGAAAAACGTCCGCCGCCGCAAAATAAAGCTCCCCTCCAATCCCAATAATGCGGATCTTACGATTGACTCGAGTCTTCGGGTTAACTGTCACAAGACGCCCCTTCGAGTTGAAAGCATATTCAACTAGATGCGGAACCGCTGATTTGCGTAGATAGGTCGCCAATGAAATCGCAATGCCGATAAAGAAGGCCACATCGAGATCGAAGATTAGGCAGGAGCCGAGCGTGAGGGCAAAGACCCAAGCATCCTCGCGCGTCGCTCGGAAGGCCAGGCCGATCTCTCGTCCATTGACCAGAGTTGGTGCTGTAGCAATCAGAAGGGCCGCCAAAGCCGCTAGAGGAATGATCTGTACCCAAGACCAGCAGAAATAGAGAATAATCGCCGTGAGTAGACCACCGCAGAGCGCTGCGATGCGCGTTTGCGCATGGAGCTGATAGTTGAGCGCAGTGCGTGTTGCACTCCCCGATGCGGGCATCGTCCCCGACACAAAAGCAAGTGCAAAGTTGCCCACGCCCACGCCGAACATATCCTGGTTTACAAAGATCGGCTGTCCAGAGAGCGCCGCAAAGTGACGAGAGACTGAGAAGACTTCGAGCATTGATAAAAAGGCGATCGCCACTGCAGCAGGAAAGAGCTGGTTCAGCGTATGCCAGTCAACTGTAGGCAACTCCCAATGAGGCGCCAGATGGGCAATAGCGCTATAGTCGCGCAACGTAGCAACCTGGACACCACTAACAGAGTGGATCCCCCAAGCTGCGGCGGCAGCCACAATCAGTGTCATAAGAGAAGGGTAAGGCATCGATTTGAAGGCGCGCTTAAGGATAATATAGGTTGCAAGCGCAATCATACCGACTAGACTGGATGCCCAGTCCCAGAGCCCGATCTGTCTAAAAATGGTTGTTGCTTTCAATAGGATTGGCTGTTTAGAACTACTAGCGATTCCCAGAAAGTAGAAAAGCTGATTCACCACGATTGCAAAGGCAATCCCAGAAAAGTAGCCGAGCAGAACAGGACGACTCACAAATTGGAGCGCTTTACTCACATTTAGGAAGGAGGCCACGATCTGGATCACTCCTACCAGCAGCACAAGCTGCGCAAGCAAGTAAAGTGTCTGCGCCTCCGAGGGGTTCGGAATAGTAAGGAGTACCTCCGCTAAAGAGGTCTGAAGCAAGATTGCCACGCCGGTACTTGGACCAGAGACCAAATAACGCGAGGAGCCAAAGGCTGCACTAAAAATCGTTCCGAAGATGGCGGAAAAGATCCCTGCTGTGGCAGGAAGTCCCGCAAGTAGCGAGTAGGCGATCGATTGGGGCATATTAAGCAGGGCGACGGCTGCTGCTGCGCCAAGATCCCTTCCAAAGATTGAGAATGAGTAATTGCTAAGCTCGTTGCGGATCGGAGCAAATGAGAAAGGAGAAGATCGCATGGCTATTTATACCGCTCGTAATTCAAAAGTTGACTCTTCAGCTCGCGTGAAAGCTCCCGAGATTGCGAACAAGGGGCTTTGACGCAGCTGAAGAGCCAACTTTTGAGTCATACCAAATATCAGAAATAACTTGCAGTTTGAATGCGTCAAATCACCGAGGTTGAGAGATCGCAAGTGCAGTTGTATTGCATTAATACTACCGCACTTGCGATCTCTCAATCTCGGGAGATTTCACGCGACTCAAACTGCAAGTTATTTCTGATATTTGGTATCACGGGCGATATACCACTTTTAAGGTCTGCGCTCCCGCTCTCGGAATTCAAACTGTAGAGGTGTTCCCCCGAACCCGAAGGTCTCCCGAAACTGATTAACCAGATACTTTTCATAAGAGCCGGCCATCCACTCCCTCTTATTGATAAAGACAATAAACCGAGGCGGCGATGTCTCTACCTGTGTCATATAATAGATCCGAAGGCGCTTCCCTTGAATCATTGGAGGGTGTAATTTCCTTATGCACGCCTCGACAAATTGATTCAACACCCCTGTCGTAATCCGTTTCTTACGCTCCGCAAAGGTCGCCTCCATCATCGGAAGGATCTTATTGACATTGCGCCCCTGTTGCGCCGAAATGAAGAGCGTTGGGCAGTGGGCTGCAAAGGGGATCTCTCGATGGAGCTCTGTCAATACGTGCTCCATACGGAATGCCTTCACCATATCCCACTTATTGCAAAGAAGGATACAGCTTTTCCCAGCCTGTTCGATCTCAGAAAAGAGCCGCTTCTCTTGGATCGCCGCCCCAATTGTCACATCGAGAAGAAAAAGACAGACATCCGCTCTCTCAATGGAATCGCGCGCGCGAATCGCAGAGAACTGCTCTACCGCCGCCTGGTTATTCACCCGTTTGCGAAGACCCGCTGTATCGATGAAGAGATACTCCTTGTCCCCCATGATCACACGGCTATCGATCGGATCGCGCGTCGTTCCCGCGATCGGACTAATGATCGAGCGATCCTCCTGGATCAGGCGATTGAAGAGAGTCGATTTGCCCACGTTAGGGCGCCCAATCAGGGCAACTTTCATATGAGGTTCAGGAAGAGCCTCCGGAACAGCACCCTGCTGCGCTAGACGACTGAGCAGCAGCTGTACCAGCTCATCGATCTGATAGTTGTGTAGTGCGGAGACCAGCATTAAATCTTTGATGCCTAGGCAGTGAAACGCATACAGAGCCTGCTCATCAGAGTCGCTATCGATCTTGTTGATTGCGACGATTACCGGCTTGCCCGAAGCTAAGAGCTTCTTTGCCACGTCGCGATCGAGCCCAATCGGTCCTACCTGGCCATCAACGACTAGAATTGCCGCATCAGCCTCTTGAACCGCATGGAGCGTCTGCTGCTCCACCTCTGCCTGGAATGGCAATGTGACCGTCGGATCAAGCCCACCTGTATCGACTAGCGTGAATGGAACGCCATCCCACTCGACCTGCGCGTAGAGCCGGTCCCGGGTTACCCCGATCTGGTCATCGACGATTGCTATTCTTTTTTTACAAATCCGATTGAAGAGGGCCGATTTCCCCACATTGGGGCGCCCCACTAGGACCACTTTTAATGCCATAACCGAAGCAGTATACCCCTTTCCAGAGCACCTTGTCTACCACTGAATTATTGAAGAAAATATAATAATTCACTTGAACTCGACTTTGTACACATCCTAATAAAAAAATGATGGCCTATCCGCGGAAATACCTGATATTCAGGGATTCTCCGAAGCTCGCACGAAAACGATATCAATACTATACTCCTTCCAGCTCAATCGCACCCTCAATACATCCAAGTAAAACAGCTTTTCCTGTACACTAACCCCCATGTTAGTTCTGGGGATTGAAACCACCTGTGATGAGACCAGCATTGCCGTCGTCGAAAATGGAAAGATTGTACGCGCAAACGTCATCATCTCCTCTGCAGAGATCCACGCGCTCTATGGAGGGGTCTTCCCTGAGCTAGCCTGTCGCCGCCATATCGAAGTTTTGATCCCCACCATCCAGAAAGCTCTAAATACCGCAGGCGTCACCCCCCAAGAGATCGATCTGATCGCCGTAGCCAAAGGGCCTGGCCTGATTGGCGCTCTTCTGATCGGCCTCAATGCGGCCAAGGGACTTTCCATTGCCTGGAAAAAACCTTTTATCGGGGTTCACCATGTCGAGGCCCACCTCTACGCCGCCCTGATGAACACTCCAGAGCCTTGGAGCTTCCCTGCCTTAGGTCTCGCCCTCTCTGGGGGGCATACCCTCATGCTGAAGGTCTTCGATGTGGGCCATTATGAGTGCATCGGTACCACAGTCGACGATGCGATCGGCGAAGCCTTTGATAAGGTGGCCTCGATGCTGCAACTCCCCTACCCCGGCGGCCCCCATATCGAACGGTTGGCGCGAACCGGCAACCCAACGCGCTTCCCCTTCCAAGCGGGCCGTGTGCGCAACAAACGACTCAACTTCTCCTTCAGCGGTCTCAAGACCGCTCTTCTCTACGCAATTCGGGAGAGTCAAGCCGCAGACCATAGCGACCTCGCCGCATCTTTCCAAGAGGCCGCCTTCCGCGACCTGATTGAAAAGAGCCACCTAGCGCGCGAAAGCTTCCCTTACCAAGCGATCCTCTTCGGCGGCGGCGTCTGCAGCAATCAACGACTGCGAGAACGCTTTGCAGCCGAATTCCCCGACACTCCCCTCTACTGGCCCACACTCGCATTCAGCGCAGACAATGGAGCCATGATCGCCGGCCTCGGCTACCACCAGTTCCTACGAAATCCTGTCGGCGATCCGCTCGACCTTGAAGCGATGGCGCGCATCCCTCTTTCTAAATAATTTCCTAAGTGATAGGATGCACAATCATGTTTTTTGTCTTACTATTTCTTTGTAACACTCTCTTTGCGGATCTTCCCAAAGTGACCTACTCCTTTTCCACAGCGCCTATCGATGTGGTGATCCCCTGCGCTCCCAAAGATCTCGACACACTAGAGCTCTGCATTCAGAGTGTGCGTGAGTATGGACAGAATGTCCGAAGAATCATCGTCGTATCCAAAGAGCGCCTAACTCACTCCGCAGAATGGTTTGATGAACACAACTACCCTTTTTCGATACGCGATATCGCTCTTGAGATCTTCGAACAAAATGACAAGCGGACCGACCTTTTTCTTCTAAGCCCACGCAATCGTTCCGGCTGGATCTTTCAGCAGTTTTTAAAGCTCTATGCCCCACTCGTGATTCCAGATATCTCCGAAAATGTGCTGATTTTAGATTCTGATGTGATCTTCCTTCATCCTATGCAATTCATGACAAATAGCGGCGCTCCCATTTTCAATACGGGATCTGAATTCTACTCACACTACTTCACACATGCGAAGAAGCTGCTTCCCGATCTTCGTCGGGTCTATCCACAACATTCAGGAATCTGCCACTACATGCTCTTCCAAAGACCCATTCTAGATGATCTCTTTGCACTCATCGAAACTAAACACCGTGTAGAGCCCTGGAAGGCTCTCGCCCGCTGTATTGATCAGGGAGCGCTTAAACTCTCCTGCCTTTCTGAATATGAGATTTACTTCAATTTCACCCAACTCCGCACAGATCAATCGATTATACGTCCTCTCAAATGGATCCAACTCGGCAAGTGGGATCAGATGGAGTCTCTCAGATCTCAGAATTTCTTCTATATGGCCTGCCAAGAGTGGATCCGCTCTTGCGCCCCCAGCACTATAGACATTCACCAAGGCCTAACCCCGTAGGGAAAGCAGGAGAGCTGCAAAGTCTATTAGAAGGGCTCCGCCCTTCTGATCCCGGCAAGGGAGCTGGCTCCCTTGCAACCCACATGGGTTTGCAAAGGGCCTCGGCCCTTTGCCGAGGTTGAAGGAGCAGAGCTCCTTCTGTTGACTTTGAGCTGGAAGAAGTATAACTTCCCACTTATCAGGCGATTAAAACATTAATAAATAATTAACTTAACATTTATTACAATAAATACTATAAATTAGTTAGGCGACGTAATTAACCAATTACTTTCATCTATATGCGGAGGAAATAATGGGAAAAAATCAGAAAAAATTTGCAGAACTTATCACCAAAGCATGGACAAACGAATCATTTAAACAGCGTTTGCTTATGCAACCAAAACAGACTCTAGAACAAGAGGGAATCCACAGCTCTTCTAGAGATGTAAAAATTGTGGAAAATAACCATAACACTACCTATTACGTATTACCTGAAAAACCCAAGGGAAACCTCTCTGACAAAGAACTTCGAGAAATAGCGGCAGCATTAGCAGCTACGATGACATCGGACACCTTATAACAGCGGGGGTCTCCAGAGGGTTCTCCGGAGACCCATTTTTGCGGACAGAAATATGAAAACCAATTTTCTTCGCCGCATTCCGGAAAAGGAGCGGAGCGCAATTCTCCGTAAAATTTACGAGCTGACTCTATCCAGCCTTGCAAACACTCTAGAAGCTCCTGCCACTTGGCAAGCTCTCCCAGTTTTACGCAATCTCTCTTTAAGACAATCACTCTATATGAAATTATACAAATTATGAGGGGAACTATGAAACACAACAAAGAAAAATTTGCGCAAGTGATCACCAAAGCTTGGGTGGATCCTTCGTTTAAAGAGCGCCTAATCGCAAATCCTAAAAAGATTCTGGAACAAGAGGGAGTTCATTGCTCTGGAAAAGAGATCGAAATTGTAGAAAATACTCGCAATAAAAACTATCTCATACTGCCTGAAAAACCACACGGCCAACTCTCAGAAAAAGAGATGAGAGAGATCGCAGCAGCACAGTGTCTGGAAGCTATGGGACGCGATATTCTGTAAGAGATTCTCTATAACGGATCGCTACATCGAGCAGGAGTTTATATCTCTCGCTCTTTTCAGCCACGCCCCACTGATGCCCCATCACGCGCTCCATACGCGTAAATAGCTCTCGCAAGAGGAAAAGATAGGCCTCCTCCTCTTGCATCTCCACTTCAGCAAGAGCGAATCGACCAGACCCTTCAGGTTCTGTCGCCTGAATTCGCAGCTGCTCAACTACCCGATCTAAGCTCTCCGTCAACTCTCTCTTGCTCTGCGTAATCACCTCGGCACAATCCGCCGGCATGGGGGCGGAAGAAATCGCCTGCTGCACCTGTCCGCGCAGATCCCATTCGCGTGTGCAGAAGCGCTGAACAGCTTCTATTAGCGACAGATCTTCGATCCCTGAGATGGCCATTCCACCTGCGGTAGTATTGAAAAAAGGAACTTCGGGGTACTGCTTTGCCAGTGCGGCGAACGCACGCGCCTCCATCACCCAACGCACTGCCGATTGGACAGGACGCCCCTGACGATCGCGCTTCTCGAGCAGCCGATCTGCCGCTGTGTAGATCGGCCCTTTGTTCCCCTCTTCAGCGTTAATACCCGCAGCATAGCGCCTGCGGTCTGTATAAGCGAGATCGATGCCATTGAAGAGAATCGGACTGCAGCCGAGGAAGAGCGCCCAGACAACGCAGATAATCGTTACGGAGACGGTCTCTTCTGGCAAAGAACCATTATTTAACCAGTGACCAAACAGCCCTAGTCGTTCGTCGATCCAGATCTCAGGAATCCCTCCGAGACCGGAGCGCACATATCCTGTTGGACCATTCCAAACTTGAAAAATTTTTTCATGGAGGCGCGTAGAGAAGAGTAGCGGAACTTCTTGCATCAAATTGTCCTGAAAACGGCGGAACTCCTCCAAATTTGGGTCAACCGCTGCGGCAAAATGGGGCGCAATCCCCTGTGCCCCCAAAGCGGCAATCGTCGATCCACCCGCAATCAGCAGTGCCCGATTCTCCAACGTGCGCAATAGCTCAATCGACTTTTCTAGCGAAGGCCCCGCACCGCAGATCAGCGCCGGTATACCTGCAAAGGCGCCTTGTAGCTGATTGGCGTGGAAAGAGGATGGCAGCTGAGCCAAATTGGCAAGCCAGTTGCGCAATAATAGTGGTCCCTGGAGAAGATCAATATGGATCGCATCGGCCAACGTTGTATGACGCAATAGATCGAGGCGCAGCTTGCGGCATTCTCGACTGCGGAAGCGCTGATAGGTCGATGAGGCCATTAGATCAAGCTTTTTGACAGGGAAGCGCTTCACCAGTTCATTGAGAGCCTCTTTCCTTTCCCTCCCTTTGGGAAGAAGTGCAAAGTGGACATGTCTATCGCCCAATGCCTCTTGTGCTTCGGGGATTGCAAGAAAACTGGCCGCCGCCGCCGGATCGTCCTCTAAAAAGACAAGCGTTCGCGTCCCGGCCTCTTTCAGCCAAGAGCGCAGGGAAAAATAAGCTCCAATATCCCACCCAAAAAGGTAGAGCAGCTCCACCTCCGCAGCAGGAGACGATGAAATGGGATCCAGCCCCAACAGCGGTAGGGCCATTGCCGGCTCGCGCTCACAGAGCTGTTCCAGATTACTCTTGTACACGGCATCCCTCTTCGCAGCCGTAGCTGCGCTTCAGCTCTCCATTTGGCCAATAGAGGAGCACCTCTCCATGCAGTCTCCCCTCTTTATAATGCTCGACAGTGCGCAGTGTCCCGTCGGGATAGAAATATTCGTGCCGTCCCTCTTTGAGTCCCTCATGGAAGAGCTGTACGCAATAGAGTCGTCCATTCGGGTAGTATTGACGCAGCTCTCCCTCTCGCTTCCCCCGCACAAAAGAGCTCTCCGAAAGAACCACCCCTTCTGGGGAGTAGAAGCGGGAAGGGCCATGTAAGACTCCCTCTAAATAGGAGGTCTCGCTTTTCAGCTGTCCATTGGGAAAGTATGCATGCATGATTGGTGATCCTGAATCATTTGTTGAAAAAATAACATCTTGTGGAGCCTCATCTTCTGCTCCAGGGGAATCGCATGGGTGTCAACCTCTGCGGCGCGCAAAAAGATCGGCGCCCAGATCCTCCACATCGGCTCCAACAAAAGGCGGTATGCATCCTCTTCCGGATTGAGCTCCTGAGCACAGCGCGCTAGACTCTCGCTCCAAGCCGACAGCCGCTCCTCCATTGAAGAGACCCCAGGGAGCAGTTGGATCGCCTGATGGAGTAGTCCTGCGATATCGCGCATCTGAGAACATTCGGCCATTGCCTCTTCTAACTTACAGGTATGGATCGAATCTGAAAAGGAGACCCCGCCCTCCGTCGCATTGATCCAACGGTGGTCGGGGTTGGCTCTAGAAAGAGCCTCCATCCAGCGCGCCGCCATCCAGAAGTCCTGCTGCGGCTCCTGATCGCGCGCCTCACTCCCCGCATATTTCTGTCCATCCGGCACCGCACAATCCATCCCAACCCAGATGATCGGGTCGCAGCCCATCCATAATGCTGCGCTCAATAGGAATGTACCCACCGTCCATCCCCCCTCCCAAAGACCATCAAACCCACTCAGATGCGCCTCAAAGGGAAAGTGGTGGTCTGGAAAGAGGATCTTCTCCCCTTGCTGGAAGGTCCCATTTTCTCCATTCATACGGCGCTGGAATAGTAGCGGCGTTTCCCAAAAGAGCTGCGCACCAAACTGTTCCGGAGGCGTTCTCGGGTCAAGTGAAGCAGCCAGATGGGGAACGCAACCCCACCTCTGCAGGATCGGCACTGCCTGCCCTCCAGCCATTATCAGCGCCCGCTCTCCATAGCTGCGCAGCAGAGCTCCGTTACGTTCAAGCGAAGGCCCTGCACCGCATAAAATCGCCGGCACCCCCTTCAGGGCATCCCGCAAAGCTAGACCATTTTTGATTCTTCCTCGATGGGCCAGCATATTAGTAAAGACAGTCGTCCCCCAATCCGCCGCATCAGATAGCGATAGCTCTGCAGCCGCTCGCAACTCCTCGACCTCATCCCAAAACCCCGCTACAGGCATAAAAGCAGCACGGCTTAGCGCCGTTCGCCAGGCGATCTGTTCTGCCGCCAACCGCCGCTGGATCGGCCCCTCCAGGAAATAGCGTTGTATACGTCTGTCATTGATTAAAAGAATCGCATCTTCGATCTCAGGGAATCCACGCCACCGATCCTCCTGCTCTTCAGCGATAAGCAGGCGGCGCGTCCCCCCATCCAACCATTGGCGAAGTCGAAGACACTCCTCTCGGCTATTCGGAAGTCCGAATAGGCAAAGGACATCAACTTCAGGAAGTTCTAACGTTTGCATGACTCAACCAGCTGACCAAATGGCGGTAGAAAAGGTACATATTCCCACGTTTTCCCTTTCCTCAGATAGGTCTTTCGCTCCTCTCGATTCGCTAGACAGACAAAGGGGGCTTGGACAATCGCGTTATAGCCCATCGCCTGGCGGAGCGCACGGCCATCCAGAGCATCGCGCTTGCACTCTATAATTAATATTGGATAAAGAGAGAAACACGGATGGATCCCTGGAGCCATGCAGACTAAATCGAGCCGACGTCCCTTTCCCCGTCCGCCTGTATGTGGAAGGCCCGAGATCTCTTTTTCTAAAACAATAAGTGAAGCCGGGTAGCCGAGACGCTCCGTCATCTCCCGAAAGAGTTCTTGACGGACATCTTCTTCAGTGTAGCTGGACGAGTCCATAATTGCTATCGGGACGGCGGTAAAGAACCTTCAATTTCTGATCCGCCTCTTCGCGGAAGATCAGGAATGGTTCGCCATTAAATTCGATCTTCATCAACGCCTCATCGAAGGTGAGGGTCTTAAGATGCATGATCTCCCGAGCAACTACCTTATGCATCTGGTAGCGCATCTCTTCTTGGAGAGCGGTCTCTGCAATAATCTCATCATTAATGACTTTCAGATCATCGTTCAGCGGCTCGATCACATTCACATGAATGTCAACGGAGGTACGATCTTTGAACCGATGCGACTGCATTTTGGACTTATATTTTCGAATCAAAGCGATGATCCGATCGACCGCTTTATCAATCGCTGCATAGAGATTATCTGTGTGAGCTTCAGCCTTAATGTGAAAATGGACGAAATTCATTAGGATAGAGCAAGAATGTTCCAACTTTTGCGTATCCAGTGTGACAGTGACATCGATGATCTGATCAGCGACATGTTCAATACGGCCAAATTTTTCCTGCACGTAGTGAGTAATACCATCGGTAATCTGGAAATGTTTCGCAATGATCGAAATACGGTATCCAGTAGGATCTTGTTCAGCGGGTCGTGCCATATAAACCTGATTGTAGCAATGAGGCATCCATAATGCAAGCCACTGAAGGGATTCTCCTGCGCTCAGCTCCTTACATTAACCAAAAGCGGATTCTCACTGTCTTCACAATGGAAGCTGGTCTTGTTTCACTAATCGCCGCTCCTCCGAATGTTCCCACTCCTTTCTGTATCGGCGAATGGGTCTATAAGAAAGGGCGTAAAGATCTCCACTTCCTGCGAGACATAACCCTCCTCCACCCCCTCATGGAGCTGCGGGAGGAGGAGGCCAGCCTCTTCGCTGCCGGCCGCATTGCCCAAGCGCTCCTTCGCTGGGCAGGCATCCCTGATCCGAAACTCTACCAGCTCTGCAAAGCCTATTTTTTGCAGATCCACCGCTTTACAGCTCCTGACGCCCTCCTGGCTAGTTTCCACCTCAAACTCCTCCAGCATGAAGGGCTGTTAGCTCTGAACCGAAACTGCTCACAGTGCCCAGAACCTACCAGCGCACTCGCCTTTGGAGAGTGCTTCTGCCAGAGCCATATGCCCCCTGCAGCTATCCCCCTCTCCTTAGAAGAGCTAGAACTATTTTTTGCATTGAGTCAAATAGGGCGCTTTTCGCAGTTGCAGGGCATATCTATCCCAGAAGAGTATCTAAAAAAGATCGAATTGGAATTCAGTAGACATTTGTAATGCACCGGAAGGGACTCGAACCCCTAACCACTTGGTCCGAAGCCAAGTGCTCTATCCATTGAGCTACCGATGCTTATTTTTTGAAAGAATGCGAAAGAGGGGACTCGAACCCCTACGAGATTGCTCCCGCTACCACCTCAAGGTAGTGCGTCTGCCAGTTCCGCCACCTTCGCACATGGAGAAAGAAATGATAGCATACGCCTTAGAAGGGGTTTTTTGCAACTAGCCCCATCTATTTGAGTTCAATGGTATGACCATCTGGGATCCACTCCACAGGGCAATCTATCTTACGCTGGCGGAGAAGCTCTTCCGCCTGCCTGGAGAAGACCTGCAGATCGCTATCGGTATGCTGAGGATCATGGTGAGTCACAAGCCATTTTTTTGGATTGATCTGTTCTATAAGGCTAATGACGTTGGGTAGAGAAGAATGCCCCCAGCCGCTCTTCTGCGGATATTCATGAGCGCTATATTGCGCCTCATGGATTAGGAGATCAGCGCCCTTGAAAAAATCGATCAACCCACGATGCTTCTCATAATTTTCAACCACTTCGTTATCCGTAACATAACCAATCGTTTCATAAGGAGTTGTGATCTTAAAACAAAGTGTAATACCTGGATGATTCGTCTCATGAAATGCCAAGTGAGCCTCTCCGAAAGCGAGATCTATTAACGGATCGATCGTTCGAAAATCGAGTTTTTCCTGCACTTGACTAAGCCTCACAGGAAAAAACTCCTGAGAAAGAAGTTCTTGGAAAAGCTCTCGACAGCTACGCCCCCCTGTTGCCGGCGCCCAGATCGTAATTTGCGCGTCAGATCCATAGAGCGGTTCAAAAAAAGGGAAACCAATCAGGTGGTCCCAATGCATATGACTCAAGAAGAGATCGATCTTATCTAGATGGCGCTGCATCAGATAGTGACCAAGAGGACGTATTCCAGTACCGGCGTCGATAACAAATCTGACGCCACCATAGTTCACCTCTAGACAGCAGGTGTTTCCACCAAAGTGCTTATACTCCTGCCCACTCACAGCACAAGAACCGCGTGTACCCCAAAATTTAAGAAAATTTTTCATCTCTCTTCCCAATGAGGAAAAAGGTCTGCATTAGCCCCTTCCCCTTCACCTCAATTGCCTCTCTTGGCTCAAGGATAAATTTCTCTTCTAAAATATTGGCCATCTTTTCTGCGACTTGAATTTTGCCTGGCTCCCCTGTCGATTCCATGCGGCTGGCTATATTCACTACATCGCCCCAAATATCATAGATAAATTTTTTATGACCAATCACGCCGGCGATTAACTCTCCCGAGGTCATCCCAATGCGAAGCTGTAGATCGATATCATTCGCCTGATTGTAAGATTTGATCTTTTGCTGCATAGCTAGAGCAAACTCTGCAAGCCGAATCGCATGGTTCTCTTCAGGGATCGATACACCAGCTACAGCCATGTAATTGTCGCCAATCGTCTTCACCTTTTCGACTCCAAACTCTTCTGTCAAAATATCAAATTCCGCAAAGAGTGAATTCAAAAGAGCCACAGTCTCCTTGGCCCCCAAACGGTGAGTCATCTCCGTAAACCCGACAATGTCAGCAAACAGCACACTTGCATGAGGAATCTCATCTGCGATCGGCTCCTCTCCCGCTTTTAGACGAGCTGCAATCCCCTCAGGAAGAATATTGAGTAGTAATCCCTCATTTTCCCGATGCACCTTTGAGAGGGATCTCAACGCTTTAAGAATCGAAATTAGCATCAAGAGTGTCGAGAGGATAGAGAGCCCGATCGCCAAGAAAATGACCTGAACAGATTCTCTATTAAACTTTTCATTCTTTCGGGTCGTGCGCTCTTCCAATGTTTGAAAAAAGGTATGAAGAGGCGCCATAATCTGCGCCTTCGTGCGCATATACTCCTCTCCAAAGGCTATTTGGACGGCCATCTCCCGATTCGGGCTCCCCCGAACCGTATATTGTCCTGTCGCCGGATCTAAAAACTTCCCTTGGATGGCGTTCATCGCCTTCAGCTCGTATTGGGCAAGCAAATTGCTATTTTTTTCAGACTCCTGCAATAGTGCGAACTCTTTTGCGGAGAGCCCATGATTGATCTCTAACTGGCGCAGAGAAATTGCAGGACCGTAAGGGCTAGGGCGTGCGGCCTTTGGATCGAGTACAAGATCCCAATAGATCTGATTATAGTTCAGAGGACGAGCGCTTCTTCCACTTCGGATTGATAAAATTTCATTATAATCGTCGAGATAGTTCAAATTTCCCGTTATCACATAGAGACGACAAAATTTTGTTAGGTCATCCGACGTCTGGCGCATTGTCGCTGCAAGCACATAAGAGGAGTACTTCTCCTGCGCGCTCGCAACCTGTAGGCTTTCAATACGTTTAAGCGACGTTAAACAGATAAAAAGCCCAATTAGTAAAACTACCAAAAATCCAAAAAAGAAGATTAAATAGCGCTCTTTTTTTAAAAACTTCATCTAATACGGTATATGTCCTGTAGATCTTTAAAAGTCTAGATCGGGCAAAACAGGTAAAGGCTGACCCCCAGAGGGGTTCTGCTTCAAAAGATCCT
>CAZEZK010000041.1:0-13883 GCA_964516935.1 uncultured bacterium
CTTGAAAACTACGCCAGGGTGCCTTTCAGGTGGCACTGCTATATACTCCTTCCAGTTCAAAGGCACCCAAGAGGATTGATTCAAAGCCTCGGGGTTGGATTACCGCTAATGGGGGTAGTATTGAGTTTAATACAACCCCCATTAGCGGTAATTCAACCGCGAGAGCTTTCAATTCAACCCTCTTGGGTGCCTTTGAGCTGGAAGGAGTATATAAATTGGCGTTAATACGATCGCAGACTCTCTTGTCGCGCTCTATCTGAAATGGACCGCTAGCGGATCCAGATCAAACAGAGGAGAGTACGATTCTTGAAACTCTTCTGTATATAATATTGCAGTCTCTATAAGCACCTGTTGTCGCTCCTCTTCCGAACACTTAGAATCGTCAACGGGAGTATGGTGTCGGTAAGAGCCAAATATCTCTTCGCAATCTTGCGTGTATTCCCGCGTATACAAAATATGCGCATGCCACACCTCATCAATCAATCGAGTTGGAGCCAACCGGCGTTGTGGATATTTATAGATCAGAATTAAAAAATTTCTATATTGCCGCACTCCCTCTTGCGCATCCTCAAGCGACCAGTGCTCCTTATGAACTAGCCTATTGACTAAGTAGTCGAAATTTTTGCTCTTTATTCGCTCAATCACTGATCCCTCTAACTTCTACCAAATCAAACATCTCTTCAATAGAAATGGATACCGTTTTGGAGAGGGATGTAGCACCAAAAGCCACTCGCTTTCCCCCTCCTCAACGACTCGAACCTGCAGCAATTCAGAGAGATTATGTATCTCAATCTCTTGAAGCGCTTCTCGAGGATTTGTCAGTAACAGCTGCTTGAACCGTGGATCTCATCACGAGACCGTTTCACATCCACAGCTGTCCACTCCACCAAACTAACAGCAGTTCATCGTCATAGCTTCTCCAGCTGCTAGGTCTTCTAGATCCTGTTTGGTAAGATTTCTAGATGGCTTTTTGGGGAGTGCAATATAGGTAACATTTTCGCTATTTTCAACGATTTTGGGATGTTTTACATTAGGAAATAGGTTATATTCTTTGAATACCTGTTCGGGATGTTCGATGAGCCGTTTTTTAAAATGTTCATCTGTCCACGCTTTTACGATCAATTGACTCCATTTTTTTTCACTATCTTTCTTGTTATTCATAGAAACTCCTTTTATCCGGAGCGTAGCATTCAAAATCAAAATATGCAACTCTGAACATGTATGCAAAGAGGTCATCTCATTATTATTGGGTGCGGCGTACACTATAGAGAGTGTTATCATCGCCAGCTGCAAAATCGCTCCGTAGAGATTGCGCTTGCTATCGATCTTAAAAGCCAGGAAGAACCTATTCGTCAATTTTTTGCCAATCAAATCCTACAACCCAAACAGCTGCTCTTTCTAGATGAGACGTTTAGAAATCAACTCTCTACCGAAGAGATTCAAACATTGATAGACCCCATAATCCGCTCTATGACGATCGATGGCGTTCTGATCTCCACAGAACCAAAGGCAAGAAAGAGCTATTTCCTCTGGGCAATGAAACAGCGATTCCCGGTATTCATGGATAAACCGATTAGCGCATTTTCTTCACCAGAACAAGTTGACTTATTACTACAAGATTATCAAGAAATGATTCAAGCTTCTGAACGATATGGAGTTGATGCCGTTGTTTGTTGTGAGCGACGCGGCCATGATGGACATCTGTTAGTACAAGACCATCTACAAGGATTGATCGCAGAAATCGAAATGCCCATCACAGGGATTAATATCCATTTTGCTGGAGGCATCTGGAACCTTCCTCACGAATACCCAACTCTGGAAAACCACCCTTTTAAATATGGATACGGTATCTTACTCCACTCCGGGTACCACTACATAGATCTTCTCTCTAGACTTCTCGAGCTGAATCACCCTCTATTTGATCCAAGCGAATTAGAGCTCTCTCTAGAGGTGATGAGCTCAAATCCCGCAGATCAGGTTGCTGCATTAGGGAAAAATAGCTATCGTTTTTTCGAATCACACAAAGAAACTCCAGACCACTCCACTATTCAAGAGGAGTGGAAAGAGTTTGGAGAGACAGATGTTGTGCTCATCGGACAGGTTCGAAGGTTGGGGGCAGTAGTCACCAATTTTTCTATGCAGCTATTGGGGACATCCCTTTCGTCTCGACAGTCCTCTATCAGAGAAGGAACGATTGAAGGCCGGGTGCGACAGGAGCAGATCACGATCCATCTTGGCCCCTTCTGTTCTGTCGCGATCTCCGGCTACTCCTTTAAAACTCTTTATGCGGGGCTGCCTAAAGACCATTTCTCTACAACAATTTTTCAGAGCCCGCTCCTTAAGGGAAAAGTTCCTATGACAGTTATCAATCGTAAAGACCTCTGCGCACTAACAGCAGATTTAGATCCCAGAACCACGCTGAATTCCCGCGCAAAACAGTGGCAATTGGACGAGTTTTTACAAGGAAGAGATGGACACTCCTCACTACAGTCCCACCAAGGGACTGTAAAGCTGCTGCATCTCATCTACTCTAAGATAAAGAGCCAGCTGCAATTGAAATGATTTGCCACACCCGCTATACCTGAAGTCCATGATCCTCTGGATTGCCTTTGCACTCTCCACTCTCACCCTCCTGTTCCAGAGCTCTGTAATTCCAGAATTTCCTTTGCAAGCATATGCACCATTTCAGGCGCTTCTCTTTCTCCATATGCGATCACCAAGCCGAGCCCTCTGGATTAGCGCCGGCTGCGGCTTTTTATGCGACTGCCTATCAACAGATCCTTTTGGTCTATGCACTGCTCAGGCCGCCTTTGCCGCCTGGCTCCTCTCGCGTTTCCGAATTTATTTATCTATGGAACGGTGGCTCCATATTACTTTATATGCGGCCCTGATTGCAGGAGTATCTATCGCCTTTCAGCTCACTCTACTTTTTCTCTTTGACAGGAGAGCTGGTGTTAGTGGAAAATGGTCTGTAGGCGATGTTGTAGGAATTTTTCTTAGAAACGCCCTCTACACGCTCTTCTGGTTCCGAGTGCCGATCACTCTTGGAGAGCGCTTATATAAGGTCCTCATTTGGTTGGTAAAGACGAAAAAACCGCTCTCTCTCACCGCACACTAGTTGCAATCGAAGCCGCTCTCCAAGCAGGAGAAATCCTACGACAAGGATTTGGTACACAATTCAATATCTCCTCAAAAGGGGGTGTCCACAACCTTGTCACTGAATATGACTACCTCTCCGAACAGTCTATTATCGCTTTCTTAGAGCAGCAGTTTCCAAAATCTGGCTTTCTAGCCGAAGAGAAGGGAGCCGTCGGTCCCGAAGATGCAGAAATGATCTGGATTGTCGATCCTCTAGATGGAACCGTTAATTTTGCTCACCAGATCCCGATGTTCGCCGTGAGTATCGCCGCCGAGATCAAGGGCGAAGTCCAATCTGCCATCGTCTACCAGCCGATCACTCATGAACTCTTTGTCGCAGAGAAGGGAAAGGGCGCCTATCTCAATGGGGTACCACTCAGGGTCTCTCAAACAGCGCATCTGAAACAGGCGATCTTAGCCACTGGCTTCCCCTACAATCTAGCCGATAATCCGCACCATTGCATTGAACACTTCGTCGACATCCTCAGACTAGGAATCCCCATTCGCCGCTTAGGCGCCGCCACGCTCGATCTCTGCTATACCGCCGCAGGGAGATTTGATGCTTTTTTTGAAGTCTCGTTGGCCCCATGGGACTGCGCAGCTGGCCTACTCATCCTCCAGGAGAGTGGCGGCATCAGTTCAGAATGGGACCAAAGCCCCTTTACTTTACGCTCCTATCGCCCTATTCTCGCGTCTAACGGCCCACTCCATAAAGGGCTCTCCGCGGTACTAACACGCTCATGAAGATTCTCTCTGGTCCTCCCATCGCCCAATCCATTCAACAGCAGGTCGCCTCAGCGATCCGCGATGTACGCCCCGGTCTTGCATTCATTCTTGTCGGAGAACACCCAGCCTCTCACTCTTATGTCAAAGCCAAACAGAACGCCTGCCAAAAAGTGGGGATAGAATCGACCATCATCAAACTCCCAGCTACTGTCACCCGCTCAAAACTCGAACTGGAGATAGACGCTCTCAACCAGAATTCTGCAATACACGGCATCCTGATCCAGCTCCCCCTGCCAACTCACCTCTCTGAACGTACGCTTCTCTCCCGAGTCCACCCCTCAAAAGATGTTGACGGTTTTCATCCGGTCAATGCGGGTAAGCTGCTCCTCGGTGAAGAGGACGGATTTATCCCCTGCACCCCCCTCGGCATCCAGCGCCTATTACAAGAGTACCAGATACCGATCGAAGGAAAGCATGTGGTGATCTTAGGACGCAGCAATATCGTCGGCAAACCGCTGGCCGCTCTGCTCATGCAGAAAAAAGCCGGCTCAAACGCCACTGTAACTATCGCCCATAGCGCCTCTGAAGGACTCATCGACATCACCCGCAGCGCAGATATATTGATCGCTGCAACTGGTTGTCCCCTCTTCATCAAACGCAATATGGTTAAACCCGGCGCTGCCGTCATCGATGTGGGCATTACCCGTCTTGACGGACGCATTGTTGGCGATGTAGATTTCGCAGAAGTGGCACCTATCGCCGGCTATATCTCTCCTGTGCCTGGCGGGGTTGGTCCTATGACTATCGCCATGCTACTCCAAAATACCCTGACCGCGTTCCAACGAACGCAAGGAAAATAATGACTCGTAATATCGAACAAGATCTCCTCCAACACATCCGAGGAAAGAAATATGAACCCTCGACGATGCGCGCCCTGCGCCAAGTGATGGAGATCTCTAGCTCTCAGCAAAAAGAATTTACCACCGCTCTTGATAAACTCGTTAAAGAGGGAAAAATCCAGCTCAAAAAGGGTCACTACCTCCCTCCAGAAGCGCAACTCGTCACCGGCACCATCTCCGTCCATGCAAAGGGCTTCGCCTTCGTAAAGGCGCCTCCCGGGCCCGACATCTTTATTCCACGCCACTCCACCCTACAAGCTGTCGATGGCGACACTGTAGAGGTGCAGATCCTCTCTGAGGAGTCCCCCAAAGGACCTGAAGGCGCTGTTATCACAATTCTCAGCCGAGGTCGCACCCACCTCGCCTGTACACTCTTTGCCCCCAATCTGGCCTACTCTGTTCTGCTAAGTCGCCAGGTTCAGATCCTCGGCATGGAACCCCCCCTCACCTCACTAAATATTGGCGATCGCCTGATCTGCAAAGTCTCCGAATGGGGTGGCGAAAAGGAAAATGTCCAAGCCGTTGCTATGTACAAGATCGGCCATATCGATGACGCCCTAACCGATATCCCCGCTGCAATTGAAGAGTTCGAACTCCCAAACACCTTTTCCCAAGATGCGATCGACGAAGCCGACGATTTTCCACGCCGCGTCTCTCTCTCTGCTCATCCAGGTCGCCGAGACCTTACCGATCTAGAAACGGTAACCATCGACCCCGACACCGCGCGCGACTTCGATGATGCCATCTCCCTCACCAAAGACGACCTAGGCCACTTCCACCTCGGCGTCCACATCGCCGACGCAGCCTACTACGTCCGTCCCGGTTCAATGCTCGACGAAGAGGCCCGTAAACGCTGCAATTCCACCTATTTCCCTGGACAGTGCATTCCCATGCTTCCCGAAGCGCTCTCCAATGAACTCTGCAGCTTGAAACCCAACGTCACCCGCCTCACAGTCTCCGTTCTCGCTGAATTCAGCCCCATCGGTGAGCTGATCGATTTTCAAATCTGCCGTAGTGCCATCAAGAGTCGCAAACGCTTTACATATCATGACGCATTCGAAGTACTCGAACGACGCGTAAAGAGCCCTCACTTAGAGCTTCTCGACCGGATGGTTGAACTCTGCCGCTTCCTCAAGCAGCAGCGGTTCCAGCGTGGCAGCATCGACTTCTCTCTTGCAGAGCAGCAGCTAATCCTAGATGAGCGCGGCGAGCCCGTCGGCTTCCAGCGCATCGAATATGACATCACCCACCAGATGATCGAAGAGTTTATGCTCAAAGCCAATGAACTCGTCGCTATCCATCTTAATAGCCAAGGCAAGCAGCTCATCTATCGCATCCACGACTCGCCATCGGAAGACTCCTTCCAAGATTTTTTCGCCTTTGCCCGAGCTCTTGGATTTTCTCTCCCTCCAGTCCCGACACGTGGAGACATCCAGGACCTCTTTCTCCGCGCCAAGGACTCCCCTCTACACCAGCAACTCTCGATCCAGTTTGTCCGCAGTATGCGCCTTGCGGCTTACTCACCCGACAACATAGGCCACTATGGTCTTGCATTGGAACACTACTGCCACTTCACCAGTCCGATCCGCCGCTATACCGATACCATTATTCAGCGCTTGCTGCTCGATGAGATCTCCCTCTCAGAAGATCTCGTTGAGATCTCCCAACGCTGCTCCGAACGCGAACGTGTCAGCTGGAAAGCGGAGATGTCAGTGAAGGTGCTTAAAAAGTTGCGTCTAGCCAATCGCGCATTTAAAGAGGATCCGATGCGCCTTTATCCCGCACGCATCACTCAGATCCGTCCCTTTGCCCTCTTCTTTGAGGTTCCTCAGTTTGACCTCGAAGGATCTTTCCACGTCTCTGAACTCGGCGATGATTTCTATGAGTATAATCCGATCCGCATGGTCTTCCACGGCGTCCGCACGAAGCAGACCTTCGTCCCCGGCCAAGAGATCCAGGTGCGATTAGAACATATCGATCTCGTCCATCAGAAAGCCGTTTGGATATCTCCATCCCAGCGCACCCCTCGTCCAAAACGCAATAGTGACGAACCGCGCCGCGAAGAGCGCCCAAGGCAAAAGAAGCAAGGAAGGGGATCTAGAAGAAGACGACGATAGTTTAGATTCCTGAACGCGCTGGATAGTTTTGTCCGATAGAAGCAAAAATACGGCCGCTACAAGTTAAGAGCCGATTTAAATTCGAGCCAGTCCCATGCTGCCTGAATGTCTACCGCAGAAACAATCGTTACGACAAGAGCGGCCACTGCGACAAACGCCAACAGCTGTGGCGCCCCGATGGCAGTCAGCAGAAGCAGTACTGTCTTCGCTCCAAAGAGCAGCGTAGCTGCAGCTGAGACGATCGCAACTACTCCGCTCAATATCAGCAGTGCCACTGCCGCTATATTCTGGTCGCTTTCTTGTAAATTTTTTGCTTGTTGATTTATAAGTTTGCTTGCGCAGAGCCCTAGAGCTCCTCCCGCGAGGATTCCTCCAAACATAGCAAAAGATGCAACTGTGCTCATAATAAGTGGCCTCACACTTTACAAAAAGTATACAGCAATGTCCATACAAAACATTTATAAAAACTGCTGCTTCTTGCATTTCTCAGCCATTCAGGAGATGATACGAAAGAAAGATGAAAAAATATTTTCTGACTGGATTAGCCACTCTACTTCCCCTGGCCATTACGCTGATGCTCATCGCGTTCCTGGTCGACCTACTCACCAATCCTTTTATCAACCTTGTGACCTCCCTTTTACAGGGACCTCTTAGCTCTCTAAAACTACCCACAGAGCCGCACTTTGTCCGCTTCGTCAGCCAGCTCCTGATTCTGATCTTCCTCTTTCTATTCACACTGCTGCTAGGAATCGCTGCGCGCTGGTTTTTTGTCCGCACTCTACTCAGCACGGGCGATAAGCTGATCCATCGCATTCCCCTCGTAAATAAGGTCTACAAGACTACAAAAGATATCATCCACTCCCTCTTAGGTGATCAGTCCCAATCCTTTCAACAGGTCGTTATGACACCCTTTCCCTATAACGGCTGCTATGCGCTTGGACTTGTCACCAGCGAATGCACCCTTGCAGGTAGCGATATAGTATCCGTTTTTATTCTGACAACACCAAACCCCACCACTGGCTATCTCATTATGCGTAAAAAGAGCGACCTCATCTACCTGGACATGAAAAGCAATGAAGCTGTCCGCTATGTCGTCTCCTGCGGAGTTATCCCACCTACGGATCCCCAATGAAAAAATATCTACTCACTGGCCTGGTTATTCTTCTACCCGTTGTCTTAACAGCGCTCATTATCCATTTTCTCTTCAACTTTTTTACGACCCCCTTCGTCGTACCCGTTAAGGCGCTCTTAATCTTTCTACACGACCAGTTTGGTCTCACTGCATCGCCACTCGTCCATATCTTCTTCGTACGCCTCATCGCTCTAATACTCCTCGTCCTCTTCGTGCTGATGCTTGGTGCAATCGCGCGCCATATTTTCCTTAAACACATGGTCAACAAATTCCATGGATTTGTAGCCCGTATTCCCTTTGTTAAAGGGATCTATAGCATGAGCCGCGACGTCTTTTCTGCTCTCCTATCTACCGAAGGCAAAAAGGCATTTAAGGCCCCTGTTCTTATTCCCTTTCCCACAAAGCCGAGTCTGAGCATAGGCTTTCTCGCAGGAGAGGTCGCTCCAGAGTGCCAGAGAAAAGCTCCCACAAAACTGCGCTCCGTCTTTACCCCTACTGCTCCCCACCCAATTTCCGGCTTTCTTCTGCTCGTTCCCGAATCAGACATCCAGCAACTCTCTATCTCCAACGAAGAGGCTGTTAAATTCATCGTCTCTTGCGGTATGATTATTCCCGAGAGTAGTAAAAAATGACCCAGCTGTTTCTATGCTCTGTACGCGATGCTCGCGCTAAACTCCTTCGAGTCGCAGAAGTCGCGGAGGCCTGTCTCCATCACCCCGAGCGAATCATCTTTTTTGTAGAGGATGATCGCGCTGCAAAGTTCCTCGACGACTTCCTCTGGAAATGTTCCGATGCCAGCTTCCTCCCTCATGCCATCCACTCCTCCTCCGACTGGATCTCCATCTCTGTTGAAAAAAAAAATATCAATGGGGCTGCCGTCGCCTTCAACCTCTGCCCCACTCCCCTCTTCGTCAATGGCCCCTTTCGAGCCATTTATGATTTTGAAGACCTCTCCCATCCAGACAAACGACGCCTCTCTTCCGTCCGTTTTGACGCCTATAAAAAGGCAGGGATGACGATCGTAAGCTGTTAACTCACAATTAGTTAACATTATTTTTGCTTTTCTTACCAAAATCGGTTATGCTAGTCGCCAGCGAAGTATGACAAGAATTAGCAAACAAGCACGAAAAAGAGCCATTTCTCCAAAGAGACCTCGCCCACCCGCTGTAAAGACGGGTCCAAAGGTCGATGCGATCCCACTCGGGTACAAGCCTGTGGAAAATGCCTTTACCAAAGAGTCCGCTCTTCTCCGATTTATTCCCAAATTGAGGAAATCATCATGACCCGCCACGGTAGCTACGGAAAATCCAATAAAGGCGCCCAGAAGCGGAATGTCCTAAAGCGTTTTGAACGCGTGGATATTCTTCGCAAACTCGGCCGATGGGTAGACGGAACCAATAAAAAGGTTACTGGCTTACCAAAAACACCTACTGCTTGAAAATTTCAGTTATCAACAGGCAGAAGGTCCTTCCCATTCGAAAGCCGTCTGTTCGTGCGGTCGCTCGAGAATTTCTTGAGCTGGAGTCTATCCCCTGCGAACAGATGGGTATCTATTTTGTCACCATGAAGGAGATCTGCCGCCTTCATGATCAGTTTTTTAACGATCCCTCTCCAACTGACTGCATTACCTTTCCGATTGATTTAGATCCCGCAACGCCTGATCGCTATTTAGGAGATATCTTTATCGCCCCTGAGGCAGCCCTTGCCTATCCTAACCCCTATGAAGAGACCACCCTCTACCTCATCCATGGTCTACTACACCTGATCGGCTACGATGACCTCGACCCCACAAAAAAAAAGAAAATGCGCCGAAAAGAAAAAAGCTGTATGCGTCGTCTTAGTCACCGTATTATATGAACACCTTCCTTCCTATCCTATTCTTAATCGCCTTTGGCAGCCTCTCCCTCTTTGAGATCGCCCTAAATCTCCTCGGATCTCGCTCAACAAAAGAACGATTCCTTCGCGCTCTACCCCCTCCCATCCGCCCCCTCTTCTCTTGGCTCTCCACCCGACAGGGAGCTCTTGACCTAGCCATCCGCATCAACCACCTCCTCTGTATGGCCGCCTATGCTGTCAGCGCCTTTTTCTGGCTCTCCTACCACTTCTCTCTTGTTCATACGATTATTCTAATCGTACTGGTTGCGCTCCTCTTTGAATTCCTCCTGAACTCCCTTGCCACCTATTGGATTCGCCCCCTCTTCGCTGCATCCACCTGGGTTGCTGCCATCACTTTTACGATCACCTCTCCACTCATCGCACTCCTATTTCAGATCACTCGCTGCTGCTGGCCCCGCATTATACACGAGGAGGGGAGCAGCGCGATTCAAGAGATGATCCATTCATCCCAGAATTCTTTCGACTATACAGATCAGAAGCTCATCTCCGCCTTTATCCATTTCAAGGGGAAGGTAGCTAAGGAGATCATGGTCCCTCGCGTAGACCTCTTCAGCCTCCCCGCAAACCTCTCCATTCAAGAGGCCGCTCAACTCTTCGCTCAGGAGGGCTACAGTCGCGTCCCCATCTTCCGAGAAACGCTCGACCAGATCATTGGCGTCGTCCTCTACAAGGATCTCATCAAGTGCTATATCAACCCAGATAGCAGCGCCCTCAAAGAGCCCTTAGAGACACTCAAAAAACCGATCCTTTACGTGCCCGAAAATAAGAAGATCTCCCACCTCCTTCAGGAGTTCCGCACAAAACAGCTCCATCTTGCTATCGTTGTAGATGAGTATGGCGGTACTGAAGGGATTGTAACGATCGAAGATATCCTTGAAGAGCTCGTAGGTGAGATTGAAGATGAGTATGACATCGGCGGAGAGCAATTCTGGCCCCTCCCATCCGGTGGTTGGATCGTCGATGCCAAAATGAGCATCAATGACATCCAAGAAGAGCTAAAGATCCAGATCCCCGAAAGCCCCGATTATGAAACTTTAGGCGGTTATATTTCTCAAAAAGCTGGAGTGATCCCAGAAAAGGGGTGGCGGCTACTTCATGATGAGTTTGAAATCGAAGTACTCAACGCCAGCGACCGCTCCGTCACAAAGGTGAAGCTCGTCCCTAAAAAGAAAGCTTCTTATACACAAACAACCTGAAGATTTCGTTTAAATTAAAAATGTAATTTCTTTGGGTGGACATTTGCGGGCTCTTGAGGTGTTAAGCATAACCCTCTACTCTTTACTGCTCGAAGCCGCAATTTCTGTTCAGATTCCTGCCAAATTTGCCGAACATCCATATTTTCAAAATCTAGCATATTCTCAATCATTTGCCGATCTTGATTGGTCACTCTTCCTCTTAAAGAGAGGGTCGCGCCACAATTAAAAGGACATGTCTCCCCATTTTGCTGGAGAATTTGCAACCAAATATCGCAGACGCGATGCATATCACCAAGATCTACTCCATCAACTGGTTTATGTTTCCGGGTAGATATCCCATCTTGCAAACAGATGGGACATTCAATCAGTCTATTATCGGCTACATCTGTATAATCATTTATTCCATTCATAGAATGAATGATATATAAAATAAATCTAAATATCAACGAATTTGAGAACCTGAAAGCGCCGCTCGGAACTGAGGAATCTCAAGTTCCTCACCAGCAACGAGCAACATCCCACGACTCTCGATCCCCATAATCGTAGCTGGTGCCAAGTTGGCAACAATCATCACCTTCTTGCCAATCAACTCTTCAGGAGTGTGCCGTAGGGCTATCCCTGAAACAATCGTCCTCTGCTCGTTGCCGAGATCTACTTGGAGCTTCAAAAGCTTCTTAGATTTGGCGACCCGTTCCGCCTGAATAACTTGAGCTACGCGCAGGTCGAGCTTCCCGAAAAGTTCATAATCAATTCCCTCTTTCAGGGGAGCTACCTCCACTACAGGAGCTCCTGCTACGGGCGCTACCGCGACACTCAATTTTCTTACCTCTTCTTCCACTTCTTGATCCTCCATTTTTCGAAATAGGGCGCGCGGTTCACGCAAGCGCTGCCCAGCCGGAATCGGCTCTGATTGTACTTTATGCCATAGCTGCTTCTCCAGCTGATCGCCAAATCCGAGCTGTTCCCAAATCTGCTGCGCAAGTGTAGGCATGATTGGAGAGGCGGCAAGCGTCAACGCTTTAATGCACTGAATCGCGCAATACATTGTCGCCTTTAGAGCCCCCTCATCGCCGGGACAGCGAAGAGACTGCCAAGGCTTTTTCTGATCAATATAGACATTGCCTAGCTGCGCTAACTCCATTAACTGCTGAGATGCCTTGCGTAGATGGAAGCCGTTATAACTCTCAGAGATCTGCCCTAACAGGCGATCGATGTCGGCAAGAAACTGTATATCTAGCAGCTGCAGCGCGTCGCCCTCAGGCACCCGCTGCTCGCAATGCTGCCAAGCAAATGTCAATACGCGGTGGATAAAATTCCCAAACTTTCCAAGCAACTCTGCATTGAGACGCATCTGAAACTCTTTCCAGCTGAAGCTCGAGTCAGCATTCTCTGGCGCAGTCGCAGCCAATACATAACGAATCTCATCTGCAGAGTAGCGGTCCAAGCAGGCCTGAAGATCTATAGTCCAACCATCGGATTTAGAGAACTGCCGCCCTTCTAAAAGGTAAAACTCATTTGCCGGGATCGCATCAGGAAGTTTATAAGGCAGATTCTGTCCCATCAACATCGCAGGGAAAAAGACCGCGTGGAAGGGAATATTGTCTTTACCAATGAAGTGGACCAGCTCAGCATCGGAGCTAAGCCAATAGTCTTTCCAGCGATCTGGAACTCCACTCTTCTCAGCCCACTGCTGCGCAATCGAAATGTAGCCAATCGGCGCATCGAACCAGACATAAAAGACCTTGCCAGGCACACCAGGAACAGGTACACCCCAGTTGGAGTCGCGTGTGATGCCGCGTGCTTTCAGCGCATCGACATAACCCATTGCAAAGCGCACCACATTCTCTTTCCACTCCGGATGAGCAGACAGCCACAATGTCAGCTGCTGTTGAAAACGATCAAAGAGATAGTAGAGGTGACGACTCGGCTTACGCACGAGTGGGGAATTGGTCAACTTTGAGCAGGGATTTAAGAGATCTATCGCCTCATAAGAGGCCGCACAGCGCTGACACTCATCTCCACGGGCTCGTTCATAACCACAGCGAGGACAGGTCCCCACCACATACCGGTCTGCCAGGAATCGCCCCTCCTGCTCTGAATAGAGGTGATCTTGTTCGCGCTCCTCAATTAGACCATTGCGCTGCAGAACCTGGTAAAACTCCTGCACCATGCGCGTATGACCATCCCAGCTGGTCCGGCCATAGTGATCAAAAGAGAAAAAAAGCTTCTGAAAAAGCGCAGAGTTAATCCCATGAAAGAGATCGACATGCTCTTTTGGCGTGCGATTTGCCAGCTCTGCACTCAGCGAGACAGCTACCCCATATTCGTCTGAACCGCAGAGATAGAGGACATCACTCCCCTGTAACCTCTGATAACGGGCATAGCAGTCCGAAGGCAAGTAGGCGCCAGCCAAATGGCCAAAATGGATCACTCCATTTGCATATGGCAGAGCAGCGGTAATTAAGAGTTTTCGTTTTCCCACTCGACTGCACTGTGCGCTTTAGAAATCTCTTCCAGCACGTCGCGGAGAGCATTCTGAGATCCCCCAGCGGCAAGCAGGTTTCGCGCGACGCGAATCGCAGCGTTGCACAAAGTAAAATTATTTCTGAACTGCTTCCGTAGATGTTCCGTAGTCATAAATTCCTTCGCCAAAATGTGATTCCTCCCTGAGGAGGGAAGTGTACCGCAGCTGGATTTTTTATTCAACCAACCTTAGACTTAAGGTAGGAAACGCACAGGTAAAGTCTGACCCCCTAGAGTTGATCCAGATTCCTTGTAT
>CAZEZK010000042.1:0-13677 GCA_964516935.1 uncultured bacterium
CAGGAGCCAGTCTCGTCGCCCAAGCGTTCGAAAGTTCTAGGGATTTTGCTTGGGAAGTTCTAAAAATAGGATCTGCATTTTCAAATGCGTGGCATAGTCCACAGTTCCATGGTTTTCTACAGATAGGAATTGGAGTTGGTCAAGTAACAGCAAGTACCGCCTACGCAGCTGCTACAGGTGGAGTGGGAGGAATAGCAGGTGGTGGATTCGTGTTCTTTCGTGGTCTCGATGATATCTACACGGGATTGCATCAAATCATATCCAACGAGTGGGTTGACTCAGGGAAATCACAATTATTGCAAGCCTGCGGTGCCTCTCGTGGCTTTGCAGAAGGAGTTGACACAGTATTGAGTTTCGGCTCCCTGAAAGGGGCCGCTAGAGTGGCATCATTAGCTGGGAAAACGGAAGAAGTAGCTCTACAATACACGAAATCTAATCTTCGCCTTGGGCAGCAGGTTCATAAATCTTATAAAGCAGCGATTGCTGACAAGATAAATTTGCGTAAGGAATATAAATTACCAAGTGGACGTAAGATCGACTTTCTTGATAGAGCGAATGGAAAAGTATATGAGTTAAAACCGAATAATCCTAGAGCAATTAAAGCTGGAACGAAACAACTAGAGATGTATATAAATGAGCTAAAAACGATGCCTGAATATAAAAATGTAAATTGGAAAGGAATTTTAGAGGTATATTGAATTATGGATAACAAAAACTTTAAACTAACATTCAAAAAGGTTGCGATTAGTAATGGTTTTGAGGCTGCTTTCAATGGTTGGTTTAAAAAATCCGACGAATGCATCTTAGCTCTTGAATTAATGAAATCTAATTTTGGAAATTATTACCAATTGAACATAAAAATATTTGTAAATGGAGTGTTTGGAAGGAATCACATTGTTAATAAGGACATGATAAAAAAGGAAATCGGAAATATTGATAGGGGAGAACCTAAAATATTTGAAAATGCTCTTAATTTAGAATTTCCAATGGATGACACTGCAAGAGAAATGGAATTGCAGGCATTATTTCATGATTTTCTTGTTCCATTCTCTGAAAAGGCACTAACAAAGCATGGAATACATGAACTTGCCGAACAAGGAGAAATTGCCCTACTTCCAGCGGTCAAGGAAGAGCTTGAAAAGCTTGAACTCAGCGAGAATAGGTGAGGCAAGGTTAGAAAAAAATCGCCTTCTGGGGAAAATTCATCATTTTGATCAGAAGCAGTACACCTACTCCTATAATGCGCTCTACGAACCAACTGCCGATGAAGCTCATACATACAACTATGATACAAACCTCTGTCGGATAGCCAAAGATCAAGAAAGTACTCCAGTAAACGCGCTCTTCGAGCTCTCCTCACTACCCTACAACCCAAATGGCAACCCCACCCATTGGGATCAAGGAAGCTGCACCTTCGACGCTCTAGACCGACTGACCCAGATCGAGTGGCCTGACCGTCGCGTCGAGTATACATATGATGCAGAACATCGCCGTCTCTTCAAGCAACTCCTCTTAAAGAGGTCTATTTACCGATTCCACTCTTCATAGAGTGCCTGAAGATTATTCAACTCCTGCATCCAATCTGCCTTCTCCACATTGCGGCGCGGGTCGCCTACGGGGTAGCCATAGGGATCATCCGGAGCGACGCCAAGATATTGGAGCGCGCGCGAGGCGATTTCACGGAAGACGGGAGCTGCGCAGGCACCTCCCATTTGCTGCTTGCCAATGCCAGGAATGTAGCGCTGTTCAGGGTCATCAATCGATACGAGCAGCACAAAACGGGGCGAGTGGGCTGGAGCAAACCCGAGGAACGATGAGATATTGTGGCTCTTGGCATAGACGCCGTCGATGATCTTCTCCGCTGTCCCTGATTTACCCGCTTCAGTATAGCCCATAATATCGGCCGCTTTAGCGGTGCCACCAAGCTTAGTAGTAAACTTCATCGCGCGGACGATCGGCTCGGTAATCGAAGGAGTGAGCATCTGTCTACTCTTCGGCTGATGGAGGAAGATCACCTGCTCATCTTTAATGATCTTGCGAACAAGATGGGGCTCTGGGAGGTAGCCGCCATTGGCAAGCATGGCATAGGCACGGACTAGCTGAAGGCCGTTAACGAGAATATTATAACCAATAGCGAGCGAAAAAGGGGTGGGAACAGACCACTCGAGCTTACCATTGGGATAAACCTTGCCTGGCAGAGGCAAGAACCCAGACTGCTCAGCGGGAAGCTCGATGCCGGTCTTCTGACCGAAGCCGAAATCTGCAAGGGCGTTGCGATACCAGCGCTCCCCCATCGCCTCAATACAGCGCTGTACGAGACGCGCCATGTAGATGTTTGAGGACTTCTGTACAGCAAGGTTCATATTGAGAAACCGATGGGTGCGCCCATCGGTAAGCGGTTTAGAGCGGCCTGGGAGCCAGCCATTATCCGTTGCGACCTTCTCTTCAGGAGAGAAGATCGGCTTCTTCCCCTGCTTGCGCAGCTCTTCATTGGCGCGCATGCAGATGGCTAAAGTGATGGGCTTCATAATAGAGCCGGGCTCGAAGCAGTCGGTAACAACCTTGACCTTAGTCTGCTCTAGCTTGGTTGGATCGCGAAAATAACTGGAATATTTAGAGGGGTCGAATGAGGGAGTCTGCGCTAAGGCAAGGATCTCTCCAGTATAGGGATCCATCATGATCGCCCAGCCGCCCTGCGCGCCGACGGCCTTCACGCCGCGCTCTAACTCGGCTTCGGTCATCGCCTGGAGGTGGTGGTTGATCGTCAGATAGATGTCGGCGCCATTTTCCGGCGTTTCGAGAAGTTTACCTCGATCGATGATCTGACGGGGCGACCGTTTTACGAGACGACGGCCCGGTTTTCCCTCGAGATAGTGGCGAAAAAAGAGCTCGAGCCCTCCTGTAGGGATACTCTGGTGCGTCTGCGGATCTTTGTCCTCACGGACAGTGTGCAAGACCGCTCCTAACATTGAGCCAAAGGGATAGGATCGCTGATAATCGGAGAGGAAATAGACTGCGTTGGAGACGATTTTCTCTTTTTTCGCATAGGCGCTCCACCAGTTTTCGATCTGCCGCTTCTGCTCAGGTTCTAGCCATGATGCAACCTTGCGACTGCGACTCTTATGGGCCAGTTCAGCAGACACCTTCTGCGGATCGCCCTTTAGCAGCTGCGCTAAGATACGAGCGACCTCCTCCTTCTTCTCTAAAGGAACCGAGTCGGGATCGACGTAACAGTGAAATTTTAACACATCAACAACGAAGGGCTGTGGCTCTTCCGGATGGCCTCGACGAACGGAGCTATTGGAAAAGAAGGCCCCACGGCGACAGGGCTCAATGAGTAACTTATGGTGCTGTGCTAAGGCGATACGCGTCCACTTCTCCCCTTCTAAGATTTGCAGGTGGTAAAAGCGGACGATCAGAAGAGAAAAAAGAAAAAAGAGAAAGCAGGCCAGCACAAGAACACGCCTACGTGCAGGACTACTTCCCATTGCAGGCGATCTCTTCCGGTACGGTGAGGATCTCCTGTAGAGCCGGATGCTTCAGGTGGCTAAACTCCGGTCTGCGAGCCAATTCAAAAAGGTTATTGGGGCTTTCGAACTGTTCGACTTGATAGGCTAGACGGCGATTTTCTTCCTGGATATGATCTAGCTCCGCTTCGCGCAACGAGCACTCCATCTTTAAATGAGTGAGGCTATTCTGCTGATTCAGATGGCAATAGAGGCACCCCCCTCCACACGCAATCGACACCAAAAGCTGCTTTAACATATCTCCGCCACTCTAAATTTTGCGCTGCGTGCACGAGGGTTACTTCTCACCTCTTCGCGCTGTGCAACTAGAGGCTTCTTCCCGATCCTGTGCAAGATCCCTTTGCGCTCTCCCTCTCGAAAGGCCTCTTTCACAATCCGATCTTCTAAGCTGTGGAAGGAGATCACCCCGATCCGCCCACCACTGCACACCTTTTCCATCGCCGCCTCGACTCCTCGACGCAGCTCCCCTAACTCATCATTCACAGCAATCCGCAGCCCCTGGAAGACCAGAGTCGCCGGATGGAGCTTTCCTCGCCGCACAATGGGACGGATCAGATCCACCAGTTCACCCGTCGTCCGGATGCGATGGTTACGGCGGACCTCTACTATCGCTTTCGCCACCTGTCTCGATCGCGTCTCTTCGCCATATTCGAAGAAGATCCTCGCTAGCTCCTTCTCGGAGTAGGAGTTGATGATCTCCTCCGCAGTTAAGCGGCTACTCGGGTCCATCCGCATATCTAGCGGCCCCTCTTGCTGAAAACTAAACCCTCTCTCCCCCGCTGCCAGCTGCATCGATGAGAGCCCCACATCTAAAAGCACCCCCTGCACGCAAGGGATCTTTTTCTTCTTTAAGTAGAGCGCTAAATCTGAATAGGGACCTCGGATCCAGTCGACCTTCTCCCCCCACTCCTTTAGCTTCTCTTTCGCTATTGAGAGCGCAACCGGGTCGCGGTCACACGCCAAATAGCGCTTAATTTCTGGGTGGGCCTTCAACAGATGTGAAGCATGCCCTCCTGCGCCTGTCGTTCCATCGAAGAAGAGCTTCAGCTCAATTCCCGAGAACGCCTCCAGTACTTCCTGAACCAACACCGGTAGATGCATCGTTTGCTAATAGCGCGAACGCTTCCTCAATCATTTTAGACAAGTTCATGCCAGGGGTTTTACCCTCTAGCATTGTACGCAGATTTTGGTCATAGACCTCTTTCGGCCAGATCTCGATTTTGTCGAGAACACCGACGATCATGATCTCATCGCGCTCTTTTAATCCAACCGCCTGTCTCAGCGTTGCAGGAATACCTACCCTGCCCAACTTATCGCACTCGGCTTGATGCAGCGTGGAAAAAAAGAGCGTAAAGAACTTCTGAAACTGGGCAATGTGCTGCTGTTTGCGAAAGCGATCCGCAATCGCCTGGATCATGCTTTTAGGATAGACAGCCATACAGCCACCCAACCCCAACCCCAAGACGAATTGGCAAGCGCCATTTTCTACGAGCCCATAGCGCATCTCTTGAGGCAATACGAAACGACTCTTGTCGTCCAATTTCGCTTCAGATGATCCACTAAAAAAGAATCCGCTCATTCGTTTTCCACTTCTTTCCACATCTTACTCATCTAACGTAAAAAACCGCAATCATTGAACGCAAAACTGCTCCCTTAACCACCAATGTAAATCTTTTACTAACAGGCTAATGTGCACGAAAAAATTGTTTGGTGGAAATTTGTGGAAAAAATGTTCACAACTCACCGATTTTCACAGGAAGTTGATACATTTTTTTTGACGTAAAGTATTAATTTTTAATAATATCAATCCAATTTTTAAGTTTATAACTTTAGCTGTTCACAGACTGCTCTGAAAGATTGCAGTTTAGGGGTGGAAATCTGTACACTCAAGTTATGAGCTCACGCACGATTGATAACTTAGGTGTCGATGTCTCGATTCGCTATGCCAAGGATCAGCAGCTTTTAGACGCCCACCTATTTCAAGAAGACACCCTAGTTTCTCGTAAAACCGAGACGATCGCCTACAAGCCCTATCTCGCCTCAGACTTTGACCAGCGCTTCTTTTTCGCCTCGCGCACCACCTCCCGCCTTGCCTTTTTCCAACCCCCACCCAACTACTTTCAAGGCAGCAGCGACCTATTCTCCTACCAGCTCATCCCTTCTCTTGGAGATGACGAGCAACAGGAGGCCGACCTCGAAAAGTTGACCCTCTGGAAAGAGGAGCGCGACAAAAAGGGCAAACGCCACAAACATCAAGGGTCACCACACATTATTGAAGAGGAGATCGAAGATCCTAATGACGAGAAGCAGCGAGAGACCCTCGTCGCCCTCCTTGAGTGCATCTCCAAGCTCAACCGCGACCTCGAACTTGCCATCTCCTGTCGCAACCAATATCAGAGAGGCTAACATGAGAGCCGAGCAGTGGATTAAAGTATTAGGATGGGATGGCCACGAGATCGACGATCTCCGCACCGCTGGCTACGCTTATATCCAACAGGGCGCCTACCAGATCGCCCTAACCTTCTTTCAAGGCATCTCCATCCTCACAGCTCCCACCTCTTATGATTTCCAAACCCTCGGCGCCCTCCATCTCCAGCTCGGAGACCCCCTCCAAGCCCTCGAAGCCCTAGACCGCGCCCTCAAGCTCGACTCCGCCAACCTCACCGCCCAGCTCAACCGCGCCAAAGCCCTCCTGATGCTAGGCAAAAAACCTCAGGCCGCTGCCCAAGCCGCTGCCTTAATGCGCACCGCCAGCGCCGAAATCGCCTCCCAAGCCGCCGCGCTCCTACTCTCTCTTTCTGCGTAGCGATTGAAGAACCCCGAGGCTTTGAATCAATCCTCTTGGGTGCCATTGAGGTGGAACGGGTATAGCTTGCCGTTCAAAGATTATGCTGGTCAGCATAATACCATTCAGCCTAATCTTTTAAGACGCAAGTCCCATGAAATTCATCTATCACCAACAAGAACTCAAACGATTAGATAAGGTGACACGCAAGAAAAATGGCGCTGTTGCTGTTGTTTGGGGATGTCGCAGAGTCGGAAAAACAGATCTACTCCTTAAATGGTGTCGTCAACATAAAGGAATCTATTATGTGGCTGACGAATCGACTGCAGCGATCCAAAGGAGATATTTTACAACCGCAATCGCCCAAGCGCTCCCCCAATTTTCCGCAGTAGAATATCCAGATTGGGCGACCCTTTTTTCATACTTAGCACGCGAAGCCAAACTGGCAAAATGGAAAGGACCTCTCGTTATTGATGAACTGCCATATCTGATTACCAGTTCTCCAGAACTCCCTACCATTTTGCAAAAGTTTATCGACCACAATGCAAAACAGGCGAAATTGACAATTGCTCTCTGTGGCTCTTCCGAACAGATAATGCAAAATGCAATTTTATCCCCCTCGGCTCCTTTATATGGACGCGTCGATGAACTGATTAAACTCGCCCCAGTTTCTATTGGGTATCTGAGAAAGCCCCTCAAATGCAAACGACCTAGAGAAGTCGTTGAAACCTATTCCGTCTGTGGCGGAATCCCACGCTATTGGGAATTCATCGAGAAAAAATCGGGTACTCTTCTAGAGAAAATCGACCAACTGGTATTGGCCCCAATGGGCGCCCTTCATGAAGAGCCTATCCAGCTTTTGATGAAGGAATCCCCTTCTGCGATCCATTTGCGCCCAATTTTAGATGCAATTGGCCTAGGAGCAAATTGCCTCTCTGAGATCGCAACACAAATTGACCAATCCGTCGCCTCTCTCATTCGACCAATACAGCGCCTAATGGATCTCGATCTTGTACAGAGAGAAATCCCCTACGGATCTGATGAAAGCAGTCCAAAGAGGGCGCTCTATACAATCAAAGACCCCTTTGTTCGGTTTTGGTTTGAGATCATTGCTCCCAGAAGAAGCCTTTTTTCTCAAGTATCCGCATCCACCCGCATGCAGTGGGCAAAGGAGAGGCTTCCAGCGTTAACGTCTCTGGCGTGGGAGGAGCTCTGCCGCTCTGCTGTTCCACTTCTTACAAAGAAACTTGGAGGGAAACTCTATTCTCCCGCGGGGCGTTTCTGGCAAAGTCCAGAAGCAGAGTGGAACGTTCTTTCCCGATCATCAGATCAATCTACATTTTTGATCGGAGAGGCAAAATGGCTCACAAAGCCCCCCTCCACTTCCTGGATCTACGAAACATTTGAAGCCTTGGAACTGAAAGGCGCTCCACCTATCCGCGGCCTCTCTAACACATCTCTCCTCTATGTGCTGTTTATCCCAGAGAAACCTAAGGGCTTGGAACTCGCCAAAGATATGAAGGTGATAGAAGCAAAAGACCTCCTAGAGTAAACTGCCCCTACTCCCATGGAAGAGACCCTCGCCATCCAAGACCTCTCACCCCGCGGCTACGGCGTAGCCCGTTGGCAAAAAAATAAGATCGAGATCGCCCATGCGATCCCCGGTGATACTGTCCTAGCCGATTGCAATCTGCGCCGCAATCGCCCCGCCAAGGGCCGCATTCTCTCCATCCTCTCCCCCTCTCCCGACCGCGTAGAGCCACGCTGCGCCCATGCCTCTCTCTGTGGCGGCTGCTGCTGGCAGCAGATGGATTACAATGCCCAGCTGCGCTACAAGCAGGCATTCGTAGAGGCGACCTTTGGCTCACCCGTCCAACCCATCCTCTCCGCCCCTTCCCCCTGGCGCTACCGCAACAAGATGGAGTTCTCCTTCTCAGAAAATCGCGCCGGAACCAAATTTCTAGGGCTCATGATCGCCCAAGCCGAACCCTATGTATTTAATGTGGAACATTGTCATCTGACAAACCCCTGGATGTCAGAGGTATTGCGCACCGTGCGCGATTGGTGGAGCCAATCCGCACTCCCCGCCTACAATGGCCGCGATAACAGCGGCCTCCTGCGCTATCTAACCCTCCGCGAAGGGATGCGCACCGGCCAAAAGATGGCCATTCTCAACACCTCCGCCTCTCTGGATACAGAAGGCTTCGTCGATGCCGTCCGCTCCGCCCTTCCCGGCGAAGAGCCCAGTATCTTCCTCCGCATCCATCGCACCCTAAAGGGCACCCCTACCGATTTCTCTGAAGAGCACCTCTCTGGCCCAACCTTCATTATCGAAGAGCTGCGCCTCTCCGACCGCACCCTCTCCTTTGCCATCAGCCCCTCCTCCTTCTTCCAACCCAATACTCTCCAAGCAGAAGTGCTCTACGACACCGCTATGCGACTCCTAGCCCCAGCCCCCTCTAATCTCCTATTCGACCTTTATGCCGGCACGGGAACCCTCGCCATGGCCTTTGCCTCCCGTGTCGCTAAAGTGGTTGCCGTCGAGCTCAATTCCCAATCAGTCCTCGATGGCCAGAACAATGCTCAGCGCAACAACATCACCAACGTCACCTTCCACGCTGGTGATGTAGGCAACATCCTCACCAAGATCGGCCAACAGCCAGATGCCGTCATCGTAGACCCCCCGCGTGCAGGACTCGATCCTCAGGCCGTCCAGCAGCTCATCCGCCTCTCCCCACAAAAGATCCTCTACATCGCCTGCAACCCCCTCACCCAGACCGAGAACTGCCAAGAGCTCCTCGCAGCGGGCTACTCCCTTGCCGCAATCCAACCCGTCGACCAGTTCCCCCACACCTACCATATCGAGAACATCGTCCTATTAGTGAAAAATTGAAATAAAATTTATCACCTTGTAGAATCGTACAACATATTGTACTGTTGTTGATGAAGACAAGCGCCTATCAGATTCTACAGATCACCGAATTCAGCGATTGGCGTGAACAGCAAAGCGCGAAATCTAAGCTGCAAATTGACGAGCGCTTAGTGAAAATTCGGGATGATGGCTATTTCAGTGATCACAAGAACGTCAGCAATGGCAATGAAGTGTGGGAATTAAGATGGAAAAACGGCAAAAGACTCTATTTCTCCTATATCCCGGAGAAAAAAGTACTACTTTTGCTTGGGGGAAATAAAAATGGGCAAGACAAAGACATCCGCAAAGTGCAGACCCTTTTCAAGAGGTACACCGCGCAAGAGACCAGCTCGCGTCATAAAACCAAATATGGGCATTGAAGTTTACGATCCCACCAAATCCCTATTAGACGAAGGCCTAATTAGCCTAGCCATTTGGGAGTGTTTAAAAGAAGGCGACTCAGAAGGAGTAATAGAGGTGATTCGAATTCATCTGAATGCTGTAAATAAAACTAGAGCCGCCAAAGATGCAGACCTCCCCAAGACCACGCTCTACCATAGCTTTAAGAATAAAAATCCTACTATTAGGACCTTGGCAAAGCTCGTTCACGCCTGTTTAGAAAAATAGGTTGCTTGAAGGAACTTCCTAGGCTATACTGGCTATAACTTTAAACGAGGTATTATGTTCCTTTTTGCCCAAGAAGCAGCTCCCCAAAGTAGCCTATGGTCCACCCTAATGATGATCGGCGTGGCCCTCGTCTTCTTTTATGTGATTCTCTATCGTCCAGAACAGAAGCGCAGAAAGGCTGCTGAAGAGATGCGCTCCGCCCTCAAAAAAGGTGACCGCGTAACAGCTATGGGTATCATCGGCCGTATCGACCGCATGACAGACCATACAGTAATCCTCAAGATGGTCGATGGTTCGAAGATTGAAATGCTAAAAGCCGCAATCACAGATGTTCAGGCAGGCACAGCAGAAGATAGCGCGACTAACGCCGGCGAAGAAGTCCGGTAAGTGCCAAGAGGCTGGTTAACGTAATCCTAACTGCTACCCCCCTCAATCCTGAGAGTTGCGACGACTGTGCACGCCCCCTTAAGATCATCGAGTTCATATTGGGGAATTCATAAGAATTACCCTGTCCGTTGTTGTTAGCTCGTAGATTCAAAAAGTTTGGAATCTCAGAGGATCTCCATGGTACCATTAACCGATCCGTTGGCAACAAAGACCTCTGATTATTCGCCTGGATATTAATAAGAGGAGAACGCCCCGCATCCTCCTCGTCGTTCTCTTCAGCATCACTTTCTAGATTCAATTCTGCATCCTGCTCTTGATCCGGCTGAATTAACGCAATCACTTGAGTCAGCAGATCTTTTATTTCCTCCAGACTCTCTTGAATCTTTCGCAGTTGATCCTTATCTCCACCTTGATTAACTGTTACGATGAACGACTTCAACTTGTTTAGCTCTTCTACTAGAACAGACAATGCTTTATTATGAAGTTTCCCTTCTTTCTGCATCTCTTGCAACTGTTTTGTCAGCTCAGCTAAACTATTTTTTAGTAACAACTGGTCTTCGACGATTATATTTTGGTTGCTTTTCATCTTCTGCACGAAGTTCTCTAGATTCTGCACAATGAAATGCAATGCATCCCGATTGCTCTTTGCAATGTCGGCGATCTCCTGCTTCATTAGATTCTGATTTTCCGATATTGTTTCTACGCGCTTAACGAATTGCTCATTTACTTCAGCATTCTGTTTTATCTCACTATCCAGCTTCTTGTTCAGATTTTCTAGAGTATCTTGGAACCCCTTCTGCGTCTTTAAGCTCTCTTCACTCATCAGATCCGTTTTCTGCTGCAATTGTTCACTAGCAACACCAAACTCTCCCAATGTGTCTGTCATTAGCTGCATCTGCTCAAGTAGCTTCCGATGCTCCTCAAGGAGCCTCTTTTGCTCCTCTACAATATTCTCTGCCATATTCGGATCCATCGCATTTTGCGTGCGATTATTTTGCTGAAGAAGACGCTCCCACAACGTTTCAAAAGAACCATCCATAAATCGGACTCTGTCGCCAACTCGGTTCAGCATCTTCTCTTGCAGTTCAACGGTCAGCTTAAGTCTTGCAATCTCCTGCTCTCTATTGCCGCCATCTAATTTGATATTGATCGAATGAACAAACTCTTCATGCTGCTGTCTCATATTATCAAGCAGATCGAGCAGCTGACGATCGTAATCGGCTTTCATATCCTGCACTCTCTGAGCATGAGCTTTATCCTGGCCAGCCAAAGTCTGTTCTAGATCCCGAAAGTGTCGCTGCGAATCATTCTGTACCTGATATAGGATGTTCTCTAAGTTATCCAAGTTTTCAGCCTGCTGTCTCAGGAGCTCTTTTATTTCAGTGAAATCTGCAGGAACACCCGCTGTAGGAGCGGTAGTATTCGTAGTTGGTTTTGTTTCAGCAACTTTCCAATTAAAGATCTTAGCTAGAAGCTCTTTTTTCTCGAGTGTAAAGTCGGAAATCTGCACATCAGCTTGGTTCCCATCTCCATCTTCAACTGTACAAAAGACCTGATACCCCCCGTTCCCATCTGTGGTGGCGCGTCTATCCACGACTGCTTGGTAAGCAACTAATGGCTGCCCTGACTCAAAAAACGACTGCGTCAACTTGATCCAGCTATTATGGACCATCTTCTCGATAGAGGCCTCTGGAGAGACGCTCCTTATAGCGGTATCTTGTTTTTCATATAGAGACAACCCCTTAACACTTCCCATACTTAATATTATATACTATTTAATATAATCAAATACATTTTAATACTAAATAGCTTAATATTACATACTTAAGATCTAGGCTCTGGACAGGCCCTGCGGAGCTCGCGACGGAGCTCCTGAAGAGCTCGAGGCTGGCACCCTTTGGAGGAGGCGATCTCCTCGGCCCGGCGGAGATAGCGCCAGGACTGGTTATAGTGAGATCTCTGGAGATTGATGGCCGATAGATAGTACTGGACGACCGGATCGGAAGGGTCTAGAGCCACATAGCGCTCTAGGATGGGGAGGGCCTCCTTATCACGGCCTAACTGAAGAAAGGTCACGGCTAGGTGGAAGATCCCCTGACGGAACTTGGGCCAGCGATCGACCACCTTCTGGAGCTCTTGCTGCTTCTCTAGGATGGAGGAGCGGCTCTCGTCAACCTCAAGGAAGACGGTTCGGAGCGCCTCTACATCGGCATTGCCGGAGAGGTAGTCATCGATGGCGGTATCCTTCGTCAAGCGAGAATCTGGGAGCTGGTTACAGATCTGCTGGAGAAGGGCTCTCCCCTCTTTCTCATGGCCAGCGAAGAGATAGTTGTAGCCGAGGAACATCTTGAGGAGATAATCATTAGGTAAGAAGCGCTCCCCTTTTTTGTAGAGAGCGATCGCCGTCTCATACTCCTTCTTGTGCCAAGCATCTGCAGCTTGGTTCATAAAGACGAGAGCCATCGTCTCCTTTACCGTTCTCTGCTCAAGTTGGCGAGTCTCTAGGCCAAGGTAGATCTCTGTAGGAAGGTCGATGCCGCGAGCCGTGGTCTCAATATTAATAATCGTCCCGTCCGAAGCGCGATAGCGAACGTAAATGTGGCCTGGAGGCGTGATGATCTCTAGTGGTAGCTCAAGCCGCTGCGCTAAGGCCAAATAGAGAACCGATACGCCCAAGCAGACGCCGCGACGGCTGTCGATGACGGAGGGTAAGAAGGTGTAGAGGTCAACCCCCTGCGCTACGAGGGATTGCGGGGGGAAGCGAAAGCGCATTTCGCTGAAAATGTAGTGATTAATCGCGCGGATCTTATCTTGGGCTGTTGCAGTATCGGGTAGTCGCGCAAGAATCTGAAGCGCCATGAGATCGATACTCGCCTCATAGGTTCTAACTGCATGGAGGTTGCCCTTCATATCCATTAAAAAGAGCGAGCGAGCGATATCGATCTGCTCAGAGGGCATCGCATCGAGGAGCTTCTCATCTTTTAGACCATGGCCAGCAAGCTTACGGTTACCAAGGTGACGACCGAGCTTCTCGACGATTTCTATCTGCTCTTCTGTAAGGAGATCCATCGCCTGCAACGGCGAGCGATTGACGAGAGAAATGAGCGGAGTGACATCCATCTCTGGGAAGAGCATGCGTGGATCTTGCTCCTCTCCCCCGCTAAGTAGGTGCCAGGCGTAGCGGAGCGCCTCTTTCCCCTCAGATGTGTTGGGGTAGAGCTCGTAAAATGCAAAGTGCTGTGCAACAGAGGTGGGGTCAAGCGACGAATAGGCAGCTCGCAGGGCTAGAGGTTGAGCATAGGGCTGACTCTCTGAGCGGTTGGCGAGTGGTGCCTCTGTCCGCTCATTGTAGGTCAGGGAGGCGATTTCGGGATCGAGAGCGATCTCCGCGCTAAAAATAAGGCCGAAAAGGATTGTACTGGTCACTTTTGTACAATAGC
>CAZEZK010000043.1:0-13586 GCA_964516935.1 uncultured bacterium
TAGCTTGAAAACTACGCCAGGGTGCCTTTCAGGTGGCACTGCTATATACCCGTTCCACCTCAAAGGCACCCTAGAAGATTGATTCAAAATCTCGGGGTTTGATTATTTTTAGATGGGTTGTATTGCACTTAATACTACCCATCTAAAAATAATCGAACCGCGAGAATTTTCAATTCAATCTGCTAGGGTGCCTTTGAGCTGGAAGCTCTATATACCAGGGCCGATCTCAAACTTGGCATTTAAGTCGTCCAACCCCGAGGCTTTGGCACGGCTGAAATTCCAAGAACCAGTTGTAAAACTCCCGGACTTCGCAAAATCGGCCATTTTGAGGCAGGTTGCGAGGGACAGGCTCGGGTTCACGCGTTGTTTTATAAAAAATAATTGAACCAAATAAACACCATATGCCACCATAGGTCTTTCCACATCGGAAACAAAATCTTTAACCAGAGGTCAAAAATGAAACATATTTTTCGCATTCTAGTGGCAATTTCTCCGTGTATTTCTCTATTTGCAAATACCGGAGAGTATCTAAACAACATGTCCTTCTATTACCCCTACGAGCTTACCGAATTACCCATTACTGATTGGAAAAACCCCACAATGGAGGACTACGCCCTGATTCACAAGACGATCCAGGCAAATATTCACAGAATGTGCCAGACCCCCGAAGAGGAGCGCGAATCATTTACAGCAGCAAAAGAACTTGGGTGGGTAGCCCACCGGATGCGGAAAATACAATTCATCAATATCGCGCATCCAGAAACCCTGCCAGAATGCCATACGATCTATTTCAACAACGATCCTGACAAGAAAGATAAATGCATCATTTGTTATCTCAGTTTCTCCCCTATAGATATCAACTGGCCCAGAGGGATCAAATTGATGATTCAGGCTTTAAAAAAAGCGAAATATGATGGACATTTCATGTATCGCATTGGTGGATGGCCCAGTCTTCAGAAAGATCGATTAAAACTCTCAGATGTCCCCTATGCATTTAAGCCATTCTTTCTGGAAGAGGCCAGAGATTTAGGATACGAAAAAATCTTATGGATAGATGCATGTGTTATGCCATTAACCAATTTGGACCCCGTTTTTGATTGGCTCCAACACAAAGGATGCGGTTATTTTTCTTACGGCGGCCCACTCCCTGCGGTATTCATGACCCCTAGAAAATATGTCATGTCCGCCATGGGATTCGATCCACAGCGTCCATACAAGGATATCTCTTCTAGAGTGGTTGGGATCAATACAAAACATCCTCGGGGCAATCAGATGCTTGACGCTTGGTTAGCAGCTGCCGAACTAAAAATACCCTTTTGCGAACCAAATGGTGATCAACTCTCTTTCGCAACAATTGTAAATGAAAAGCATTTCCTAGATTGCGAATTTCCTGCGGCCTGGATTCAAGAGACTGGCGGCACAAAAATTAGCAAACCACTAAATCCAAGAGCTCAACTATCCCATCAAATCGGAGTTGTCTGGTCTGGGTTAGGCGAGCCTGATCTCAATGATGTATTCGAAAAATAGAAAGTAGAGAAATCCTCTTTGATTGCAAAGAGGATTTCTCTATATCAGAGACCAGTCTTAAACTGGATATAATGCCAAATTTGAGACCGACCTTGATATACTCTACTCCCAATCAATCTCTGGAAGACGCCACCAAACATCAAGCGTGATCTGCATATCATCAAGAAATGGAGGATCTGCTTTGTAGAGAACCCTATAAGAACTTCCTGCGAGCTTCTTCTCGTAAGACAATCTGTTGCTATTCAACAGATTTTGCAATGGCGTTCGATACTCAAAGAGGTGCCAAAAATTACCAGAAAGATAGGCTTTTAGATCATGCTCTTGCGCAAAGATCTTCACAGCTGCTTGCACGGAAGGCCAAGTCGCATCATCGCCGCATAACACACCATGACCTTTTACATAGGGCCACCAGGCACGCATGTCAGCGAGAACCGACTCCGTATCATGACTTGCATCGAGATAGACTAAGTCGACCGAAGTCCCCTCTAAGTAGACGGCGGCTAGAGCGCTATCCATCCGCACAGGCACCACGATATGGGCTACCTCCCACTGAACCATGTTGGATAAAAAGATATCGTAAAGCTTAGGCAAATAGGGGACGTTTTGATGCTCTATAGAACCAAGGAAATGGTCGACTGCGAACACTTTACCCGTTCCTGCCGGCAGCCGTTTAGCAATATCCTGAGTAGAGAGCCCCAGCCAAGAGCCTACCTCCACAACGGTCTGAACAGAGTAGTGAGAAATCACCGCCTGTAAGTAGTCTTCATTGCCATACCACCCATCTGGCTGAAGAGGATACAACTCTATTCCTGCATATGGAGCAGGAAGATCAAGAGGTGCGCGATCCGCCTGGAGCAGGAATGGTTGTGTGCATATAAGAAGACAAACTGTTTTTATCATGCAGATATGCTAAATATTTTATGATATGTTTGTCAACATCTCGTTGGCACACTCTTGAAAAAACAGGCTCACGAGGCCCGAATAAGCTAGAAATAAGTGCTATAAAAACAATATTATTAATTCTTGAAAAACAATCGCGCTCTAGTTATATATATAAGTAAATGCAACATCTCCCTAATTACCCAGCCCTTACTACAGAAGAGCTCAAAGATGCCCTAGCTCTAGAGTCTACAGAATATGAGCGCTCTGTCCGCTGGCTGGAGGCCCATATGCCCCCCAGCTTTCTCGATGAGACGCCTCCAAAAATGCGTCTCTTAATCGCGCGCAACTTATTGAGTTTTAAACTTCAAAACCACTTCATCTGCATAACCTTCCCGACACAGGAAGTCGTCCTCTGCCTGGATGCCCCAGATGCAGATCTTCGTATTTTAAAGAACTATACAGACCGTGGAATCCGCTACTACCGAGCCTTCGTCTCTAACGCTCCCCCTCCTAACTCTGACGCCTCCCTCGGCAACCTGCGAATTGCCACCATCCATTTCACCGAAACGCTGGCTAGCGAAGAACATCGCCTTCCCGCGCATACAAAAGAGGAGCTGCTAACCATCGTTCGAAAGCACCACCCTCGTGTATCGGCTCGTGATGTCGATAATCTGCTCCACGGACTCTCTCCCCGCTTCTGTCGATCTCTGACGAGTGGCCGCCTAGCCGCCGCGCTCAACGTCTTCTTCCATGCGCAATCCAGCGATCAGTGCCAATATGAGGTCAAACAGAACCCCGATTGGGCCGAAAAAGATGCTCCCTCTTTGCAGCTAACCCTCGCATGGCGCAACGTTCCAAAAGCGGAATTCCTATATCGCCTCGCTCAGATAATTGACGTTCATGGACTAGCGCTTCAAAAGGTGGTCGCAGCATACGTCGATCTCCCCCATTCGGAAAATATTCTGATTCTGTCGATTGGACTCCATGGAAAGCAAGGTCGAGCCGCTTGGGAAGAGGCCGATGTCGACGACTTCCTCCGTGAGCTCTGCCTACTAAAGTATATTAATATTGACGATCTAGTCGCCAAGGCGCTCGTCGTCCCTAAACTCTTAACAGGTAATCAAGCCCATCTGGTTCGCACCGCAATCTCTTTCGTCCACCAGACCCTTGTCTACGTCGACCCCAACCTCTACTCCTTCGAACAGGTCGAGGAGGGCTTCTTGCGCCATCCGGAGCTAACCGCACAGCTCTACCCCCTCTTTGCAGCCAAGTTTGATCCTAGACGCAATAATCTCGATACATTCCAGTCGTTGCGAAAAAATTTCCTAAATCGCGTGGAGCAACTCGATACAGGCCAAGCAGTGCACGACCTGCGCCGTAAAAACGTGCTGCATCAGGCCGTCTCCTTCATCGACCACATTCTGAAGACAAACTTCTATCTTCCCAATAAAAGCGCCTTCTCGTTCCGACTCGATCCGAACTACCTCAACCAAGTCCCTCACAACCGTGCAGAAAAATTCCCCGAAATTCCCTACGCGATCTTCTTTATCCGAGGCATGCACTTCCTTGGCTTTAACATCCGCTTCCGAGATCTGGCGCGCGGCGGCGTTCGCACCGTGATGCCGGAAAAACAGGAGCAGTTCCTCCTTGAGCGCAATACTATTTTTGCCGAGGCCTACAACCTCGCCTATACGCAGCAGAAAAAAAATAAGGATATCCCCGAAGGCGGCGCAAAAACAGCCATCCTCCTCCGTCCTTTTGATGTCTATCAGCAGGAGTGGCAGATCTATCAGCGCGAAATGGAGCAGTCTGGTATCGATCCTGTTGTTCAAAAAGAGAAGCTCGATAGCTACATGCGTGACCAGAAGCTGCTCTTTCTCTATTCCTCGCAACGCTCATTTATAGAAAGCTGGATGCCCCTTCTCAACTGCGACGAAGAGGGAAAAATTTTAACACCTGAAGTGATCGACTATTGGAAGCGACCCGAATATATCTATCTCGGTCCTGATGAAAACATGCACAACATCATGATCGAATGGATCGCCAATTATGCTAGCCAGTGTAAGTACAAGCCGGGCCGCTCCTTCATGTCGAGCAAACCACGTGAAGGAATCAACCATAAGGAGTATGGCGTCACCTCTTACGGCCTGAACGTCTATGTCCATGAGACGCTCTTAGCTCTGGGAATCGATCCAGATAAACAGCCTTTCACCATCAAAATCTCTGGAGGTCCCGATGGAGATGTCGCCGGCAATGAGATCCTCAACTTAGCCCGTTTCTATTCGAAGACAGCCAAACTGCTCGCTCTCACGGACATCTCAGGGACAATCTACGATCCTCAAGGCCTCGATCTCACAGAGATGACACGCCTCTTTGAAAAGGGGCTGCCTATCCGCGAATATCCCGCCGAAAAACTCTCCAACGGCGGATTCCTACTCGATCTGCGCACAAAACGCGAAGAGAGCAGCTACGCTCAGCAGACGCTCTGCTGGCGTAAGCAGAATGGCACGTTACAGCAGGATTGGCTCTCTGGCAATGAGATGAACCATCTCTACCGCACCAACCTGCACCAGACTAAGGTGGATATCTTTGTCCCCGGTGGAGGGCGACCACGCACACTCAACGAGACCAATGTGCAGAGCTTCCTCGACGAAGCAGGCGTACCTACCGCAAGGGCGATCGTTGAGGGCGCAAACCTCTACCTCACACCTGGCGCACGCCGCTTCCTCGAACAACTCGGAGTACTCGTCCTAAAGGACAGTTCCTGCAACAAGGGGGGCGTCATCTGCTCTTCATTCGAAGTGCTTGCAGGACTCTGCCTCACCTCTGATGAGTTCGTCGAACACAAGGAGGCCTATGTCAAACAGGTACTTGAAGTGATCCGCATCGCAGCGCTCAATGAGGCGACCTTAATGCTCTCCACCCATCGCAAAACAGGCGGATTCCTCACTGACATCTCCGAAAAAATCTCCGAACAAATTAACCTCTACAAGGACCAGCTACTGACCTTCCTCGAAGGTGAGGAACTCCCCGATAATTTCGACCACCCGTTCATGAAGTCCCTCCTCTCCTACTGCCCACCCTTACTAAGAGAACGCTACCAGCAGCGCATCTTAGAGCTGCCATCCATCCACAAAAAGGCCATCATCTCCTGCTTTCTCGCTTCCCGCCTCGTTTACCGACGCGGGGTCGAATGGACCCCCACAATCGCCGACATTCTCCCAACCATCGCCGATATGCTCTAATACCAAATATCAGAAATAACGTGAATTCCTTGTCTGCGCTGCTATAATCTCGCTCCTATGGAACTGCACGAAGCTCTAGCTTATGAACTCGAAGATGCCGACCTACGCCGACTTGCCGAAGCGCGCAGGGAGCTAACCGATCTCTACCGCGACCGCCCTCCTCGCCTCAGCCCCGCCCATCGACAGGCCTATCTCGCCACTCGTATGCCTGCCACCTTCGCGGCGATTCAAGCCGTCCTCCATGCCATCTCTGAACGAATCCCCTCAGCTACTATTGAGAGCCTACTCGACCTCGGCGCCGGACCGGGCACCGCCGCATGGGCTGCTTGCGACCTATTCCCCTCGCTAAAAAAATTGCATCTTGTGGAACGTGAAGAGGGGTTTATCGAGATAGGGAGGCGACTCGCCCAATGCAGCTCTTCCTCTGCTCTCCGCTCCGCCGAATGGCAATGCGGAGATCTCCTGCGCGTAGAGCTGCCGACGGAGTTTCAAATGGTTCTTCTTTCCTACTCAATCGGTGAATTGCCATCCCACGAGCTGCTCCCCTTTGCGGAAACATGCTGGAGAGCAGCGCAAAAGCTGCTCGTCATCATCGAGCCTGGAACGCCTGCGGGCTTCGAACGCATCCGCGCCATTCGCGCACACCTCATTACACTCAACGCACACCCTATTGCTCCCTGTCCTCACTCGGTCGCATGTCCAATGCAAGACGGCAACTGGTGTCATTTCTCACAACGACTCGAACGTACTCGCCTGCATCGTCTTCTAAAGGACGGTGAGCGCGGTTATGAAGATGAGAAATTCTCCTATATTGCTGTTTCAAAAAAGCCCCCACAAAAAAAGGTCAATGCGCGAATTGTGCGCCATCCGACCATTCGGCCAGGCTGTGTACAGTTCACACTCTGCACGCATGCAGGCCAGCTCGAACAGAAGACGCTCACAAAAAAAAGTTCGGAGAATTACAAAGAAGCAAAAAAATGGCGTTGGGGCGATTGCTTCTCACCTTGACAAAGCCGCTCTGCTCTTCTACGTTGTAAGTAATAAATAGGTCGATGAGAAAACCCTATCTTGTTGCGCAATGGCTCTTTTTACTCGCACTCTTCGCGCCCTGCACAAATCATGCAGATTCTCTACGTGCGCTCATCCTTCTAAAAAATCCAAATCGGGTCGTCAAACCAAAAAATAGCGAAAAACTGCAAGGCGCCTACGCCTTCGGAATGATTCCTCCAGGAAATTGGAGAATTCTACGCGCGCAGCTCGAGGCGGCAGCTCTGGATCGACCAATTAATACTGAGACAATTGAACAGCTCTCCCAAATTCTCGTGCAGTGGTATCAAGAAAATAGCGACATGCATGTGCGCGTCACGGTTCTTGCGGAAGATCTAAATAGCAAAGGAATCCTGCAGCTCGCGATCGTTCCAGACAAAATAGTCGATGTAGAAGCAGAACCGCTCTACGAATCCATGGAGGCTACAGAGATCGCAGAGGCAGATCTTCCTGAACCCTCAAATTTACTAACCGTCCTTGAGGTTGACTTCGATGATCTACCAGAGGAGAGCTATGGAACCCCGTCACAACCCGAAGAAGAAGAGGAGCTCGCAGAGTTAACCATTGAAGAGATAGAAGCAATACAACCCTCACTTACGGAAGAGATTGTTGCAATTGAATTGCTTGCAGTAGAAGAGACAACTCTCATAGAAGCCCCCTCTCTCCCTACTGGACGAGCGATTGTCCTTCTACAAGACTCCACACAACTTCTCTCTCCAGAAGTGATTTCCGATCTGACTGGAGCCTATTTCGTTGACGAACTCCATCTAGGAGATGCAGAGCTTCTAGAGCAGGCTCTCAATGACATCTACCTCAATCAACCTATCGATGAGAGCACGCTCCCCGCGCTAGCTCAGCTGTTAGGCGACTGGTATACCGAGCGGCTCAGCCGCGAAGTGGAGATCGTCATCCCCGAACAGTCTCTCGACCAGGGAGTCCTTCAGCTGGTCGTTATTGAACTGAACGCCATAGATCTACCGAGCGTTGAAGTAAAAGAAACTCCCTATCAGGAGCTCGATGAAGTAGCGCCAAAACCCGAAGAACAGACTCAAGAAGTTGTCCTGTTAGAACAAAAGGTCGAGAGACTAGAGCTGCCCCTCGAAAAAGAGAATGAAGAGGTCGCAATTCTCGATGAAGACGGGCAGGAAAAGGAGTTCCTCGATGAGCCCTTCATCGCCGAAGAGTCTCCCCCCGCAAAAGAGCTTGTTGCGATTGAACTTGAATCGACCCACGAAGAAGAGAGCGGAGAGATCGCCCCCATTAAGGATGACAAGACTCCAGATTTCACCGAAGAGGTCGCTATTATCGAAGAGGAAGAGGCGCCGATTCCATCGATCGAACAAGAATCCCAAGAGATTGCTGTTGCTCCCGTCGCTGTAGAGGTCGAACTTCAAAAAATCGCGACCGCTGAAGAGCCCCTGCAAAAGAAGATTGAAGAGATCGCCGCTTTCAATGAGGAAGATGCAGATGAGATGGTCGCCTTCGAAGAAGAACTCCCAGAGCCCCTCATCGAAGAAGAGGAAGAGAAGAGCGTCCTCACCACGACGGAACTGGCTGTTGCAGAAGAGCTACAGGAGATCGCTGCTGTAGAGGATGAGGCACCGATTCCATCGGTCGAACAAGAGCCTCGAGAAATTGTTGTTGCTCCCGTCGCTGTAGAGGTCGAACCGCAAGAGATCGCGGCCGCTGACGAAACCCTGCAAGAAGAGGTCGTTGAAGCCGAAGAGACTATTGCCCAAGAGATCGTCGCCATTGAACTAGAGCCCGCTGAAGAGAGCATTGAAAAGAAGAACGAAGAGATCGCCGCTTTCAATGAGGAAGACGATGATGAGGTGGTCGCCTTCGAAGAGGAATTCCCAGAGCCTCTCATCGAAGATGAGGAGGAGGGCGAGAAGAGACTCCTCCCCACGCTGGAACTGGCTGTTACAGAAGAGCAGCAGGAGATCGCTGCTGTAGAGGAAGAGGCGCCGAGTCCATCAGTCGACCAAGAACCTCAAGGGATTGCTGTTGCTCCCGTCGCCGTAGAGGTCGAGCCGCAAGAGATCGCGACCGCTGAAAAGACCTTACCAGAGGAGGTCGTTGAAGCCGAAGAGACTGTTGCCCAAGAGATCGTCGTAGTTGAACTAGAGCCCGCTGAAGAGAGCATTGAAGAGGAGGACGAAGAGATCGCCGCTTTCGATGAGGAAGATGATGATGAGATGGTCGCCTTCGAAGAGGAACTCCCAGAGCCTCTCATCGAGGATGAGGAGGAGGAGAACCTCCTCCCCACGCCGGAACTGGCTGTTGCAGAAGAACTGCAGGAGATCGCTGCTGTAGAGGAAGAGGCGCCGAGTCCATCGGTCGAACAAGAGCCTCAAAGGATTGTTACTCCCGTCGCTGTAGAGGTCGAGCCGCAAGAGATTGCGACCGCTGAAAAGACCCTGCCAGAGGAGGTCGTTGAAGCCGAAGAGACTGTTGCCCAAGAGATCGTCGCAGTCGAACTAGAGCCCGCTGAAGAGAGTATTGAAGAGGAGGGCGAAGAGATCGCCGCTTTCGATGGGGAAGATGATGATGAGATGGTCGCCTTCGAAGAGGAACTCCCAGAGCCTCTCATCGAAGAAGAAGAGGAGAGCCTCCTCACCACGCCGGAACTGGCTATTGCAGAAGAGCAGCAGGAGATCGCCGCTATAGAGGAAGAGGCACCGATTCCATCGATCGAACAAGAGCCTCAAGGGATTGTTGTTGCTCCTGTCGCTATAGAGGTCGAGCCGCAAGAGATCGCGACCGCTGAAAAAACCCTGCCAGAGGAGGTCGTTGAAGCCGAAGAGACTGTTACCCAAGAGATCGTCGCAGTCGAACTAGAGCCCGCTGAAGAGAACAGTGAAGAGGAGAGCGAAGAGATCGCCACTTTCGATGAGGAAGATGATGATGAGATGGTCGCCTTCGAAGAGGGACTCCCAGAGCCTCTCATCGAAGAAAAGGAGGAGAGCCTCCTCACCACGCCGGAACTGGCTATTGCAGAAGAGCAGCAGGAGATCGCCGCTGTAGAGGAAGAGGCGCCGATTCCATCGGTCGAACTAGAGCCCCAAGAGATTGCTGTTGCTCCTGTCGCTGTAGAGGTCGAGCCGCAAGAGATCGCGGCCGCTGAAGAAACCCTGCAAGAGGAGGTCGTTGAAGCCGAAGAGGCTGTTGCCCAAGAAATCGTTGCAGTCGAACTAGAGCCCACTGAAGAGAGCATTGAAGAGGAGGGCGAAGAGATCGCCGCTTTCAATGAGGAAGATGCAGATGAGATGGTCGCCTTCGAAGAAGAACTCCCAGAGCCTCTCATTGAAGAGGAACCACAGGAGATCGTTGCAATTGAGAGCGAGAAGACAGAGCTCGTCACTGCGATTGAAGAAGAGATCCAGCCAGAAGAGATCGTCGAAGAGAATTTCATCGCTGAAACAGAGATAGAGCAACCTCCCGAAGCGGTGGAAGCAGAAGATATGGCAACTCTAGAAGAGCGAGAGATTCTCCACCTTCCTTCTAAAGAAGTTGAAGCTACAGAGATCTCCATGGAAGAGCTGGCAATTGCTGAGCCAGATATCGTTATCGAGTCAGAGAATCCCACCATACCCACTGTAGAAGAATCGGAAGAAATAGAGTCTGTCGCGCAAGCTGAACCCGAGCAGTCCATTAGCGAAGAGTGCCATGAAATCATCCCCCAAGGGGCTACCAAATTTGCCCTCGCAGAGGCGGAGCAAACGGAAATAGTGGTAACAGAGCTCAATATAGATGAGCAGCCTGAAGGAGTAGCAGTGCTTGAAGAAAAGGAGGCATTCGCCGCAGCGGAACAGGAGCCTGCTACAGATCAAGAGCCCCTCGTCGTAGAAGAGATTGCAGTAGAGGTCAGCTCATCCGCTCCGGTGGGGAAAGCATTAGTCCTGATTAATGACGCCGACAAGCTACTCAGCCCCGAAGAAGAGAGCGTTTGCGAAGGAACTTGTCTCTTCGGCTCTACCCCCCCCGGCGATCTCCCCACCCTTCAACAGATATTAGAAACACTCTACCTCGACAAACCGCTAGATGATGAGGCCATCGCCGCCATTCAGCTGGCAATCGAAGAGTGGTATCAGCTCCACGGAGCCTCGAATGTCACTGTCGCCATCCCTGAACAGCCTCTGACACAGGGCGTTTTGCAACTCGTCGTCGGCCTCCAAGTCACTGAGGAGATCGCTGATGAAGAGGAGATCTTCTTTAGAGAAGAGATGGAGGTCAAACTAGCTAAAGCTCCAGAGGAGCAAGCCTCCCAAGAAGAGGAGACTGAAGAGCATCTCTTCCACGGGATCCAGCTCTTGGGAGGCACAGTTCCTGAAGAGCTTGAAGAGCTCCTAACAGATCTCTATCTAGGTCAACCGCTCAACGAACAGCTCATCCGCGATATCGAGAAACAACTCTCCAATTGGATGGAAGAGAATGGCATCTCTGATGTGCAGCTCACTCTCCAAGGCGAACCCACATCAGAGGGGCTTCTCCTCTTTGATGCCTCTGAAAGCACCGCGATTGCTACAAATGATGCGCTGGAACCCGTAGCAAAAGAGATTGCAGACATATCCTCTACCACTACAGTCGGGAGGGCGCTCATCCTCCTCGGTAGCGAAGATCATCTATTCGAACCCAGTGAACTCGACTCCGTGGAGGGGACCTCCGCATTTGGACTCGCGCCTCCTGGCGACATGGCTGATCTACAGAAGATTCTTGATGAAATCTATCTAGACCATCCGCTTGATGATCAGACAATCCAGGCGCTAAAACTAGCCCTCTACCAGTGGTATGAGGACCATGGGGATGACTCACTCGAAGTGATCATACCTGAACAGGCCTTAGCGACTGGCGCTCTACAGATCATTCTTAGTAATGAGTCCACCAACCAGAATCCCCTCGAGCAGAGAAGCTCCCTCCAACCGCGTGGCCGCACCCTGCTCCTCGTCGATAGCCAGGAGCATCTCCTTCCTTTAGAGGAGGCTGAAAAATTTACCGGCGTCAATACCCTAGGACTTAAGCTACCTGGCACATTTGCATCCCTCCAAGCAAAGCTCGCCCCTGTCTATCTCGGCCAGCCCCTCAATATGGAGACCATTAACGCCGTCAAACAGGCGATCTACCAATGGTATGAGGAGCGAGACCACCCCTTCGTCCTCATCACTGTGCCCCCACAAAAAGTAACTCATGGCGTCGTACAAATGATGATTCTCAAAGCGAAGCTCGGCGAAGTGAGCGTAGAGGGCAATCAGTGGTTTTCTGATAACTGCCTCAAGAAATATGTCAAAATACAGCCTGGGCAAGATATCGATGTCTATACACTGCAGAGCGATCTCAACTTTATCAATCGAAACCCCTTCCGCCGCGTCAACATGCTCTACACTGCTGGCGCCCAAGCTGGGATGACCGACGTCATCCTCACAGTGGAAGATCGCCCGCCCTACCAGGTCTATGTAGGCACAGAGAATAACGGCATGGTCGGCACCGAACGCAATCGCATCGTCAGCGGCTTTTCGATTGGAAAGCTCTTCGGTCTAGACCACATCATCAACTTTCAGTACACCGGCGCCTACGACTACCAGAGATTCTCCGCCTGCAGCGGCCAATATATGATGCTCCTTCCGTGGGGGCACATGATCAACATTTATGGCGGTTATTCTGCGCTGCACGCCAACATCGTCACTCCTCACAACTCCAATGTCGGCAGAAGCATCCAGAGCTCATTCCGCTATACAATTCCCTGCCACCAAGAGCCTGGTTTCATGGGAGAGGTTTCTCTCGGTTTTGACTTCAAGAGTACTAATAACACCCTTGCCTTTACTTCTGCCTTTGCAAACTACAGCAGCATTGTCAACGTCTCCCAGCTTGTAGCAGAGTATCACCTCTGGAGAGAATGGCCCACACGCCGCGTGGAGATCACAACACAGGCCTACTGGTCTCCTGGAGAGATTTTACCCCACGAATCAAACAGCGACTACAACGCTTTACGCCCTGGCGCTGTCAATAAATGGATCTATGGCAGAACAACTTTTCGCTACCTAGAGCGGCTGCCAATGGGATTCACCTTCTCCTTCTGGGCACGTGGACAGTACTCCTCGCAGAACCTTCTCCCTAGCGAACAGATGGGAATCGGCGGATATAGCACCGTTCGCGGCTACGATGAAAACCAACTCACAATGGATCGCGCCTTCATCGCCAACCTAGAATTTCGCACCCCAGCCATTCCCGTCATTGCAATGATCCGAAAATATTCCGTGAAGGATGGACTCCAGTTCCTGGTCTTTGCGGACTATGGCATGGGAAATAACCATAATGCCATCGGCACAGAGAACATCCTATATAAAGACTATCTACTCGGCGTAGGTCCGGGAGTGCGTTACACGTTAGATCCCTACATCTCCGCTCGTCTAGATTGGGGCATCCGCCTCCATAATCAGACAAATTTCTTCGGGGAAACGAGCATGGTCCACTTCAGCACAGTCTTTAGTTATTGACCCTACTCGAGTTTCCCAAATTTTTCTCTTGACGAGGCCACTCTCTATGGCAGGCTCTGTGTTGCAGGTGTCCGAAAATAGCATTTTGCCGCTGATCTCTTGTTGGCTCTCATAGAGGACTGCCTCGTCAAGGGAAAAATTTGGGAAACTCAAGGACCCTATACTCCTTCCAGCTCAAAGGCACCTAAGAGGATTGATTCAAAGCCTCGGGGTTGGACTACCGCGAGAGCTTTCAATTCAACCCTCTTGGGTGCCTTTGAACTGGAAGCACTATATACACACAAGTTGAAGATTTAGTGGTTTGTGTATATAGTACTTCCACCTGAAAGGCACCCGAAAAGTTGGCATTAAAATCTTTCGCAGCACAAACTGTTTTTGATGCGTTCACTAC
>CAZEZK010000044.1:0-6114 GCA_964516935.1 uncultured bacterium
GTTTACAGGAATGAACAATTTAGTAGGTGCCTTTCAGGTGGAAGCACTATATACTGTTAATTTCCGACACTTTGGAATTTTTTTGAACATTCTGAAACCACTCCAAAGATTGAGATTCTGTCTCTCCGGTACACAAACCGATCGTCTCACAGCCTATCTCGCCTCTCTTCACTAGAAGAGACTGCTGAGAGTCTCCACCAACCAAGTACCAGTCCTGCGCCCCTCCAAAAGAGACTGAAGCGCACGTAAGCGGATGCTCTTTTGTAGTTTGTCGACACCAGTAATTAATCATCTCGTTTGTCACCGTGTTATCTTTTACAAACTCCTTTACCTGACCGTATGCATGTCCCACATCTTTGAGCAACTTCTCAATCTCAAGAAGAGAAGACGTTTTGGATTTTTCGCTCTCGTTTTGAACACACTTAAACCAGTCCAAAGATTTAGACTTTATCTCTCCGCTCCATAAACAGATCGTCTCACAGCCTTTCTCGCCTTTCTTGACGAGAAGAGAATCTTTAGAGCCTCCACCAACCAAGTACCAATCTTGCGATTCTGCAAGAGAGATTGGAACTAACATAAGATAATACGCCTCCTCAATTTGTCTACACCAGCCATTAATCATCTCGTTTGTCACCGCGCGATCCTTTACAAACCCCTTTACCTCATCATACGCATATCCCAAACCACTGAGCCACTCCCCAATTACAAATAATCCGCACAATGCCAGTAAAAATGGCCCAGCGAGGAGAAACGTTATGCGCCGTAACATTTGTGTTGCGATGTGTGCAGCACCACTGTCCGGCGCCTTTTCTCGATCGATCCGATCGGCAAACGCGATCGGCCTCTGCGCTATGAAATAAACCATTATTGGAACCACGGCTAGACAAGCTAGAAAACCCTTCACTACCCGAGCGATCATATGATCTTGCGTGTGATTGACTGCTAGAGGCGAATCTTCGTCTAAAAACAGAGCAGGCAATGTCTCACAAAAGCCTTCACATTTATATGAATCAATAGTCTGAATATTCATAATTACAAGAAACCATTTGTATATATTTCACAGCAAAAACTCTCGTGTATTATTATAGCAGTTTTTACTATTACTTAAATTATACAAATAAATTTAATTACGCATAACTTAACATCGTAATAATTAGTTAGTTACATCGCCATTCACACGACTATCCACAAGCCGCCCCAAGCGCCAAGTGGCTAGGACTGAGGAGAGGGCAACCAGCCCAGCGATAAGACCGGTGGCGAGGGCGCTAGCCAGAACGCTGCCAGCAGCGCCTATAAGCCCGATACTGAGAACCGAAGCGCCGCCCCGCCCCATGCGGGAGCCGATGCCGTCAACAACCAGCTTCCCCTGCATCCGCTCTTGATCGGGCAGATGGATAAAGGCGATCTCTTTTGCGGTATCAAAGAGCGTATATTTCGCTGCACGACAGAGACAAAACTGGATAGAACCACAAGCGACGGTAAAGGTGACCCAAGCAACCGAAGATGCCCAGTAATCATGGCTACAGACCATCGCAAAAAAGGAGCCTGCAGAGAGAAAGATCAATACAGGCGTCACAAGAGAGGCGACAACCCAACGGTGGCGATGGATTAGCCAGGGCGTGATAAAGAGCGCGAAAAGCGCTGTAAGCCCCCCACTCCAAGTTCCAAGAGTACCCATATAGGCGCAATACTCTTGCGGGCTTGGGAAGCGCTCGCGGAGCACTTCAAGAAAGATCAGCTCTCCTAGCGCATAGGCGATATAGTCAGCGCAGACCATCCAGAGCAGGAGAAGAAGATAGGGAGAGTTACGGCATGCGGTAATCCCCGCGCGCAGAGAAAATGGCTCGCGCTTCTTCACCTCTCGGGGGGCCCGTTTTGAGAGGCGACGCCAGAGCAGATAGTAGAGCCAAACGGTAAATAGGCCCAATACAGACACGGCCATAAGCATCATGCTCATCGAGGTGGCCCAGGAGCTAGTGAAAGAGGTGCAGGCGGAAATAAGTGGTCCCGCAAAGATCGCCCCCACACTGCCACCTAAAATAGTTGGAGCATAGAAGCGCTTCGCCTCTTCCAGCGAGAGATATTGATTCGCCAAGCCCCAGAAGAGCACGGAAAGAAGCGCAACCTTCCAAAGCTCTGCCATTGTATAAAAAATCATCGCGGCGAAGGCGCCTAGATGGTTCCCTAACCAGTCGTGGCCCGGCAGCCATGCGAGCGACTGGATCCCCCCTTTCCACCCCTCCAGAAAGGGGTAGAAGCCAAAGGCGAAGAGCGTATAGAAGAGCACGAAACCGCCGACGGCAATCAAAAAAACTTTATGTATTGCGAGGCGATTCATGAGCCAAGCCAGGGCGATCGTAATGAGAACAGCTCCAGGGAAGGTCCCAAGCAACTCGAAGTAAGGAATCAGCGCTGCGCTATTTCCCAAATCAACCACAGCAAGGGTGCTCCGCATGCTGCGCAAAATGGCGAAGTCAACATTAATTAGACAGACGATGGCAAACATCAGGAAGAAGATCATGGTATGGTAATTTCCCTTATATAGCCGTACTGCTGCATCTGCTCACCTAGCTCGGTCTCGATCAATGCTAGGTCTTCTCCTATAAAATGATCCAGATATTTCAGGGGCCCGAGATTTTGAATCAATCTTCTAGGGTGCCTTTGAGCTGGAAGGAGTATAAGCCGAAATTTTCCAACAGCGGTGAATAAGCGGATCAAGAAAATCTATCGGTAGAGTCTTTTTAGAGATCTCCTGTATAGTACAACCAGTGAAAAGGGTCTGATCAAAGACAAAGCGGCGGGAGTTTGTACTAAAAATAATGGTACCACCGGGTCGAAGAAGCCTCTGCGCCTTCTGGATGAGAGTAGAGTAGTCGATCTGCACATCAAACATCTGCTCCATGCTCTTTGAACGGGAAATGGTGGGAGGATCGATTACAATCAAATCATAGATTTCTCTTTCCTCATCGAGGAATTTGAGGCAATCCCCACGGATGATCGGATTATTTTTGAGAGAGAGACCGTTCAACAAAAAATTCTCACGCCCCCAATCGGTATAGGTATTGGAGAGGTCAACGCTCTTCGTATAGATCGCTCCTGCCATAGCTGCGTGGACACTAAACGAACAGGTATAGGCAAAGAGATTGAGCACCCGCTTGCCATTGGCCATCGATGCGACCAGCTGTCGAGTCTCACGATGGTCGAGAAAGAGCCCCGTATCAAGATAATCTGTCAGGTTGATCCGAAACTTCACCCCATACTCCCAAACAGGAAAGAACGCCTTCACCTCATCGCTCTTCTCATACTGCTGGAAACGAGTGCGTTTAATCCGCGTGCGCCAGTAGATCGATGCCGGATCCGCCCCAAAGAGCTTCTGCAGCGCTACCTCCACCTCTTCTACGCCACTCTCGTCGCCATGGGTGAAATGGTGAACGCAATAGCGACCGTCATAGTAGTCGATTGCAAAGGGGTAGTGGTGCAACCCGCGATCGTAGATGCGGAAGCAGTTGGTCTGTGTCCGTTTCGCCCATTTGCGGACATGGCGATAGGTTTTGCGTATGCAGTTGATGAATGGAGAGCTCTTATCCTCTCCGTCTGCAATATTAGGTAGATCTAAAATAGCGGATTCCATGTCCAATTCCATAAAAACAGGCGATCAGCAGAGCTACAATGCCCCCTGTCGATAGCGGGAGATCCCAATTACTCAAGAGTGCACGCGATAAAGCAACACCAAGCAGAGCGGCAGCAATACCAAGAAGCGGCGTCCAAAGTAAGATCCGATGGAGCTGGCTACAGAAGAGGCGCACTGTCAAATAGGGACCCACAAGAAGTGAGAGCACCAGCAGAATACCCACGGCGCGCATCGACCCAACAGCCGTAGCAGCAGTCAAAAAGAGCAATAAAAAATAGGGCCAACCCGTTCCGCGCTCAAAACTCATCGCGCGCAGAGGATAGTAGCAGATCAAGAGAATGGTTCCATTCAGGAGCGCTAAAAAACCGGCAATGCGCAGATCTGAAAGCTGCAACGCATCGACATTACCCGTCACCGTCTCAAGTCCCAAGTGCAGATCTCGGAACCAGACACTTACGCCAAAAATTCCCAGAGCAAAGAGCGCTGTGAAGACCAGCCCAATACTCGCATCCTCCGGAAGTCGAAAAAGGCGATGAAATAGATGTGTTAACCCTGCTGTCACAAGCGCCGCAACTGCTGCTCCCAAGAGCAGTGTATTGAGCTCCATTGTTCCAACGATCCAGTAGGCGAGAAGGATTCCCGGCAAGATGGTATGAGAAAGCGAGTTGGCTAAAAGAGTCATCCGCCGCAATACTAAAAGGGGGCCAATACATCCCGCTGCGATCGCCAAAAAACCTAAGACAAGAATTTGGATCTCATCTGGAACCAGGTCATTAGCACCTAGCCGCCCCGTAATAAACTGGAATAGGCGAAGCCACAGCACCTGAAAAAACTCGAAAAAGCCGGCACCCCAATATGGAGAGATCATGGATGCCGCTCCGGGATCGGTTGTTCATGAGGATCGTGAGTTGGATTATCGAGAAGATGGGTCAGCCGCGCCTCAAACTCTGGTGTCAGGATGTGTTCGATCTCCTCCGCATTGCGATGGACATCGAGCGGAGAGAAGCCGAGATTCGAGGAGAGGTAGAGCTCCCAAAGGCGATGGAGGCGCACTAAGTTCGACGCTCTCTTCTTTCCATCCAGCGTTAGAGAAAATTCCTTCTCCACCCATCCTTGATTTTGCATGCGCCAGAGGAGCATTCGACCATACCAAGGATAAGAGACGCTCATCTCCTGCCAGGAGAGCCGCTCTGCTCTCCAGAGCGCCTTGAGCATATTCTCCTCCACACAACGCATCTGGAAATGCCAGCGACGGAAGAGCCTCGAGCAGAGCCCCCGCTGTGGAGCGAAAAGTAACGAGGCAACCGCGAAGATACTGCTCACAAGTACCATCACCGGTCCCGTTGGAACAGTTCTCTCCCAAGCAATCGAGCTCTCAACAGAGATCCAGACGCCAAGAAGCGCACTCATCGCGCCGAAGAGCGCCGAAAGAGCAAAGAGCGCAGGAAGCCGATTGGTAAAGCAGCGCGCCGCAACAGCCGGAGCGATCAACATCCCCGAGATCAATAAGATTCCCGAACTGCGCAGACCAGAAACCAGTGCGATCGGAAGAAGGAGCGCAAAGAGCCTTTCGATCCAGTGCACCGCCACCCCTGCACTACGCCCAAATTGCGGATCGAAGAGCCATACCTGTAGTGGACGATAGAATAGGTAGATAAAAAGCACCACAAACAGTGTTAGACCGCCATATAGGAAGATTGCATTATCTCCCATCGTTGCTGCCTCACCCAGCAGCAGCTGGATGACATCCTTTGCTTTGGCAGGAAACCACTTTTGCAGCCCCGTCGCGCCGACAAGACCCAATCCAAAAAAAGAGGCCAATACAAAGACGAGCGCCGCATCCTGTCGCACACCACCCCGCCCTTCTAGCCAATGGATCGCAAAGAGGGCGATGCGCGCAAAAATCAGAGCTCCTATTAAGAGAATGGCAAGCTGCAGAGACTCTGCTCCAACAAAAGCAGCGATAAAAACGCCGATAACCACCCCAGGATAGGTCGCATGTGACAGCGTCTCCCCGATCAGCGCATGGCGACGCAGTAGCAAAATCACCCCAATTAGCGCTGCAGAGATACTTGCAAAGAGAGCACCCAATGTAGGAGCTCGCAAAAATGGACTGGTTAGGTAGTCAACGAGCGGCATAACTCCGTCAGGGCCTCGTCAAATAGGGATGAATGGCGACCAAATGTCTGCGTGAGGTGGCTGCGGAAGACCTCTTTCACCGGACCGGAGACCACAAGACGTGTATTGAGCATGATTACCCAGTCGAAATACTCCTCCACAGAAGGGAGATCGTGATGAACGATACAGAGCGTCTTCCCCCGCTCTTTCTGCTGACGCAGTAGAATAAACAGCTCTGCCTCTGTTGCCGAATCGATCCCCACAAAGGGCTCATCCATCAGGAAGAGATCTGGGTCGCGCACAAGTGCGCGCGCAACGAAAAGCCGCTGCTGCTGCCCGCCGGAGAGTTGCCCAATCTGTCGATC
>CAZEZK010000044.1:6124-13586 GCA_964516935.1 uncultured bacterium
CCTCTCTGCAGAGCCAACTCTGCTGCATCCCAATCTGCCGCTTTCGGCCGTCCAAACAGACCAAATCGACTCGCACGACCCATCAATACTAAGTCTCTTGCGGTAATCGGGAAATCCCAATCCACTGCCGCTCGCTGTGGAACATAGGCGATGCGTTCGCGCGCCTTACGCGCCTGAGCACCGAAACACTCAATCTTTCCAGAAATAGATGGAGTCAGCCCCAATATAGCGCGCAGTAGCGTACTCTTTCCCGCACCGTTCGGACCCACGATTGCAACCATCGCCCCTTCAGGAATTGCACAAGAGATGTCCCAGAGAACCGGTGTTTGTCCATAGCTCACATGAAGAGATTCAATTAAAATAGCCTGTTTTTTCATTCTGTCTCCCATGCAGTAGCCAACGTCTCCGCATTATGGGTAATCGACGCCAGATAGCCCAGTTCCCCTACTGAATCGCCGTAAAGCACATCAGAACAGAGACGCACGTGGATATTGAGCTCTTGTGCGGAAGAGACGATCTTCTGGATCGAGGCGCGACTCACATTCGACTCCGGAAAAAGCACAGAGACCCGATGTTGGCAAACAAAATCAACCGTCCTCTGTAGATCAACTGGATTAAGCTGCCCCTCTGGAGAGAGCCCCGCCGGCGCAGCCAAACGCTCGTGCCAGTTCTTAGTCCCATCACTCAAATAGTGGCGCACAAAATATTGAAATGCATCGTGGCTCGTCACTAAGTAGCGCTTTTCTTCTGGCACGGCCCCTAAACGCTCTTGGATATCCCGGTCGGCCGCCTCTAGGACAGCGCGCAGCTCAGCCGCCCGATGGCGGTATCCTTCAGCTCCTTGCGGATCGATCTGCACTAGAGCCTCCTCAATCGCATCGACGCCGCGCTGCCAAAGGGAGATATCCATCCAAAGGTGAGGATCAGGCTGTTTACCTCGGTAGAGGATCCTCTCCGGAACCTGCGCAGCGATCGAGTCGCCGATAGAGATTGCCTTCTCCTGCGAATGAAGGATGGCAGAGAGACTTGCACCATGTTCCAATCCAAGCCCACTATAAAAGATTAAATCAGCCCGGCGGATACGATCATCATCTCCTTTTACTAACTCATAACTATGCGGATCGAGATCACCCTGGATTAAAACTAAACTATCCACCCGATCGCCACCAACCCCTCGAACTAAATCTCCCACCTGAGCGATTGTTGATAATGTTTTGATTCGACCATTCTCTCTCATCCATTCATGTAAAGAATGTGATGAGGAAGAGGAGCAGCTAGAAAAAATTAGAATCGACAGAGAAAAGAGACCCAAAAGGCAGCGCATGAGTAAGATATTACTAGACTTTTCGTTTTAGAAAAACCAGTTTTTTTCAACATAGAAAAAATAATCTTTCTTGCAAAAAAGAGCGATGTTGCTTAGTCTTGCAAATGAAGCTAGTTAGCTAGTTGAACTAGACTGAACTTGAGGAACGATCATGGAATTGAAACAAAAATCATTCAAAGAAATTGAAACGATCATCGACAAAGCGATGAAAAAAATGGGCTGCCGCAAGGAAGCCGATCTGTGCCGCTATCTCCCAATGAATGCAGGGGGCTACATGCACCATTTTACTCTCCGCAAAATGAAGAAAAAACAACCGCAAGAGCTGTCGGAAATCATCGAAAAATTCGTATTAGGTTCGGATAAGCCTTCTATGGTTGCTCCAAAGCAGCGCGCTCCAAGAGGATCCCGCAAGCGCCGCGACCCAATGAACTTCACTCGTACGCAACTCGAGCGCATGCTCTCGATCGCGAAAATGGTGGGTGATAAAGAAATTGTTTCCATCCTGAGCCCAAAAAAATCTTTAGCGGGAAGCAAACGCGATCTAATCCAAGCGATCCGCAACCATCGCACCGACCAAGAGCTGTGGAACACCTACGTAGAGTCTGTCCATACATATAATGCGACAGTATCTCCTCTCTCTTCTCCTATCGCGACCCCAGTGGGCGCAAGTAACTAAAATAAGTAGTGCTTAGTGTTTTTTCCTAGTGGTGCCCTGGAAAGTTCCTGGGCACTTTTCATTTTATACCTTCTCTATTCTCTCCTCTCTATGGTGAATTTTTTCTTTGACCAACATTACATCTTCGATCTACCTCCCTTTTTCTTCTTGATTTTTAAGACAAAACCCGTAAGATGTTACTTGGGTTAAGCCGAAAATTATTTCTGCTTAGCAACTATAAACCGAGGAATAAACCGATGTCTCAGACCCAGGTAAAAGAATTTGGGAAATGGCGTTCTCTCCTCTGGCCGATTCACGGCTTTGAGTTGAAGAAATTCTTGCCTATGTTCTTTCTCTTCTTCTTCATTAACTTTAACTACACCATTCTAAGAGATACGAAAGACACTCTAATCGTAACCTCTGCTGGTGCAGAAACAATTCCATTTTTGAAATTCTGGGGGGTTGTCCCAGGTGCTATTATCTTCATGCTGATCTTTACCAAGCTCAGCAATATTGTGAAGAGAGAGCGTCTTTTCATGGGCATAATGGCCGCATTTGGAGTCTTCTTTGGCCTCTATGCGCTGTTCCTCTACCCGAATCAAGCAGCTCTCACTCCAGTTGCTCTTACTGACTGGATGTCCGCTAATCTCCCTCAAGGGGCAAATGGCCTCATTGGGATGATCCGCAGCTGGCCCTCCTCCCTCTTCTATATTATGGCAGAACTCTGGGGATCCGCCGCTCTATCGCTGCTCTTCTGGGGCTTTGCAAACCAGATTACAAAAGTCGGCGAATCGAAGCGTTTCTACGTTCTCTTCGGGATCGGCGCCAACCTGGCGATGTATCCTGCGGGCTACCTAATTCGAAAATTTGCTAACATTAAAGAATTTCTACCTACCGGCGTCGACGCTTGGGGTGTAACCCTGAACTATACGATGACTGCTGTTGTGATTGCTTGCGCATCCGCAATTGCGATCTACTGGTGGATCAATAAAGAGGTTCTGACTGACCCACGCTTCTACGATCCCGCAGAAGTAAAAAAAGATAAGAAACAGAAAGCCAAGATGTCCGTTAAAGAGAGCATGCTCTTCTTGCTACGCTCTCCTTACCTCGGCTGCATCGCGATCCTCGTGATGGCCTACGGGATGTCCATTAACCTGGTTGAAGTGACTTGGAAGAGCCAGCTAAAGCTGCAATATCCAAATGCAAACGACTACCAGAACTTCATGGGCGGTTTCTCCTGGGCAACCGCAACAATGACCATCTTCATGATGCTCTTTGTTGGCGGTAACGTCATTCGCCGATTTGGTTGGGGCACAGGGGCACTCTTTACCCCAGTCGTCCTCGCTGTTACTGGTATTGCCTTCTTCGTCTTCGTGCTCTTCCAAGAGCAACTCGGCGGCCTAGTTGCAATGCTCGGCACAACACCGCTCATGCTAGCCGTAATCTTCGGTATGATGCAAAACGTGATGTCCAAAGCGACTAAGTACTCTATGTTTGACCCAACCAAAGAGATGGCCTACATCCCTCTCGATGCAGAAGTAAAACTAAAAGGAAAGGCTGCGATCGACGTCGTCGGTGCCCGTCTCGGTAAATCTGGTGGCTCGCTGGTTCAGCAAGGCCTCCTGATCGCCCTCAATGCGGTAAGCATCATCCAGATTGCACCTTATATCGGCTTCATCCTCTTGGCGATCATCGTCGCTTGGATCATTGCAGCCCTCTCCTTGAGCCGTCGCTTCGCTGAGCTGAATGCTCAGAAAGATGCGGAACAGCTTAAGGAAGCAGAAGAAGAAGCTCCAGCTGGCGCTTCTAATAAGGTAGCCGTTCCTAGCTAAGGACTTCTCTGAAGTCCAGGGAGTCTGTTGCAAGGCTCCCATAGCAAAAAAAAACCGCACCCCTCAAAAGAGGGTGCGGGTTTTTTCATTTTATACCAAATATCAGAGATCGGAAGGCTCTACAATAACCAAGTCTCTTTCAATGCTTCCTTCAGCTTATTCGCCTCCTCTTCGCTCATAGGTTCCACCTCCGGGAAAAGACCGTTAAAGAATTCCGGAATATCAATCAGCACAAAATCAGAGATCGTCTCTGTAAAGAAAGTTACTACCGCGCCCCAAACCTTTGTCACCAACTCTCCAAATACGGAGTTCTTAGCAGGAGCGTTATTTTCATTAAACACCGGTTTTTCATTAAACACCGAAATATCCAAATTATTACAGAAACTCATACAACATCCCCTCACTTATTTTTATATTTTTTGTTAACCGTTTATCTTTAACTCGACTTTGTACATTTTTGAGTCAAGTTTAAATATCTGCCGATCTTCTCCCACTACCTGGATCGTTGATAAGGAGAGCTACAATCTTCTTTTCTATACTCTTCGCTTTCTTTCTAAGCTCTTGAATTGTGGTATCAGGATAATATTCTCTATAGAGGTACATAATTTTGTTATGACAACTCCGATCAAGTTTCAATACGGGGCCATTTTTCATTCTCGTAGCAACGTTGCGCACCCGTTCACATTGTCTTTCAAATATAGGAGTCACCTTCTGTTTAAAAAATTCCGATATGCGAGTTGCCATCTTTTTTACCTGGTCTCCTAACTCACGGAACTTCACCTTCGCCGTCTCGAAATTAAAAGATTTAGAAATTGAAAGCTGTCTCATAACGGTGTCTTTCCGTTGTTTTTCTTGTGTCGCAACCAAATATTTCCCATTTTATGTCGGAATAAATATCTATTCTTTTTCTCACCAAAAGACCCTACCGAAAGATCCTCCTTATTGACAAAACATTTCTTCGAAATAAACGCCCTTACTGCGTTCAAAGGCTTTCTATTTTCCTCTGGTGGACTCTCTACTGGAAGCAGCTGCTGTTCGTCGATAAACACACTCAACACCTCGGTTTCTTTACGAAGGCACTCCACCCCTTCTCTGCGGAAAATCTCTTCTGAGGAGTGCTCATTTTTGATGATTTTAAAGATCTCTGGGGATAGATTTTCCTCCGAGCGCCAATTTAGTATGAAGCGCTTCTGAAGATCATGCGCATTTACTACATATAACTCCTCGTCTGTAAGAGGTCGGTTTTCTATTTCTCTCAAACGGTGCGCCTGTAAATCCTCTTGCTCCATCTGCTTACTCTCAAGAATCTCCCTAGCAGGCTCTCGCGCCAGTTCTTGCCAGAACTGCTTAGCAAGCTGCTTATAATCGCTAATAGTATGAACTGCTGTGATCCGCTCTACAGCAACTATTGTCCCGACAACAGGAATGACCTCCCTAACACCATCAATTAAGTTGATGCACCCTCTTCTCGCCAGATCCCATCCAGCTGATCGGGTATTAGCTGGTCTCTCCCAAAGAGCCTCACTAGGAAAAATCACAATTGCAACCCCTGCGACGATCTGCGCAAGACCCATTACGGATTGCACTAAGCCAGGAGCGCCCAAGCACCAATACTTGGCCGCCCTGTCGAGATCCCCTTGCCAGCTCTGCGTTGTCTCCAACCAGACCTCAGGATCCCGAATATTGTGATAAAGGTTGCTAATTCCCATATGGTTTTAGATCCAACAATACTTATTGTTAATTAATTTTTATTTTGTCTAATTCTTCAGTTAGATCTTCGCCAACATTTTCATTCGCAAGACCCTGGAGAAGAGCAAACAACTCATCCTGATTAAGATTAGAATTTTGCTTAGCAATCTCAACAAATTGAGACCGCTGCTCTTGCGTCATCTCTTGCAGGGTGCTTTTCGCAAGTTTCTGCTCATCTGAATTTAATTCTTCTTTTATGCGATCACTTACAAACTTACCTTTTATAATGCCATTTTTACACTTCTGAAGAAATTTCCCACCATGATGTGCTAAGGTTCGTGAAGGTTTGGTATTAACGAACGTCTCTTCGTTTTGCTTAAGCACGATCTGCGTGTTCTCCTCCTGATTATCTACCTTTAATGACTGCTGATTCACATTAGAGAAGCTGTCCCTTTCCGTAGGCATTGGTTCCTGCGAAATTTGCTCAGGCTTCTGCGTATAAATTTCCTTAACAAAGATGCGATCGTCCACATTAATCACGTTTTGTACCATATCGTCATCTCTCCATCCCTTACGATTCGCGATCGCTCTCGCTATATTCGGTCCGATAAATGGAAGCATCTCGAACAATCCAATAACGGCATTTGCAAGACCTCTGAAGAATAAAGTATACCCGATCATAAAGTGGCCAATCGGATCGCCTTTCCATTGTTGTGCAATTGCACTTTTCACTAGGATTTGCGCTGGCTTTACAACCATCTCAAAAAGTCCCGCCAATGCTTCGACAATACCTAGACTTGTTGTAGCAGCCCCTGGAATACCGAATCCCCAACCGCGAGCTCCTTTGTTCATTACGCTTAAAAGAGCTTCGGTTCCCGGAGTTTTATTAGTAAATACCCTTTTCCCATCCTGATACTTCACTTCGAGTCCTAAGAATTTTGAGACATTAGGATCTTTTAGCAACTTCATATCTATCCAGAAATCCGGCCCAGCGCTAAGAATCTCCCTAGATTTGAGCTTCCCTAAATGAGGAATCATCAACTCGGCACCAAGATTCATAATATCCAAGCCCCTCATCAATAGACTACGCGCGATCTTCCAATGCAGAACAGCTTCACCATGTTTCCCGGAAGCTACCTTGCTGAAACCAGAACATGCCATAACACCAAGAGGCCAAACAAATTTACCCACAGCAGCAAGCACCTCACCAAGGCCAATCAGCACCATGATTGCTCCTGGGATAACCCAACATTTTCCCGCCTGTTTATTCAACCATTTCAAAGCCGGAATATCTTTTGGAGCCCGAGCCTCCTCAATCTTTCCATCCTGATTTCTATAAGTTGTTATCCCCATAAAATGGACCTGTGGCTTAACATCTCTTTCGCTTAGCCCCCACCCCTTCTCTTTAGCAACGTATCTAGCCACTTCCGGTCCAATAAAAGGAACCAATCCAACAACCCCTTCCATTATGTGCGCTAAACCTCTCAGAGCCAAACCTCCAGCGATCTGTGTATGCTCTAATGCACTTCCGTATTGTTTGGATTCGGACTTACCCGTAAAAGCTGTGATTACTACTGCATGGGCAAAGTGATACACAGATCCGCACAGTTCTCCTAATCCCGCAATTGCCGTCAGAGCTCCGGGAATCCCAAACCACCAACCTCGCTCTCCTTTATTGAGGATCTTTAAGGTCTGCTCAACTCTCCCTTGATTGCTAGAATTAATTTCATTCGTTCTCATAAACCACAACTCCATTTAATTGTTATATATAATAATACACTAATTTTACTTTTAACAAAACTTAATAAACTTAATTTTAATTTAATAAATTCTTAACAGTCTCAAAACTAACATGTTATATACTCCTTGCCACTTCCTGAAAAACTTGCATCCAGTGCATTATTTTAGATCGGAAGAGCACACGTCTGAACTCCAGTCACCTATACTTATACCTCGTATGCC
>CAZEZK010000045.1:0-12638 GCA_964516935.1 uncultured bacterium
GCTCAAAAACCAAATCTTCAGGTTGTTTGTGTATAGGTTTCTTTTTCATGTGCCAGACGTAAGTTGAGAGAAGGTTACTTCAAGAAAATCACGTCCAGCATACCTAGCCTTTATCTCTTCTCGCTCTTTTTTATATTTTTCCACCAACTCGCAGCTCTCTTCAGGATCAAACATTACAAAAACCGGAAGTTTAAAAGGCTTGCCATCCAAGTAATATTCTGACTTACGTACATCTTCAGAGGCTGGAGGATATGGATTTTGATCATCCCAACTCCCCCTGTTTCTCTGTTCAAAGCAGACCGCATTCTGATGTCCGTACCCAAGAACTGTTCCTAAAGTTATGTAATCATCCGTTAGTAGGCTAAGAAATTCTCGATCCCCGCTACGCAGTTTTTGTTCAACTTCTAATATCGAAAAATTTTCACCGCAAATTTTTTCGAAAAAATTGCGGTTTTCCTCGATTACAGAGATCATATTATTCACATTCATAAAAACGAGTTCATCGAAAATTTTCCCCTGCCTCTGCAGAAATACATATTTCTTATTCAATGGAGCATGTGAAAACTTCCGCCATTCAGCCCAGCCCTCTTCAAACTTTCTATCTACCGTCACATAATCAAGATCTGAATGCTCTTCTAGGTATATTTGCAGCAATAACTGCTCTTCCGGAGTATAATAAGCTAGACATTCTATAGTCATAGGTTTTGATCCAAATAGAGTGTAAGCGCCTCCATGATCGATCAATAGCTCTTTAAAAAATCCAGTGATCAGCTCTCGTTGATGAGTAGCGTCATCCCTTCGCTCACAACCCACTAAGATCGTTGACAAGAAAAAAATAAAACTGGCAGACTGCGTAAGTCTTTTTTTTATTTTAAGGAGGAAAAGCACAATGAAAAATACAATGTTCTGCCTAGCAGGCGTTACCATAATGACCATCGAAGCATCTCCAACAACTCGTTTTCAGGAATTCACTGAAAATAATGCTTCATGGGTACGAGGATGTCAAGAAGAGCGGGTCTACTTAAAAGGAGATCGGTTAACTATTGAGAATGACCTCATATATGTTGTTGACGATACGAATGAGAAAATGCCCTTACCAGAGCTATTCTGTGATTCACAAGGAGTCTACATAAAGGTAGCTTCGCAGGAGAGATCAAAAGACAACGGCGTTTACAACATCCTTTGGTGTAATAGATGCGGAGAACTCACTTACCATGATTGGTTTGGTCGATGTGGGAAATGCGGAAAAAGAAAGGGCGATTAAACTAAAAGCAAACGCCGCTACAGTGCCCGTTATTACGGGCACTCGCCTATCACCTTCATGGAGGCGTCGAGGCGGAATGTACGGGGAACGATCGGGAGTGGCTTAATCCCCACAACACCCCAATAGGAGTCAGCTTCGCCTTCGTAACAGACGAGAAGCTGCTCGCCGGGATGGATGGTCTTTCGAGCCATATAGACGATCTCTATCGGTGCAGGTGTGAGACCGTAGGAGTTGGAAGGAACTGCAAACTCATCCGCAATAACATTGGGCTTGGCAGAGTGGTTGATAAATCGAGTAAAGTTCCCCATCTTCGCTGCATCGACGAGGATCTCATAATAGCGGCGCGGATGCCATGGGCGATCGCCGCCGAAAATCTCATGGTCCTCTTTAGAGAGGCGGATCTGAGAGAGTGGCGCAAATGCATAGTCGGAATCATCGGGCTCAAACTGGGGCGCCAGATAGAACTTACCAGAATAGGGAGCAATCATCTGCCCCTTCAAAATAGGCTTGGCGTCGGGTCGTAAAAATATCCCATACCCAAGATCTCTGGGCAATTTCTTGAGAGCGAGATAGCTAGGAAGTCCAGTCTCTTCTATCGCCCGGCAAATGGTCGCCATCTCTTCTAAATTATTTTTTGTCACCTTTGGAACAACCTTCTTAAGCCGTCTCAACTCTTGAGTGATAAATATTATTAATTCTTGACCTATGTTGCTTCTTGGTAATTTAAATTTCATGAGTTGATTATACTTAATTGTCATATTATTAATAAACTTAATACTTCCGTTAGTTGTTTGTGGGCGATCAACTTCTCAATAGAAGGGATGTATCGGTAGGTCCAATTTGAGGCGAGGAGCTGACCGGGAACATTGATGCGCTCCTCCTCGATATGGGCATGGCAGAGCTCTGGGAAGAGGGCGAGATACTCTTGAAGGAGATTGATGTGAAAAATTCCTTTAGCTTGGTGCGCTTCTCGGAGGACTGCAAGGCGCTGGTGGTGGTTGAATTGAGGCTGATAGCCCCACCCTCTAGCTTTAGCAAAGGGGGTAGCTTCATGAGGGTAGTCGCGCCACCAGAGGGCAAAGGGTGGAGTGTCGTGTGTGGAAAGCGAGACAAGATGGAATGGAGTTGTCTCTGGCTGGTGGAGATGGAATTGCAAGATGCGCATCCCGCAGATCTGCATCTCGTGGAGAGCCTGATCCACCTCATTGGGGATAACACCTAGATCCTCTGCGATAGGCAGGAGCTCTGTCGAATGGAGCATCATCTCAAGAAACTCTCTCCCCTGCTTGAGCTCTACTTGAAAATCTTCAGGAACAAAGGCGCCATCTTTCGGAAGTTTTCCCTCAGGGATCAACCAAAGCCGAAAGAGTCCAACAACATGGTCGATACGATAGATATGAAAAAAGCGCTCGATCGTCGTGAGTCGACGCTTCCACCAGGCGAAGTGCGTTTCGCGCAAACGGCGGATATTGTAAGCGGGCAACCCCCAGTTCTGTCCTTGGGTGTTGTAGATGTCAGGAGGGGCACCCACACTAGTACCGGAGAGAAAAAGAGAGGGCTCTTCCCAGCGATCTACGCTGTGGGAGTTGACGAGCAGTGGAAGATCGCCGATGAGCAGGATTCCGGCACGCTCTGCCTCAGCCTTTACATGGCTAAGCTGCTGCACACAGAGCTGTTGGACAAAGGCGTAAAACTCGGGAGGGTGGCCATCACGCTCTGAAAGGAACTGGGCATAGGGCGGGATGGGCGCGGGTGGCGGCACGGCGCACTTGAAATAGCTGGCGAGCCACTGGAGTTTACGTCGACGCACTTCGCCGTAGGCGACCTGGGGCAATTTGGTGAGTTCTTGCAGATACTCCATCTCCTTATGCAAATCGGGCCAGCGGTCGAGGTTTGGAAGCGCGCTGAGGGTGATATAGGCAGGATTGAGCGCTTGTGAAGAGACGATATTGTAGGGGCTAGGGTCGTCACCGCTGTCGTTGAGCGGCAAAAGCTGCAGACAATCGAACCCAACCGATCGGAGCCAAGGAAATAGCGGCAGAAGATCGTAAAATTCTCCGATTCCGCAACTGGTTTTGGAGTGAAGCGCTGAGAGGGGCAGCGCGATGCCATGGTGGGGATGTTTGCCGATCTTTGCCCAGTGCCGTTCGCTATTCATGGGGAGCTGCGCCCGCGAGAGAGTGCCTCGTACCAGAGCTCTGCATAGGCAATAAAGGGGCCGAGCATGTAAGCGAGCTTCTCCCCATTTAGCTGCGGAAGTGGATAGCTCTGGAAGAGCGCCAGCTGATTTTTGGGTGGATAATAGCCGAGGATATAGGGAAAATCTCCGGCATCATTCGCTTTGAGCGCATCACGCAGCACAAGCTCCCGAAAAGAGCCAGGCGGCAGCTCAAAGATCTTGGCGACAATGCGCAGACGCTCCTGAGCAGAGTCCAACTGTAACTGCACAGTGAACCTGTCGGAGATACGCAAGCTACAGCTATAATGTTTATCTACATGGAGCTCCATATCGAGCTGTAGACCTAACTCCTGTAGGAGCTCTGCAAAGACGTCGCTACTCACCCTCTTTCTCCTCCTCTTCTTCGTCTTCCAGCTGATCTTCGAGCTGCTCCATTGTCTTCAAGAGGGCCTGACGCAGCTCCTCACGGTGTTGCGCATTGCGATAGTAACCTCCAAACGTCTGCTTCAGCCCTTCATGCATCTGGGTAAATACGAGGATCTGGAGCATCAGCTGGTTGGAGATACCGAGCTGTTTGGAGAGCAGCAGTAGCTTGTCTGGAGAGACGTAGCGCTCGCCAAGAAGGCGAATAAATCCCTTCGCAAGGTCTTCAAAGGTAATTGTGACGCGCTCATCGGGACTTGAAGCCTCGAGCTGCATACGGATCATACGCATCCTAGACTGAAAGAAACGGTAGACTCCAAGAATCCCCTGCAGAGAGCGGGTATCGTCAAGCAGGCGACTGAGCTCTCCGCGAGAGATGGTGGGCCCCTTTGCCTTCATATCGTCTCCAAGTGCATGGAGCAAGAAGCGAATCGCAGAGTTCATCTTGCCATAAGAGAAGAGCTTGGTAAGCTCATCAAAAAGTTTGAGAGGTTCGCGAGGGTTCAGAACGATATCACGATAGAGTTCGCGCAGGGTGGTTGGCGTGCCGAGCCCCTCCTTCGAGAAGATCTGTGCCTGTACCTGAATATTGCGCCCTGCACGGATTTCACGGTCATAGATGGAGCGAAACTGCTGTTGCGCGCCGCGCACGGCCTCACGGGTATCTGCCGAGGAGGCTTTAAGGAGAAACTCAAGCGCCTCGTCAGCAAGGGAAAAGTCTGGGAAGGCTTCGCGCAACTTACGCATCACATCATCAGGAGTATCGCGTACTGAAAGACGACCTAGGAGGATCAATAGCGAACGAGCGTGGATCTCCTCGTTACCTGCCTCCATCGCAGCCGCTGCCTTCTCGATCTGCGATGTACTAAGGAAAGACTCCTCCTCTGCACTCTCTATGGGGACCTCTTCTACGAGTCGGTCCTCTAATCGACGCGCGTTCCCAGCGAGGCGAGCCCAAGGATTGCTCCACTCGATATTGACATCGTCATCCATACTCTCTGCGCTCTCCACCTGTAGGATGTATTTTGAATCAGGTACTGAAGTCGATGGAGTCGTGCGCGGCGCATCACTAGGAGTTATAGGACCGATTTCAGAGGTCATAAAGGTTATCCTATCATACATGTAATGCTAGTCTAGGAAAAATTCACCACAGAGCTTCATACCAGGTGAAGACCCAAAGATACCAGCTTATGTCAACTGGATACGTCCCAACGGTTGCAGTCGAATCTCAGAGACGATCTCCTGATAGGAGACGACGGAGAGATCGGGGAACTCATTCTCAATCAACTTGCGCACAAAACGACGCACATCGAGCGTGGTGAGAAGGACTGGCGGCTGGGCACCCGGTACGGGAGGCACAATCGTATTGCGCATTGCATGGAGAATGAGCTGAACAGAATCGGGATCAAGCGCCAAAAAGGAGCCCGCCGACGTCTGCTTAATCGCGCCGCGCACCATATCTTCAATCTCTGGATCGAGAAGGTAGACGGAGAGCACGGTCTGCCCAAGAGAGTATTTGTAGCTGATGTAGCGCTTCAGTGCGGAGCGCACATATTCCGTCAGCACGACGGTATCTTTTTCGGTCTGCGCAGTTTCGCTAAGCGATTCGAGGATTGTGCGCAGATCTTTAATGGAGATCTGCTCCTGCACAAGGCGGCGCAAAATCTCTGTCAATTTCTGCAAAGGCACAAGACGCGTCACCTCTTTCACAAGATCGGGGAAGGACTTCTCGACAAACTCTAGCATCGCCCTCGCCTCTTGGATACCGAGGAATTCACTTGCGTATTGGCGATAGAATTTCGAGATGTGGAGGATGATCACCTCTAAACCTGTCCAGCAGCGGATCCCCGCCTTCTGAAGAATCTCCTGATATTTCTCCTCAACCCAGATCGCTGGCATCCCCATCGTCCCGCCTGCGGAGATATAGGGAATACTGTAGCGGCGCAAAGTCTCTTCCGACTCATTTGTCAGGAGATGGCCCAGGATAATTTTCCCGCGCACGATCGGCACCTCATTGAGGTGGATTGCATACTCATTTGGTTCCAGGGTAGGCGACTGGATGCGGACGTGGACGCCTGGGAAGCGCACGCCGAGGTCTTGGTAGAGCGCATGGCGCATCTTGGGGACCATCTGGTCGATAAAGGTCTGTCCCTGCTTATCTTTGGTCATCAGCTGAGAGATGGCTGTACCCGCTTCGAGCACCACAGGGAGTGTAAGGGCATACTCCTCCGCGCCACCGCTCACAATTGCGTGCCCCTCGACATCGGTCTCCATAGTGGTCATCGCAGCTGCACCAGGGGCTGCCGCAGCCTTTTTCCAGAATCTAAAGCCGAGACCACCTAATATCGGAGAAAGAAGCAAAAATGGCACAGCAGGAAAGCCTGGGATCCACGCCATTAAAAAGAGAACGGCTCCGCCAATCATGAGGGCCTTGGGCTGACCGAGGATCTGTTCGGAGATCTCCTGACCTAGGTGGGCATCCTTGCGCTCGCTAGAGACACGCGTTGTGACGATACCCGCGGTAATCGCAATCATCAGCGAAGGGATCTGGGATACGAGACCGTCCCCAATCGACAGAAGAGTATAGACCTGGGCTGATTGGCCGAGCGTCATACCATGGATCATATTCCCAATAATCAACCCCCCTACAATGTTGATCAAGGCGATCACGATGGTCGCAATAGCATCGCCCTTTACGAACTTCATGGCGCCGTCCATCGCTCCATAGAGCTGGCTCTCTTTTGTTAGGCCAAGACGGAGCTCGCGCGCCTGTTTCTGGTCGATCGTACCGGCACGCAGATCGGCATCGATACTCATCTGCTTTCCGGGCATCGCATCGAGAGTAAATCGGGCAGCGACTTCAGCAACCCGCTCGGCCCCCTTGGTCACAACGATGAACTGCACGATCGTAATAATTAAGAAGACGACAAGACCGACTACATAGTTCCCCCCGACCACGAAGGTTCCGAAGGCGTGAATGATATCCCCAGCGTAGGCATGAAGCAGGATCTGGCGTGTCGAAGCAATGTTCACCCCTAGACGATAGAGCGTCGTAATGAGAAGGATTGAGGGGAACATCGAGAGTTGAACTGCTTTTTGAATATAGAGCGCGACAAAAAGGATCGTAACCGAGACCATCAAATTGATCGAAATCATGACGTCGATCACGTGAGGGTTCACGGGGAAGATCAGCGACATGATGATGATGATCACAAAGACGGCTAGGATCAGGTCGCTCGATCGTGAGATCGTATCTAAAATACGCTTACTACTCAGAGCATTGGCTAGGCGATGGATAAAGGTATTCATAATCTGAAGAGCTCAGTATCAATATCTGGGTTTTCCTGTAATGCTTCAATCCATTTCAGAATCTCAGCGACCGCTTCGTAGGTATCTTCAGGAATATATTGACCCACGACACCAGTTCCAAACAGCTTTCGAGCAAGATCTACGTTCCTCATAATCGGGACATTATGCTCCGCTCCAACCTTCATAATCCGTTCAGCCACTACCCCCTGCCCCATCGTCAAAATAATCGGCGTCGGCTGGTCTTGTTTATGGTATTTTAAGGCCACCGCAATATGGGTTGGGTTTGTGACAATCACCCGCGCTCCACGAGCTGCTCCAGGCCCCTCCTGATAGGCAATCTCTCGAGAGAGTTCCCTCCGTTTTCCCTTAATTTGCGGATCTCCCTCTGTATCCCGATATTCCTGTTTCACCTCAAATTTTTCCATCTTCATCTCTTTGGCAAAGTTCTTCTTTTGGAAAAAGAGGTCAAAAAGAGCGACGAGCAAAAAGAAGATCCCCACCTGAACCGTCGCGCGAATGATAAAATCGGAGACAATTATCACCGTCCCGATCACAGGCATCGCCGCAGAGGAGATAATCTGCCCCAACATATCTTTGATAATCAGAGAGATAATAATGGCAGCGCCAGTAATCTTTGCGATCGACTTAAGCAGCTCCACAAGCACTTTTACTTTAAATTTCTGCTTGATTCCCTCTATCGGATTGAGCTTTTTGAAATCGAATTTCATCGCTTCCATAGAAAAGACGGGACCGACGACAAGAAAATTTACAATCACACCCACAATCGACACGATCAGCATGATCGGCCAGCTCGATTCTAGAATGGTGATGACCGCTTGATAGGCGATCCCTGGGATTTTTGAGCGTAGATCACCCGGCTCGCCGACAGTGCGGAATGACTGGATCAGGTAGCCACCGACAGTTTCATAGAGATATGTAGCCATCCCCATGACCATGGCCAGCGACGTCACAAAGGTGAGCGAGGAGGGCATGTCCTGCGACTTCGCAACCTGCCCTTTCTTGCGCGCGTCGCGAAGCTTCTTCGGCGTCGCCTGTTCGGTCTTTTCAGCCATTGTGAACTGGAGAATAGAGAGGCATCGATTGATAATCAATGCCCATTGCACCACGGACGCGCTGTAGCGTTTCGTTCGCAGTCTCTATCGCAACCTCTGTCCCCTGCATTAAAATATTCTGCACAAAGGGAAGATCCTGCGAGAACTCTTCTCGTCGCCGGCGAATCGGAGCCAGGAAGGCGCAGAGCACATCTAGCAACTCTCGTTTCACCACCGAATCCCCCAAGCCCCCGCGCTCATAGTGTGCCTTCAGCTCAGCAACCTTCACCGGATCGGGATGGAACGCATCCATATAGGTAAAGACGGGGTTCCCTTCGACGCGGCCCGGATCCTCCACGCGTAGATGATTCGGATCGGTGTACATCCCCCTAACCTTTTTAGCCAGAACATCTTCTGGATCTGAGAGGTAGATACAGTTGCCAAGGCTCTTGCTCATCTTTGCCTTTCCATCAATGCCGGGCAGTCTCGAGACCTTTGCCACCATCGCCTGCACCTCCCGCAATACATCGCAGTTGTACATACGGTTGAATTTACGAACGATCTCATTGGTCTGTTCAATCATCGGCAGCTGATCATCCCCCACTGGCACCAGATCGGCTTGGAAAGCGGTGATGTCCGCCGCTTGCGATATTGGATAGACCATGAACCCCGCAGGCACCTCCTCTCCAAACCCCTTCTGCTGGATCTCTGCCTTAACAGTAGGGTTGTGCTTGAGTCGATTCCAGGTCACCAGATTCAAATAGTAACTGGTCAGCTCATGCAGAGCCGGCACCATCGACTGGATAAAAATCGTGCTTTGCGCAGGATCAATCCTCACAGCCAAATAGTCGAGAGCCACTTCCAAAATGCTATTGCGCACCTTTGTCGGATTATCCGCATGGTCGGTCAGCGCCTGAGCATCGGCGATGATGATAAACTGGTTGTAGGTCGATTGCAATCTTACCCGAGCGGCCAGGGAGCCGACATAGTGACCTAAATGTAATTTTCCGGTCGGGCGATCGCCCGTTAAAATGGTCTGCTTCTTAGACATGATGCTCATTCTATAGCGATTGCCGAAAATAGAACAAATGCCGAGGCTTGATTCAAAACCTCGGCATGAGATCAAGACACCTGCAAAGTCCATTAGAAGGGCTCCGCCCTTCTGATCCCGGCAAGGGAGCCAGCTCCCTTGCAACCCGCATGGGTTTGCAAAGGGCCTCGGCCCTTTGCCGAGGTTGAAGGAGCAGAGCTCCTTCTGCTGACCTTGCAGGTCTCCCAACAAGGGCAGGGGATCAATTTTGGTACCTTATTATTTTTTTTAAATTTACGCAAATAACAAAAGTGTGTTAAAATTAACGCAACCATTTAATTGAACGATCTAATTATGACACCTTACGGTTCTGCATTTATCACATATCGCGAAATTTACAACCCTCTATTCCAGTGGAGAGACCAGGACGAAGGTATTCTCAAACTCATCGGAAAGCGGATCGTAACGACATTTGCCATTCTCCCCCTACCAATCACGCTTATCACTGAAACCATCTATCATGTTGCGATGTTCATATTCTGCGCTTTCAAAAAGTCTATGAGAGAAAGCAATCGACACTTCGACCTTAGCGTCAACTCCTTCGTACTCACCATTCTCTCCCCTATTGAAGTTCTCAGAAGGCTTATCTTAAATATTTTCTACACTCAAATCAGCCCTGCAAAATATACATAAACAACCTGAAGATTTGGTTTTTTTCGCCTAAAGCGCTAAGCTCCGTCTGTTATGGAAACACCAAAGGCGATTGGACCCTACCGCATCCTAGGAATCCTTGGGAAGGGCGGTATGGGGGCGGTTTTTCGCGCAGAGGATCCCTCTTGCGGACGCACCATTGCGATTAAGCAGATCCTCCCATCTCTTACCCAAAAACACCCCTCATTACTAAAGCGATTTTTGAAAGAGGCTACGATCGCCAGCCGACTCGCCCACCCATCGATCATCCCGGTCTACTCAATCCATCAAGACCCCAAAGAGGTCTACTACACAATGCCTTTTGTCGAGGGAGAGACTCTACGAAACATCCTGCGCACCGCGCGGGAGCAAGAAAAGGCAGGCGGCCAGCCCCATCCACTCGGCAGCTCGATCCCCGCCCTGGCTCGTATTTTCCTCCAGATCTGCGAAGGGGTCTCCTACGCCCATTCAATGGGAGTGATCCATCGCGATCTAAAACCAGAAAACATTATGGTCGGGAAGTATGGAGAGCTCTTCATCCTCGATTGGGGTATCGCAAACTTCGTTGAAGAGAAGATGCGGCCGCCAAGCCCTAACGGCAAGGTAGCAGGCACACTGGCCTATATGGCACCCGAGCGGCTTACGGGTAAATCAACCCCGCAGGCCGACCTCTACGCGCTCGGCGTGATCCTCTATCAGCTCCTAACACTGCAATTACCCTTCCACCGCAAAACGCTCTCCCATTTCCAGCAACAGGCGGCGGATGAGACACTCATCGATCCGATCGAACTGGCTCCCTACCGAGAGATCCCTATGCAGTTGTCACAGGTGTGTAAAAAATGTCTCGCCTACTCTGAAGCAGATCGCTACCAGACTGCCGACGAACTGATCGCCGACATCAAACACTACACCGAAGGACGTCCGGAGTGGCGCCTCCTCGCAGAGCTCAATACAAGATGCAATAACGACTGGGCCTTTCAAGAACATATCTCCCTCTCAAGACACAGTGCGCTAGCCAACCATCTGGAGTTCACCGAGTGGGCCTTCTGCCGCATCTCGCAACAATCCTTCCCCAGCCAGCTGCAGCTCTCAACAGAGTTACGCGTCCATGAGAAGGGGCAAGGGATAGGAATCCTTCTCCATCTACCCCATCCGCGCAGTCCAACGCTTGAAGAGGGCTATGGCCTATGGCTCGGCTCCGAGGCCGCCCCCGGATTCCGCATCTTCCGCAATAAGGCGCAAGTTCTGGAACAGAAAGAGCTCTTCCTAAAGTCAGGCCAATGGCATCAGATCAAGATCGAGACTGGCGGAGATCGCATCCAGCTCTTCGTCGATGGCAAGCTAGCACTCTCCTACGCATCGCACCTACCCGTAAGCGGCGGCCATATCGGCCTCCTTACCAAGGATGAGGCATGCGATTTACGTCCTATGAGAATTCACAGCGGCAGCCATAACATCTGGATTAACTGCCTCGCACTGCCAAATGCTCTCCTCGCGAATGGACTCTATGACTTTGCACTGCAGGAATATCGCCGCATCGGTCAATCCTTTCCTGGTAGAGCTGAGGGGCGCGAAGCGCTCTTCCGCGCAGGATTAACGCTCCTTAAAAAGGGTCTTCCTCAAGAGGCTCTCACAGAGTTCTCGCAACTGCACAACAGCTCTGGCGCCCCTCTTGAATATCTCGGGAAATCGCTTGTTCATAAGGAGCTCGCTGAATTTGAAGAGGAGGCAAAATGTTTGGAACAGGCTGCAAAAAAATTCCCCAAACATCCGCTCCAACCAATGGTCCATGAGCAGATCCTCTACCGCATGCATGAGAGCTCACTCAACTGCCGTGAGGCGGCCTACCGGATGATCCTTCTCGCTCTCCGCCAAACACCGCAACTCTTTGAACTCTCTGCAGCACAAACTCTGCTCACAACTCTACAGACCCACTGGGAGCCGCTCTTTTTCTTAGAGGAGAGCCCAGAGGATCAGACCAAAATTATACTCGCCTTCTGGCTTAAGAAGGCGTCCGCACTCACAGACATGGTGAAAGAGGGATTGAAACAACAAAATCTCTCTGAAGTTCTCCTCGGGAACCTCTTCTTTGCCCTACTAGAACTCGATGAGCTGGAACCGGGCGACTGGAGCCACTGCATGTCCAAGGAGCGCGCCGCCGCCCTCACCGCGGCATTTTCCCTAAAAGGCGCAGAGAAGTGGCTTCGCGCCCTTCCACAAAAGCTAGAGTGGTTCCATATCCGCTCCCTCTCCTCTCTCTTACGCCGAGCATTAGCTGCGGGCGATCTCACCTGGGCACTGGCTCTAAAAAAACGGCTAGAGCTCCATGAGCTACCCGAACGGGCCCACCCCACATTCGACGCTCTCTATGCATGGCTCCTTCTTTTAGATCGACGCGGCACAGAAGCTCTCTCCCTCTTAGACCGCTATCCAGAAGCGCTCCGAAAAAATGAGCGAGCTCCGCTCCATTTCGTCTATGGAGCAGCCATCCAAGCCACCCGTGGTGCAGATGCTGCAACATCCCACTTCTCCAATCTGCTCGGCGAATCACACCCCTGGACAACAGCCTTGCCGAGCTATGTGCTCACCGGCCGCATCGACCGCGCCCGCTGGGAGAAGCAGGCATTCCATTGGGAAAAGAGAGAACTCGAACGCCAGCTCAACCTCTTTCAGCAGTCTATACTCCTTCCA
>CAZEZK010000046.1:0-12279 GCA_964516935.1 uncultured bacterium
CCCCGAGGCTTTGAATTAATCCTCTTGGGTGCCTTTGAACTGGAAGGAGTATATAGCAGGGCCGGTCTCAAATCACTAATAACCCCCTTTAGGGAACTCTATGACTACATCCTCTTTGTCACTAATACCAATAGACCTTTTTACCACTACCACTCCGCAGGGATCTACTTGCACAATCGATCCGGGCGAATACTGCATGAAAACCCACATTAAGGCATTCGAGATCATAAATGCGCAGATCGTATTTGATCTGGAAGAGCATCACGCGCTCCTAAAATATCATGCCATCAATGGAGCTGTACCATCTAATGAAACCAATGAGGAAATAGCCGTTATACAACTCGCAGCAACCTCGATTCTGCAGCGACTCTACAATGCCGGCTGCACCACTCAGAGTGCTGTCCAATTTCGTCCCTTGGAAGGCGATTTTGCCAAAAATACGATGATCCCAAAACAGGGCGCTCGCTCCAGCTGGTGCCTGCTCCATGATGAAGCAGAACCTGTCCATAGCGCCGGCTCCATTCACACCGTCTATGGCTACTTAACAGAGCGAAAGCTATCTATCCGTTTCCATGAGTTAAACTCCAGCCTACGAGATAAAGTAGATACGGTATTGGCCGATCTCTTCATCCGAGCAACCGCACTAAGAAATAGCGTACAGAATGCAGCTTTAGACCACGTAAAATCGGTGCAATTGTTCGTAACACGACGAGATTCCAAAGATAGACTGCAAATAACCTTCTACATGAAAGAGAATGGCAAATTCACAAAACATCAGATACCTGGTGGCGTGACCATCCAATCGGGCCGCTATTCACTAGAATCTCTGGTATCTGTAGCTGATGAAATTTTTAAATATCTCCACAACTCTGAATGCACCCCACAGAAAAATATCCGATGGCTAGCAAATGCTCATCAGCTAAAAGGCTCTGGCTGGCTCGGTCCGAATAATAACCAAAACTGCAGTGAAACCAAAGGGCCGATTGGACGCGTTGACATCTTGTCAGATTCATCAATCACCCTAGTTTTCAATAAGATGTCGGAAAATCAATCCACAAAAATAGAAGAGAAACTAATAGAGATTTTCCCTCAAATTTGACTCTTCAGCTACTCTATATACCGATGCAAATAGATTCCCTGCGCCTCGCTGGACTCAAGCGGCTCCGCTTACAGCGCTTCGATGATGAGCGAGGCTTTTTTCTCGAGAGCTACCGCAAACCCCTCTATGAGGCGCTGAATATCTCTACTCAATTTGTCCAAGACAACCTCGCCTTTTCACGCAAGGGCGTCATCCGCGGACTCCACCTCTCTCTAGGACAGGCAAAACTCATCTCTATTGTGCAGGGCGCCATCTGGGACGTCGCTGTCGACTGCCGCCCCAACTCGCCAACCTTTGGACAGTGGGAAGCTCTAGAACTCGATAGCGAAGAGCTCTCCCAATTCTTCATCCCCGACGGATTTGCCCACGGCTACTGCGTCCTTAGCGACACCGCCTATGTACAGTACAAAGTGAGCACCCCTTATGATCCCACTTTAGAGCGCTCCATCCGCTGGAATGACCCCGATCTCCAGATCCCATGGCCCTCTACCACTCCCATCGTCTCCCAACGCGACCAGACCAGCCCCCTATTTAAAGAGGTATTCGCCATATGCACATCTGGATAATCGGCTCGCGCGGCTTCCTCGGCCGCTCACTTCTCTCTGCACTTACAAAAGAGAAGATTCCCTACTGCGGCTCTACACATGCCGAAGCTGACATCACACAGCTCGACTCTCTGCGCGCCTATACGCGCCTACACCCCGAGATCACTCATATCGTCAATTGCGCCGCCCTAGCCCATGTCGATGTCGCCGAGGAGAACCCCAGACTCTCCTACGCACTTAATGCTCTTGGCGCTATCCATGTCGGCCAGATTGCCAAAGAGCTTGGCGTCCCCCTTCTTCACATCTCAACAGACTATGTCTTCGGCGGCGACTGGTCGCGCAGAACTCCCTACCGTGAAGAGGACCCCACCGCACCCGTGAACATCTACGGCGCCCACAAGCTCGAAGGTGAAGAACGGCTACTCGAGCTCCAATGCAACCTCTGCATCGTCCGCACTGCCTGGCTTTTTGGTCCTGGAAGCAACCACTTTGCACAACGCGTCCTCGATAACCTTAAAGCAGGCAAACCTATCCAAGCCGCCCAAGATCAGATCGGCTCCCCAACCTACACACTCGACCTCTGCAAAATCCTAATCAAGCTGCTCCCCCGCTCCGGAATCTTCCACATAACTAATAGCGGCTCCACAAGTCGCTACGAATTTGCCTGCGCTGTCCAAAAACTTAGCCAGATTCCCGGCAGAGTGGAGTCCGTCTCCGCCATCCATTTCCGCACTCCGGCAAAACGCCCCGCCTATTCCGCTTTAGAGAGCTACCATCTCCCCAAACTCCGCCCTTGGCAAGACGCCCTTCAAGAGTATCTCCATGCGTCTCTGTAATACTATTCTAGTCACCGGAGGCTCCGGCTTCATCGGCTCCGCCTGTGTCCGGTTCCTCCTCCGCCTCCCCCTTCAGCGCCGAATCATCAATCTCGACCGCCTCACATACGCCGCCACTGCCCACCATCCAGATGACTCTCGCTACCGATTTGTTCACGGAGATATCAATGATCGCCCCCTCGTCGAAGCTATCTGCCGCGAAGAGCAGGTCGATACCATCCTCCACTTTGCCGCAGAGACCCATGTGGACCGCAGCATCGAAAATGCCGCCCCGTTTCTCGAAGCCAATGTTAAAGGCACCCTATCCCTTCTAGAGGTTGTTCGCACACTTCCTCACATCCATTTTCACCATGTATCTACTGACGAAGTATACGGCTCCCTTGGTCCCACTGGCCTCTTCTCCGAAGAGTCCCCCTACCGCCCTAACTCCCCCTACGCCGCCTCCAAGGCCGCTTCCGACCACTTTGTCCGCGCCTACGCTAATACCTATCAGATCTCGACCACCATCTCTCACTGCAGCAATAATTACGGTCCCGGCCAACATCCAGAAAAGCTCATCCCCCGCCTGATCTCCTGCGCGCTTGAAGGACACCCCCTCCCAATCTATGGAACCGGCCACAATATCCGCGACTGGCTTTTCGTCGACGACCATATCGACGCCATCTGGCGCATCGCCCGCTCCGGTCGCCCCGGAGAGACCTACGATATCGGCGGCGATACCGAACGCACCAACCTCCAAATTGCGGCAGAGATCTCTCAACTCCTCTCCCAAGAGCTCCAGATCCAGTTCGTCCCTGACCGCCCAGGCCACGACTACCGCTATGCCATCAACTCCTCCAAGATCCGCCGCGAACTCAACTGGCGCCCCTCTACTGACTTCTCCGAAGGACTACGCCTCACATTAGACAGCACTGCATGTGTGTATACAAATAACCCTTGAGCATGTTATTGTAAATAATTTAATAATTATGTGATTAACATGGTTTTTTACATGACAATTTATTACAATATCTACAATGAGTATTTCTCTAGAACGACACTCCGCGCAGTATAGGCCTTTTGACTATTGGCACAAACCCCGATCGGAGCTGGAAGATCTTTGGGTTCTTTTCACTTTATCTGGCTCTATTTTTGCTGAGCGCCATTTTGAGCTCGCCGGCACAAATCCGAAGAACCGCCTTGGCCACCAAGTCATTGGATATCTAGAATCTATTCCCATTCTTGGCGGACTCATCGCTTTAATAGAGGCGGTTGTCTACCACCTATTCGGCTCTTCCGATACTACCCCTAAGGACATCAACCACACGCAAAATACAAGCTCCTACACTGCTTCGATGTATTCTAACCACAACCCTCAGGATAACAGCCTCAACTCTACGCCTCTTATTACCTCAGGACAGCCCTATGGATTGAAAAATAGTTCAGGCAGCGACTGCTTTCTCATTGCGAATTTGCAGATGATTTTAAATAACAAAGTCTGGATGGACTGGGCAGAGCAATCGGAGAATGCACCAAAAATTTGGAAGACAATCGCTATATTGCATCAAAATGGCACACTCGAAAATAACGTCCGCAAAATTCGCTCAATGTTAACAGAGTTACAGTCCAGTCTTGGAGCAGGCCAACAAGATGCATCAGAAGCCCTCAACGTCCTACTCGATCTACTTCCCAACGACTATAAAATGCGGATCGAATTCAGAAGACCAGGACGTGAGCCCAAAACAGCGCCTTTGACATACATCCCTCTCCCCCTCAATGAATCCATCGAGACCTACTTTAACTCTCCTCATCCAGAAGAACTGAAAAAAGCCGGCTTAGATGGGAACAGCATCCTTATTCTCGACAACCAAGGGAATCTTACCTATGAAATAGAGACAGTCCAAACAACCTTACATCTACAAAATGCCGTTCCTTCTTTCATAGTGCAGTTGCTGAGATTCAATAACGATCTGAAAAAACTCTATACAGATTACCCCATTCCGCCGCAGGTAGACATTCAGACCACCGACGCAGGTCTCATCACTTACAATTTAACATCCATCACCAACCATATAGGGTCCACTCCTAAATTTGGCCACTACACAAACTACAGAAAAGTAGGAGAGCTGTGGTTTGAATTAAACGATAGCGCCTCTCCTAAAAACCTATCAGAAGAAGCGGTTCTTAATGCAGCTGCCACCAGCGGTTACATACTCAACTATTCCCTAAAGACAACCGTATCGCTCGACACACAGATCGATAAGCGGCCTCTTTCTCACAATGAGCCTCGTCAAGAAATTGAATCTCCCACTTGTCGTGAGAAACTCTCAGCCGATTCGAAATACGTAGGGCGGAGGACAGAAGCCTAACTCTTCAACCAGCTGGTCCGCAGCATTCTCTACCGGAATCGTCACCGCATGCCACGGATCGTAAACCATCTGAAAGAGAACCTGTTCTGAAAAAGCCAAAACCCCCTGCTGGATCGACTCATCCATAAAGAGCGCATGCGCCTTTAAATCGTCGATCATCATGTGTAGAGAAGAATCTTGACCTTGATGGAGAGACTTGATGATGGAAGCAACAGCTTGAGCCATCTCAATCTTTAATCGTATCGGCAACTCACGAGAGGGATGTTTCACAAAAACTCCTTCGCTTCATTAATTAGAAGTTAATATATAAGGATGTTAGTCAGCACAACTAACTTCCCCATATCTTTATTATACCGCAATTTCCTCTTTCTCGGAACGGGTAGCGGTAATACCGAGAGATAAAAAGAGAGCCAACGTCATTGCTCCACAAATAGTTAAAGTGAAAAATAGCGAGCCCCACCCCCAAGTAGCCACGAGAGCACCCAGTGGACCACCAGCAGCGGCAGCGCCTAGATAGGCGACATAACCCGCAAAGCCTGTTGAGGTCGCAACTGCTTTTTTATGAGAGATCTCCGCTACCGTCATTCCGATCAACATCTGAGGACCGAAAATAAAGAATCCAAAAATAAATTGAAAGACCGCATCGAGAATTGGCGTAGAGATCGGCGCCATCCAGAAGATGGTCATAGCAATAAGAATTCCTACAGTAAATAAAATATTCACCGGGTTGCGACGCGCACCGAAGAGAGTATCAGAACACCAGCCGGCGGTAAGACTCCCCATAAGCCCTCCGATCTCAAACCAGCAGACACAGAAGCTAGCAAAGACGCTAGAGTAGCCCTTCGCCTCTACCAGATAGAGCATCGACCAGTCATTGATCGCAATCCGCATCACATATACGAAGAAGCCTGCAAAGGCGAGGATCCACACAGGACGATTACGAAGAACATATTTGAATAACAGCTCTTTAACCGGCAAAGAGACAACCTCCTCTTGTACCGCCTTGGCTGCGGGCTCCTGGCGATAACGCTCCACCTCAGGCAGCCCAAGCGATCGGGGGGTATCTCGCAGGCCAAACATAAGAGCCAACCCTACCACAATACATAGAACACCAGGGATATAGAGAGCATAGCGCCACCCCAGATATTGCGCGCAGACCGCCGCGATAATGGGGATGACTGCCCCACCGAGATTTTGGGAGGTGCTCCAAGAACTCCACCAGCGCCCTCGCTCCGACTTGGAGTACCAGTGGGTCAGCAACCTTGCGCAAGAGGGCCATCCCCATCCCTGAAAAAAGCCATTCAATCCCCAAAAAAGAAGAAAGACCCAGAAAACCGAAGACATCCCAAAGAGAAAATTGCAGAGACCGGTCAAGATGAGACCTGTTGACATGAAGTAGCGCGGGTTAGACTTATCTCCCAAGATCCCGCTAAAAAATTTACTCGCCCCATAGACAAGACTCAGCGTGCTGCCCAGCAACCCAAGCTCGTAGGTACTAAACCCAAGGCTCTCCTTCAGTGCGGGCATGGCAAACGTGAGGCTCTTGCGCGTCAGATAAAAGAACGCATACCCTGCATACATCGTCAGAAAGATGCGATAACGCCAGTAGGTATATTTTTTCTTTACCTCTGCGGGATCCTCGATCTCAGGGAGATATGGAGCCGGCTGCAAAATGTCCCGTAAAGACATCAGATTCCCTCGATTCGATTATCCAATCCAGAAGAAGTATACATCTTTCTCAGAACCTTTTACCATAGAAAAGCGCTATGGCTTCTTTTGAACCCCCACGACCTCCCGATCCCTATCAGTATCGAGCTGAGCCGATTGAGAGGGAAAGCCATGAGAAGGAGAGTCGCACCGACCGCCCCTTGCCAGGCTTCAGGCGCTCGACCCTGCTTCTGCGCCTCCTAAACAAGATCCATAAGGTCTTTTCCCTTTTCGAGACAACCTCAAAAGAGGGATTGACACCTACCGAAGAGCGAGCTCTCCGGAAAAACCTCGCCCATCTCCTTGAGTCTCTGCAAATCCTCACTCATGACGATCGCAGTCAGGACCCCACCTTTCTAAGCCACCTCTCTCTCCTCTGGCGCCATGCCTTAGAGGATGCGGTCCGTTTAAAAAAAAATGCTCCCACAACTCTGCTATTTCAGAAACTCATCGAAGAGGTCCAAAACTACCCTCCTGCCCAAGAACACACTCTCGGCTACTATCTCAAAGAGTCGGCCGGTCTGAAGTGGCTCCCCTTCCCCTACATGGAGTTGATCTTCCAGATCTACTCCATACACCAAGCCGAAGGAGAGAAAAGCATTCTCTCCCACTGGATTGCGCAGATTAAATCGATTAAAACCGCATTACAACCACTAAAATGAGCGACATTCAACTCCCGAAAGGCACCTTCGACATCCTTCCATATGGAGCGCAAGAGCTCTGGTTTCTCTCCTCACTTTGGCAAACTGCCGAAGAGATTATCCGCGCCACCGCGCGCGAATATGGCTATGGAGAGATCCGCACGCCGATCTATGAAAACACAGAGCTCTTCGATCGCGGTGTGGGAGAGACCTCTGACATCGTCTCCAAAGAGATGTTCACGTTCCTTGATCGAGGCGGCCGCTCTATCTCCCTACGTCCAGAGGGAACTGCACCCGTCATGCGCGCCATATTAGAAAATCGACTCCCTCAGCTCGGCTCTATCCACAAACTCTTCTACATCGCGCCGATGTTCCGTTACGAGCGCCCCCAGTCAGGTCGCTACCGCCAACACCATCAGTTCGGCATAGAGGCACTAGGCATTTCCGGCCCAGAACAAGATGCTGAGGTGATCGATCTCCTCTGCACTGTCTACCGCCGCCTCGGCCTCCAAAAAGTGCAGGTGCGACTCAACTGTCTTGGCGACACCGAATCGCGCGACCGGTTCCGCACCGCACTCCTGGATTTTCTACGCCCCCTAGAGTCAAAGCTTTCTGCCGATAGCCAGGTGCGCCTCCACAAAAACCCTCTGCGTATCCTCGACTCCAAAGATCCTCAAGACCGCGCACTACTCCACAATGTCCCCTCAATCCTCGACCACCTCACTCCTGAAGCCGACCGCCGCTTCCAGCGCGTCATCCACCTCTTAGAGCAGACACACGTCCCCTACCTCATTGATAGCCGCATCATCCGCGGACTCGACTACTACAACCAGACCGTCTTTGAAGTGACCGCCAATGAAGGGCAGATCGCACTCGGCGGCGGCGGGCGCTACGATGGGTTCCTGAAAAATTTCGGCGGCCCAGATCTTCCTGGTGTAGGTTGCGGCACTGGCCTCGAGCGCGTCCTAAAAGCGGTCGTCGAAAGCAACTCCCTCCATATTCCCGAGCGCAAGCCATTTGTCTACATCCTCTCTCTCTGCGAAGAGGCCAATGACCGCTGCTTCACCCTCGCCGCCACCCTCCGCGATCAACACATTCCTACCGATCTCGATTGCCACTCGCAGAAGATGAAGCAGGGACTACAAAAAGCGGTTCAGAGCAACGCCTCCTACGTACTTCTTCTCGGCCCCGACGAATTGCAAAAAGGGATCTTCCAGCTCAAAGACCTTACTGCGCGCACCCAGCGCGAAATCCCCTTCGACCAGATTTTCCATGAACTCAATGCATTGCACGGATGAAAAATCTTGTTTTGCTACTGCTCATCGCTCTAGTCGGCTGGGGGTTCTACAACCAGCACAACTCTCCCCAGCCACTTACCACACGCTTTTTCCCCGTCGACCATCCCATTGAGGAGCGCCCCTTTGTCTGTATCCTCTGTCCTGGTCCCGAGAGTCGCCACGCCCTTGAATCCATCACATCACAGGTCTATCACAACTACCGAACCATCACCCTCGACGAGAGCGACGATCTACTCACACAACTCACCTCAGCCATCCAGAATTGCGGCGACCGCGAGATCGCCTTAATCCTCAACGGCCGCGGATGGCTCGCCCACGAATGGGTGCTCTCAAGACTCAATCAATTCTACGCCAATCCCGACCTTTGGCTTACCTACGGACAAAATCTCATCCCTCCTGCCTACGCAAAGAGCTCTTCGCAACCCATAACCTCCGAGAATGTCCGTTCCGTTCCGCGCTTCATGGGGCCGCCCATCACCTTTTACGCATCCCTCTTCAAACAGATCGACCGCAGCTCCCTCTGCTATGAAGAGCAATTTGTCCCGGCAGCGCAAGAGTTCGCCTACTCGCTCCCTCTTATCGAGCTAGCTCGCGACCACTCCCAATTCCTCTCCGAAATCCTCTACATCTCCCTCCCTGAAGAGGAGAGCGAGCTTGCCGCCTATTGCGAACGCTATATCCGAACGCTCCCCGCCTATCCCCCCGCAGAGGCTTTATGAAGTTCTTTCTCTTTCTTCTAATGCTGATCGGAGCTGTTGCAGGCTTCTACTTCCAAACAGAAAAACAGGTCACGCTCCAAGAGTGGCCCGTTACTTCAACCAAGCCATTTGTTATCGCACTCTACGCACGCAACCAGGCTCCCTGGTGCAAGAAGGCTCTTCTATCGATCTTCCGACAAAATTATGATCAGCATCGCATTATCGCCATCGATGATGGCTCTAGTGATGAGACCTATAACGCCATCCAACAAACTGTAATTGATAACCACGAAGAGCACCGCGTCCTCCTCCTCCGCAATGAACGCCCGATCGGATTCCTCTCCTCCCTCTATCGAGCCCTTGACTCCTGCCAAGAGCTCGAGATCATCCTTCCTCTTGATGCCAAAGACCTCCTTGCCAGCGATACACTTCTCTCACGGCTGAACCAGCTCTACCAGAATCCCGACGTCTGGCTCGTCTCTGCGTCTGCACTCAACTACCCCAGCTACGAACGCTCAACTAGCCATCCACTCTGCTTCTACAAAGCTCTCTTCCAAGAGATCCATGCGGCAGATTTCTTTAGCGATGGCCATCCGACTCCCGATCGAGAGCCCTATTTTTCTGCACTGCGCAAACTCGCCGGCAGCCACATCGCACAGCTCGAAGAGCCCCTCTCTCTTTGTAATCTCGCTACTCCCCAAAGTCCTCCGCATAACCCCCTCGCACCTCCTGCCTATGCACCCCTTGCGCAGCTCCCCAAACCCCAGCAGACTGTCGGCCCCGATCTTCTCCTCTTCTCCTTCGACCGCCCCATGCAGCTCTTCGCCTGCCTCGAGTCGATCGAAACCTATTTCACCGGCATCAACTCCATCTCCGTTCTCTACCGCATCAGTGCAGAATCCTTCGCCGAAGCCTATGAGATCGTAAAAAAGCGATTCCCCACCGTCCACTTTGAACAGCAATCAATCCTCAATCCACGTAAGGATTTTAAACCAATGGTAATGAAGATGGTCTTTGAAGAGAGCTCTTCACCCTATATTCTTTTTGGTGTCGATGATCAAGTTGTCAAAGATTATGCTGACCTCTCGTTCTGCACTGAGCAGCTCGAGCGCAGCGGCGCCTATGGCTTCTATCTCCGCTTCGGCCGCCACATCACCCAAAGCTACATGGCCAACAATCTCCCCCAAATGCCTCCACCCCCTATCCCTCTTACTGGAGATACCTTTCTTTGGGATCTACGCACCGGAGAATTTGATTGGGCATTTGCCAACACGGTTGATATGACAATCTACCGCAAGAGCGATATTAAAAAAATCTTTCAGAAGATAAAGTTTCGCCACCCAAATAGCCTAGAAGAGCAGTGGGCGCAGCACTCTCCCGAGCGCCACATCGGCCTCTATTTCGAGACATCGAAGGTGCTCAACCTCCCACTCAATGTGCTCAGCGGATCCACAGCTAGAAACATGCAGTCATTGGGAGTCGAAGAGCTGCTGATGTCGTTTAATCAAGGGTGGAAGTTCGATATCCGGCCGCTCTACCGCGTAGAGAATCGCTCCCCACATTGGGAGTTTGTCCCCACAATGGTTCCTCGCTAATTATACACAAACAACCTGAAGATTTGGTTTTTGAGCCACGCGAAAGCTCCCGAAGATCGTCGATCTTCGGGGCTTTGGCGCGCTCAAAAAGCCAAATCTTCAGGTTGTTTGTGTATATTAACCAAAAGAAAGTGTTCTAAAAACTTTCGCCACACTTTTGGATTCAGATGCGGTGTCATCATGTGCGGATCGGAGAGCTTCTTATTTGTAACTAATTCATTCGGATTACTCAACACATATTCCGTTCCAGCTATCTTTCCGTGAAGCTCCTCATACAGCTCCTTCACCTTTTCCGGCGGCGTCATCTCATCGCCCTGCGTTGCGGCAATTAGGATCCGGCCATCCCCATCCACTATCACTTTCGCCTTAGCCATCGAATCAAAGCCATCCTCTATCTTTTTATCAAGCTTAGAATCTTTTGGCGCCTGCACCGCATCCATGTAATTCTGCGTTATCCAAGAGGGAATCGCACCCTGACGTGAAGAGACCTCACGCACAGAAAGGGGAGGATTTTCCAAAAAGGCTCCCAACCCCTGATCTGCATATTTCTGTACTAGATGCATGCCTAAGAAGGTATCACCACAAGAGCCTGTCACACAAACCTGATCCAGATTAACCCCTTTTGCTTTCACCCATTCAACCACAGCCCCCGCGTCCTCATACATCCCCGCTTCAGAAACATAACGCTTTGCATCGTAAGCACACACATCGATCCCATGCCCCAAACACTGCGCAATGTAATTCTTATTCAGCACATAGGGAGAGTGGATATCGAGCACTAACATACAGCACAATTTACGATTTTGATCTCCAATATCCAGAACTCCACCTACATCCTTCGCGGTAACAAGAAGCTGCTCCCCATCCACGCTCTCCTCTTTCCAGCCCATTCTCTTCTTTAACACATTGTAGAAGGCGGTCCACTCTGGAGTAATATCCTTCGGAGGCGCTATTGCAAAACAGCTCCCTTTACGCCCCCAAGTAGCGCCAAATCCTTCTATCTTCTCAAGCAACTTCTTAGCGCTGAAATAGGCCCCATTGACTATCGACTCTGTCGGGTTCAATTCAAAAGAGCAGGTCTCCCCAAAAATCTCCCGATATTCAACGCAAGCCTTCTCCGCCCTCTCCTCTGTATAGTTGTCCTTACAGGAGAAGAAGGAGTGGTCAAATAGATGCTGACGCCAGCGGTTGATCAGAAAATCTTCAAAGCACCGCCCACCTGCGCCAAATTGAAATACAGAGATCCGGAAGATACGCCCCAGAAGACTCTTCGCATGGTCTGGAACCGGAATCGCTTCTTCTGGCTTGAGGTCTCCTAACAACAGCCGAAACTGGTCGGGGATATAGGCCGAGAAGAGCTGGATGCCATGGATCGCCAACGAGGTCAGCACCACCACAGAGGAGGATACAAGAACCCCCCAAACCGCTGCAGAGGATATAAACGGGAGCGCCGCTCCCGGGCAAAACAGGTAAAGGCTGACCCCCAGAGGGGTTCTGCTTCAAAAGATCCTT
>CAZEZK010000047.1:0-11816 GCA_964516935.1 uncultured bacterium
TATTTGGTATAATGCAAGTTTTTCCATCACGTATCTAATCTAGAGCGTAGTAGATCGTTAACCACCTGAGGAGAGGCCTTTCCTCGGGTGCGTTGCATCACTTGACCGACGAGAAAGCCAAAGGCTCTCGTGCGGCCCGCTTTATAATCCGCAACAGACTGCGGATTTTCTTGTAATACTTGGTTTACGATGGGCTCGATATCGGCCGTGGCATTCATCGGCTGAAAATCGGGATTTTTTGCGATGATCTCGCGAGGATCGGTCTGGGGAGAGAGGACCATCTGGTCGGCGATCGCCTTTGCGATGGGGCCTGTGATCTCTCCGCGGTCGATTAGTTGCACGAGTGTCGCAAGATGAGCAGTTGGAATGCCGAGCGTGAGCAGCGTTCGACCGCTCTCTTTCAGGCGACCGGCAAACTCTACTGTCATCCAGTTGCAGAGAGCGCGTGGGTTCTGGCAGATAGTGAGAGCTTCTTCAAAATAGTCAGAAAGGGCTTTCTCTTGAATCAGGATCGCGGCAGGGGATGGGGGGAGATTGAAGTCGGAGAGGTAGCGTTTGAATCGTTCGTAGGGCAGTTCTGGCAGCGTGCTGCAAGTTTCATCGAGATAGGATTGTGTCAAGATCACTGGCGCGAGGTCGGGTTCTGGGAAGTAGCGGTAGTCGTCAGAACTCTCTTTAGCGCGCATAAAAATTACAGCTTTACGCTCAGAGTCCCAGCGGTAGGTGCCAGGAGGGATTAACTCAAGGAGTGGGCGGTCTGGATTCTCTATGTAAAGTTTTACTTGGCGCTGGAACTCCGATTCAACAGCCATCTCGAGGAAGTGAAAGGAGTTCATATTCTTAATCTCTACGCGGGGGCGGAGTGTCGTCTCTCCTTTGCGGCGGACGGAGATGTTGACATCCATGCGGAGCGAGCCCTCTTCCATATTGCCATCGGAGATGTCGAGGAAGAGCATGAGGGAGCGGATGCCGGAAGCGTAGGCGGAGGCCTCTTTGGCCGAGTGCATGCAAGGCTCAGAGACGATCTCAATGAGCGGTGCTCCTGCGCGGTTGTAGTCGACACCCGCGAAGTTGGTAAAGTGTTTGAGCATGCCGGCATCATCTTCGAGATGGGCGCGGTTGATGGCAAAACGCTTTTCGACGCCATCGACATTGGCGAGGAGGTGGCCGCCGCGGACGATTGGGTTATCAAACTGAGTGATCTGGAAGTTGCGTGGGCTGTCGGGATAGAAGTAGGATTTGCGATCGAAGCTGCTGTTTAGGGAGACCTTTCCTTGTACGGCGAGGCCAAATAGGACTGCTTTACGCACTGCTTCGCGGTTAAGGATTGGGAGAGCTCCGGGCTGTCCCGTGCAGACAATGCCAATGTTGGTGTTGGGCTCATCGCCAAAGCGGTTGGGAGCTGAGGAGAAGAGCTTGGAGCGGGTGTTTAACTGGACGTGGATTTCTAAGCCGATGACTAGTTCCCAATCTTTCATGCGAAGGCCTTTGGATATTGAGCTGTAAAGTAGGTTGCCTGCTCATAGGCATGGGCGGCGCGGAGAGTGGCGACATCTTGTAGTTGCGGACCGGTGAGCTGGAGGCCGAGTGGATGTCCCTGTGAGTCGAACCCGGAGGGGACGCTTACCGAAGGGAGGCCGGCGAGGTTAGCGGGAACGGTGAAGATGTCCTGCAGATAGAGCTGCAGCGGATCGTTGACCGAATTTAAGGGGAATGTACCGCCGCTTGTTGTCGGCGTCGCGATGAAGTCACAACTCTGGAAGGCCTCTTCAAAGGCTTCTATGATGCGAGTTCTTACTTTCTGTGCTTTTTTGTAGAAGGCGCTTTGGTAGCCAGCGGAGAGCACATAGGTGCCGAGCATAATGCGCCGCTTTACTTCTCGCCCAAAGCCCTCTTTACGTGACTGGTCGTAGATCTCTTCAAGTGTCTGTACTGCTGCGCGTTTGCCGTAACGGATGCCGTCGAAGCGAGCCAAGTTTGTCGAGGCCTCTGCAGTTGCTAAGATGTAGTAGACAGCGATTGAATAGCGAAGGATGTCGAGGTTGACGTCGACGATCTGCGCGCCCAGAGAGCGCAGCGTTTCTATTGCAGTTTCAAAATTTTTGCGAGGTTCTTCTGTTAGTGACTCTAAGAAGTGGAAAGGGACGCCGATGGATGTCCCTTTGAGATCGCTAGGCAGCGCGCTGAGGTAATTTTCTGGGGGAAGATCGATGCTTGTGCCGTCAGATGGGCAGTGGCGACCGATTACCTCCATCATTAATGCGGCGTCGGCGCTGGTGGTGGCGAGAGGGCCGATCTGGTCAAGAGAGGAGCCGAAGGCGACCAGTCCGTAGCGGGAGACGCGCCCATAGGTCGGTTTAAAACCGACGAGGCCGCAGAGGCTAGCGGGTTGGCGGATCGAGCCGCCGGTGTCGCTACCAGTTGCGAGCAGGCAGAGGCGTGCGGCGACCGCAGCGGAAGAGCCTCCAGAGGATCCCCCGGGGACGCAGTTTAAGTCCCATGGATTGCGTGCAGGGCCATAGGCTGAGTTTTCTGTGCTGGAGCCCATCGCAAACTCATCGAGACTGGTCTTGCCGAGGCAGATCGCATCTTCCTGTTCTAGTAGCCGCACAACGGTAGAATCGAAGGGGGCACGGTAGTTGGAGAGAAATTGTGAGCCGCAGGTGGTGATCTCGCCATCGATATGCATATTATCTTTGATGGCGATGGGGATAGCGGCTAGTTTGCCAAGCGGTTCACCGCGGGCGCGCTTATGGTCGAGCCGTTCGGCCTTCTCCAGTGCGCGTGGTCCTAATACAGAGAGGAAAGCGCCGATCTTCTCATTGTGCTCTTTAATGCGCTCGAGGAAGTGGCTGGTGATCTGGACAGCTGAGACAGCGCCGGAGAGAAAGAGGTCGCGGAGTTCGATGGCAGATAAGAGGTGGAAGGGCTTCTTCATGAGGAGGCTTTCAATACTGTAGGAACGCGGATCATCCCTCCGACATGGTCGGGGGCGTTATTTAGGAATTTTTCGCGAGAAAGAGTCTGTCCAACCGCATCATCTCGCATTAAATTTTTGAGCATATCTTGAAGGACGTAGCTGCAGGGGGCCGTCTCACTGGTGTCGACTTCATTAAGCTGGTTGATATAGTCGAGAATGCGGGGAAGGGTATTAAGGATCTCCTGTTCCTCTTCAGGTGAGCACTGGATGCGGCACAGTTTTTCGAGATGTTCGAGTGTCTCTTCATTGAATTCGGACATAGGAACAGTCTAAGCCTCAAAGGGGAAATTTGCAAGGGTAAGCGTCTATCTCCCCTTTAAGTAGACAAAATTTCTCTTTTACCCTCAGAATAGTTCTCTTTTAGCTATTTAGGAGGTTCAGTGAAACGGCTTTTTTTTATTATCTTCATTACCATTACCTCAGGTCTCCACAGCTTTGCACCATCACCGTTTCCGGACATTATCGAGAAGACAATTCCCGCGGTGGTTTTTATCGTTGAAGAGGTCAATTCATTTGATCAGGCGTATGGAGATCGACCAGCCACATATCAAAGCTATTTGCGGCCGGTTTATGAATACTTTTGGCCTTCTCAATATGCTCATGGTTCTGGGTTTTTAATGAGTTCCAAGGGACATGTTCTAACTTGCGCGCATTGTGTGAAAGAGGCAACGAAGACGTTGGTCATAGTACAGATGGATGGAATGCCTAGAGTTTATCCGGCCAAGACGGTGGGTATTGATGTGGGAAGTGACCTGGCGGTGCTTTGTTTGGAAACAACAGATGAATTGCCCTATTTGCCATTTGGCGATTCGGATCGTGTTCGGCTAGGAGAGCCGGTGATTGCGATAGGAACTCCCATGAGTGCTAGGCTCGAATCGAGCGTGTCTATGGGGATCATTAGTGGAAAAGATCGGAACTTTGGGTGGGACCCTGTGGAAGGATACATTCAAACGGATACGCCTATTCATTCTGGGAATTCAGGAGGTCCTCTTTTGAATTCTTTAGGAGAGGTGATTGGAGTGGTTAATTTCAAATGGAGAGGCCATGAGGGACTCGGATTTGTGACTCCAAGCAATTTTGCTGCATCCATTGCAAACCAATTGATTACTACAGGTACCGTTTCTCGGGCATTTTTAGGAGTGGAGGTGGAGTACGAGGTGGATTCCGTGTTTGATGTCTATTATTTTTATCGCAATCAGGGCGCTCTTGTAACGGCTGTTGTATCTGGTTCGCCCGCAGATCGAGCGGGTCTTACGGTCGGTGATCGAATCCTATTCGTAGATGAGATGCCTATTCCAACAGCGAACACATTGATAAATCGGCTCTGGACAGTTGCGCCAGGGAGGAAAATTCAGCTGAGCATAAATCGGCGAGGGAATCTGTTTCCCATCACTCTGGAGTTAAGCGACCGATACAGTTGGAGGCGACATTCTGAAGCGGTTTAAAAGAGTGAAATCTGACTTGGCTGGAACGCTTCTTTTTTTGTGCGTTGCGGCTTATTCTTTTCAAGCTGCGTTAGCAGCTCTGTGGCGCGCTGGATTGCTTTAGGGGGAAGGCCTGCGAGTTTGGCTACGTGGATACCGTAGCTCTTACGGGCGGCGCCGGGGATGATGGTTCGGAGGAAGGCAACACCAGAGTCGGTCTCTTCGACGGCTACTTGGTAGTTGATGGCTCCTTCCCACATCGATTCGAGTTGGGTGAGTTCAGAGTAGTGGGTCGCGAAGAGGGTTTTTGCACGGCGTTCAGGAGTAGAGAGGAGATACTCAGCGACCGACCAGGCGATGGCGATGCCGTCATAGGTGCTGGTGCCTCGGCCAACTTCGTCTAGAAGGACGAGAGAGCGTGAGGTGGCATTGGCGAGGATCTGAGCTGTCTCGGTCATTTCGACCATGAAGGTGGACTGGCCGCGGGCGAGGTCGTCGCTGGCGCCGATGCGGGAGAAGATCTTGTCGATGAGGCCGATGCGCGCAGATTGGGCGGGAACAAAAGAGCCGATCTGGGTGAGGATGGCGATAAGGGCTACTTGGCGTAGGTAGGTTGACTTGCCGGCCATGTTAGGACCGGTGATGAGCATGAGCTGCGACTGAGGTGGTGAGAGGAGTGTGTCATTGGGGATGAAGTGGGCGCTGCCTAGAAGGGATTCTAGGACGGGGTGACGGCCTTGATGGATCTCAAGGACGTTGCTCTCTTCGACCTGTGGGCGGACCCAGCGGTGGCGACGAGCAGCGCTGGATATGGAGGCGAGAGCATCGAGTTGGGCGATGGCGCGGGCGCTCTGGCGAATGAGGGGAGCCGAGAGGGCGACCTCGCGGCGTAGGGTTTCGAAGAGTTCAGCTTCGAGCGCTTTGCTCTTCTCTTCGGCGGTGAGGATCTGCGCTTCAAAACGTTTTAGTTCGTCAGTTGTGAAGCGCTCGCCATTGGTTAGGGTCTGGCGGCGCTGGAATGTTGGGGGAACGCGGTCGCGCTGGGCGAGGGTTACCTCAATGTAGTAGCCAAAGGCGCGGGTAAAGCTGACTTTGAGTGTCTTGATGCCGGTCTGGTCGCGGAGGGTTGTCTGGTAGTTTGCCATCCACTGGAGGGAGTCTTTGGCGAGGGTGCGGAGACGGTCAAGCTCAGCGTGGATCTCGTCTCGGAAGATTTCGCCATCACCGATGCGCATGGGGGGCGATTCGACGAGAGAGGCGAGGATTTTGTGAGTGACGGATGAGAGGTCGCCGATCTCTTGCGCGCAGGAGCGGATGAGTGGGGAGGGGGAGTTGACTGCGACGGAGCGAAGAGGTGGAAGTCGTGTAAGAGAGAGGCCGAGCGCAAGGAGGTCTCGGGGGGTTGCGTAGGAGGAGCAGATCTTGCCGATGAGTCGTTCCAGATCTCGGATGCCTTCTAAGGGGAGATTACGAGTAAGTAGGGTCTCTACCGCATCCTGTCGCGCGGAAATCGCTGGCAGAGAGAGGAGCGGGTGTTGAAGCCAGTCGCGTAGGAGTCGTCCTCCCATTGGAGTTTCTGTGGAGTCGATCAGATGGAGAAGTGAGCTTTTAGGGGAGAGAGATTCGACGAGCTCGAGGTGGTGGAGGGTGGAGCGGTCGATTGCCATCGTGGGAGCTGTCTGCGGGATCGAAGGAAGTGCGGGGATCTCGATCTTGAGCTGGACTCGGAGGTGGCGGAAGAGTGTCTCGGCAGCGGAGGTGGCTGCGACTTGGCCAGAAAGCCTCTTTTGGAGTGCATTTTCGAGAGGAAATGGCTCCACAGTCTCGACAACGGTCATGAGGAAGGGGAAGCGGTGCGACAGCTCTCGCAGAAGTGTGTTGTGAGCGGTCTGGAATTTACGAGAGAGGATCAGCTCTGGAGGTCGGACGCGGCAGAGTTCATCAGCGCACTCTTCAAGGCGCTCCCATTCGAGGGCGCGCAGTTCGAGAGTTGTCAGATCGAAGAGAATGAGTCCGTAGACGGAACCGATCTGTGCGAGAGAGGCGAAGAAGTTGGGAACTTTCTCGCGTAGGAGCTGCGACTGGATGAGTGTGGCAGGAGTGACAAAACGGGCCACTTCGCGCCGCATGAGCCCTTTGCCTTCAGCACTCTCTTGTTCGGCGATAGCGATCTTGAATCCCTTAGTGATGAGCCGATCGATGTAAGATTCCGCGGCATGGACGGGGATGCCGCACATTGGGATGCTCTGGCGCGCGGTGAGTGTGAGACCGATCTCTTTGGAAATGACCTGCGCATCGTCGTGGAATGCCTCATAAAAATCGCCCAGCCGGAAGAGAAGAAGGGCATCTTGCGTCTGCTCTTTGCAAGAGTGCCACTGCGCCATCATCGGAGTTGTCATAGACTATTCTTTTCCTTCTGCGCAATTTATACACAAATAACTTGCAGATTTCACGCGACTCAAACTGCAAGTTATTTCTGATATTTGGTATTACGGGAGTTTTGCGACCAGGGCCTCCAGCAGACGGGCTTGACGGGCAGCCAACTCTTCAACTTGGTTTGCGGAGACCTCTCGCTGATTTAGGCGAGCTAAATCATAGAGCTGCTGCGCGAGTTCTGTTGCTAGCGATTCGTTGAGGCGTTTGAGTGCCTGCACGAGCGGGCTATTTGTGTTGATCACAAAGCGGCGCTTGCCGTGGAAATGGTCGGGTACTGCGCCTTGTGTGGCGGCGAGATAGTCGCGCAGTCGGCGATTCTGCTCATCGAAGAGAATCACGCCATGGAGTTGGTCGGAAGAGAGGCTCTTTGCTTCTACTTCGAGATCTTTCTGGTCGAGCGCGCGGCGGACGATGTCAGCGATGTGGGTGGCTTCGCTCTTTCCATCGGCGTCGAGAAGCGTCTTTTCGCGGGTGGGGTCGAGAAGGTGATCGGCGAGCTCGCTGTCGATGCGTTGGAATTCGAGCGGGGAGAGCTTATTTTCGAGATGCTGCAGCACAGCGGTGTCAATGCCACTATTTGCGCAGATCACAGTCCCTTTATAGAGATTTTGGAGCGCAGCTGCTCCCTCTTCGAGAGAGTAGTAGATCTTCGAGAGGTCTTGTGTTGCGGCGCGGATCTCAGAGATGGTTGTCCAGCTGTTTTGGGTCGTCTTCCAAATCAGCGCTTCTTGGACGCGTTCGGAGAATTTCTCATCTTGGAGCAGGCCGAGCTTTACAATCGGTTCGACATCGGCCCAAGCTGCGATATAGGCATCGCGCTCGGTTTTGTAGAGGGAAACGAGTCGGTCGGCTACTTTCTTTGCGATATGGGTACTCAGCTGCTTCACATGCTGGTCGACCTGTAGATAGGAGCGCGAGACGTTGAGGGGGATATCTGGGCTGTCGATCGCGCCGCGCAGAAGTGTAAGATACTCGGGAAGAATGTCAGTGCACTGATCGGAGACGAAGACGCGATTGCAGTAGAGACGAATCTCTTTCTCCTGCTGCTCAAAGCGGCGGATCCGTTTGGGGAAGTAGAGGATTCCTTTAAGGCGGAATGGATATTCGACATTAAGGTGGATCCAGAAGACTGGCTCTGGTTCCATTGGAAAAAGAGTGCGATAGAAGCTGAGGTAGTCGGCCTCTGTGCATTCGGAAGGGTTCTTGAGCCAGAGGGGATCTTGATTGTTGAGCGGTTGGTCGTTGAGATCGATTGGGAAGGGGAGAAAGGAGCAGTAGCGGGTAAGCAATTCGCGTACTTTCGCCTCTTTCATGGAGGTCTGGTTCTCTTCGTCGAGGTGGAGGATGATTGATGTTCCCACCTCTGCGCGGCTACCTGCGCCAATTGAGTAGTCTGAAGAGCCATCGCAGGACCAGAAAACGGGTTTTGCGTCGGGGAGATAGGAGAGTGTCTCAATCTCTACGCGTTGTGCAACCATGTAGGCAGAATAGAAGCCGAGGCCGAAGTGGCCGATGATTGCCTCTTTTGCTTCCTGGTATTTGGAGACAAAGGCCTCTGCGCCAGAGAAAGCGATCTGCGCAATGTATTTTTCTACCTCTTCTTCCGTCATGCCGAGACCTGTGTCAGAGATAGTTAAGGTCTTCTTGGCTGTGTCGAGCTGTACAGAGATTTTGTGCGCAGCGTTAGAGCCTTGCAGCACGAGTCGTTTTTGGATCGCGTCGGTCGCGTTAGAGACTAATTCTCTCAGGAAGATCTCTTTGCTGGAGTATAGCCACTTTTTGATGATGGGGAGGATGTTCTCGCTATGTACGGAAAGAGAGCCTTTTTTCATAGATGAAAGGATCTCTTTGTAGGTCGTTTTTTGTCAACCTATACTCCTTCCAGCTCAATGGCACCCAAGAGGATTGATTCGAAGCCTCTTGGGTGCCATTGAGCTGGAAGGAGTATACACAAACAACCAAATCTTCAGGTTGTTTGTGTATACTCCAAAAATTTTTGTTAAGGATCACTAGCCAAGCTGAATGTTTACTTTACATTTAAAATGAAATTTGATCATAATTGCCAGCGCATCTTTTGATGTAAGAGCCAAGGGCTCGATAAAAAACTTATTTTGAGGTTGAAATGGCAATACAAAATGTTAGTATGAATGTCCCTATGGGGTTCCTGAAAGAAGCTGGGGAGTTTTGTACGGGGGTAGCCGATAAAATTAAACTGGTGTGGGATGGGTGTCTTCCCGCACTGAAACAGATCGCTGCTGCGACGGTCAATTTCTTCACAGCACATAAGAAAGAAGCCATCTATATTGGGGTGGGGCTGGGAGTCATCGCAGCCATAATCGCAATTTCCATTGCTGTGAAAAAAATTTATGACTATTGCGCCACAGCTTAGTTTTCGAATTTTTCTGCGACGGCGGGTTACAGATCCGTCGTCGTTTCGATCAGTTTTCCTGATAAGTTTTGACTAATGCACAAACGTTTCCCATCCTCCACTGTGAAGTGGTAAGATCCCTCGAATAGTACATTTTCTGCAATGAACTCTGCATGTCCTTTAAGAGTGATGGAGAGCGATTCTCGACGGATAAAATCACCCTTCCAGTAGGGGACTGATTGGGTCCAGTCGATGCCGCTGTTGCGCACGCATACATTGCGCAAAATCGACCGCCCCATATCGCCGATGATATAGAGACTCCCATCTAGGTCTAGTTCGCGAATCTCTACGTCTGAAAGTTCGAGTTGCAGCTCTGCGCCAAGAGCAAGTCGTCCTCCAAAGAGCTTTTTCTGGATGATCGAGTAGAAGGGGCCGAGCATGGGGTGATAGAGGAAGAGGCAGTCGGGGCCTTGTGTTAGGTAGGTAGTTTCGTCGCGCTGGGGAGGAAGTGAGATGTGACAGTAGCGTTCGAGTAGCTCTCGGGTGGCTTGTAAAAGGTCGTAGAAGCAGCGCTCAGGAGTTTCTGCGAGCGGACCATTTGGGATATAGGCGCGTTTCGCTGTTGAAATGGTTTTATGGCGATGGTTGTATGTGATAAAGGTCTTTTCCGGCTCTTTTGGTTCTATAAAGGCATCCGCAATGTTCTGCATCGTCGCTTCAAGGCGGCCGATTGGCTCTTCGCGTTTTTCTCCCGATTCGAGGCGGTAGGCGGCCTTTTTCAGATTGAGCAGCAGCCCCGGAAAGGGAAGTGTCTCTAGTGCATTTTCTATGGCGGAGAGGTCGGCGAAGAGAAGGTTTGTATTGGAGGAGTAACGTGAATGGAGCTCTCCTTCGACGCGCGGCGCATCTTGGATTCCTCGCCTGTCAAATTCGCAATATTCGATATTGCTGAGGAGCAGTTCGCGTTGATCGCCCCGCTTGCGCTCAATGAGGACATTGACACCTTCAGCAGTTTTGAGCAGACGAGGACAGGAGGCGAAGCCGAAGTGCATCTTGCGCGCAGCGCCAATTCCAAGAAAAGCAGTGAGTCCATAATCGAGCCCCGCCAGCGGATTGTTGATCTGGCGCACAAGAGCCACGTCGCGTCCCAATGAGCGAAACCAGCAGAAAATTCCCTGATCTCTTGCTAATTTCCAGATCACTCCATGTCCGCCCGGCTTGAGCAGTAGTTTGAATGGAGCTGTTGTGATCCAGTTCCCTTGGGCATCGATCGTGGGAACGAGGGGCTGCATAAAGAGATGAAAAAGCTCTTTTGGACGGCCGAACCAGTTGTTCTCTTCGCAGATGGAGAGGATATGCTGATGGTTCTTCTTTTCGGCAGAGGTCATGAGCGCTATCGGTGTGATGCAGCGCTTTCCTGTCTTTTGAAAGTAGAGGGATTCGCGTGCTTGTAGATCTCGCACCATTCCTTCAAGCAGAGTTCTTCCTGCAAAGCGCAATTTTGCTGCAGGGAGTTCGACGCCGCTTATATCATCGACAAGGTGGAGTCGATCTGCTGCGCCTCCGACTGGGTAGATCTCTGCAGCGCGCGGAAGAGCTAGGATGCCCTCTTCGATCCATTGCTGCACATCTTCCGTATCTTCGGAGATATCTAAAAAGGGAGGAGAGTGGTAGAGCGCCTCTGCGAAGGAGGGGCGGTCGTGTAGAAGGCGTAGCACCTCTGTCTGATATCCGACGAGGCCTCCCAATTCTCGATAAAAGGTATCGATCTCTTGGAGCGTATGTAGAAGTGTTTGTAGTGCTTCAGGTTGTTCTTCGCAGGATTCGAGAAGTGTCTCTGCTTGCCCAATGGCGATAAGCTGTTTGATAATATTTTTTTCTGCCGGTACGAGGCGTGCAAATATAGGTCGTGCGAGAAGGGCACGAACCTGTGCATTGCGCTCGAGACATGCCTGTCGATCTTCTTCTGTAGAGGCATTCTGGAGTTCGCGCTGCAGTGTTTGAAGAGAGGAGAAATCGATAGTCATCGCTACTTTGAGGGAGATTGCCAGGAAAAAGAGAAAAAATCCAAGGACGAATTTTTTCGGAGTAGATATCAGAATGTAAGACGGTTATGCGATGCCTCTGCAGATTGTAAAAATGTTTTTGCGCGATTTATTTTGACGAGAAGGCGCAGCATGGATAAAAAGTTGTGTGTAGGAGAGGAAATCTCCCCGCGACACCATTACAACTTTGGAGAAAGAACAATGGCAACGAAAAAAATTTCTAAGTTTATGCAACCTCTGAAAGTGAGCGACGATCTCGCAGCGGTTGTTGGCAAAGGACCTATGCCTCGCACAGAAGTTACAAAAAAACTATGGGCGTACATTAAGTCGCATCGTTTACAAGATCCAAAAAACAAGCGCAATATCAATCCAGATGACAAATTGGGTCGTATTTTGGGTTCAAAGCCATGCAATATGTTTGACATGACAAAAAAAGTCAGCAAACATTTGTCCTAATTTTTCCTGTATTCCGGTGTGCTGTTTTGTAGCGCACCGGGCCATTTTAATCATACTCCTTCCAGCTCAAAGGCACCCAAGAGGATTGATTCAAAGCCTCGGGGTTG
>CAZEZK010000048.1:0-9098 GCA_964516935.1 uncultured bacterium
AGCGCCAATTCGGGATCAATTCGCTCCATCAGCCCCTCGAGCGCTTGTGGATCCAAAATCTTGCCCAGCATTCCAGCTCGCTCCATCAGCTGCTCCGCCCAGCGCCGATCACGATCCCAAGGCTTCTCCTCGCTCATGTCTAGAAGTAGCCCCTGCTGGTCCACACTCACCGCCAGCGAAGACTTCTCACGCGCGCCTAATATCAAGGTACACTCATTCAGACGAACCGCCAGCTGCTTGACCATCGGCGCCGGCATCAACTCCAGCTCATCCAAAAGGATCGCGCTATTTGGTGCAAAGAGCGAAGGCCCTTGAAGCGCCTCCCAAAACCCCTTCCAGTCCCCTTCAGAGCCCCGGAATCGGCGTACCCCCTGCCCCGCTCTAGAGGCTATCAACTCTAAAATTTGCCCACGCTCGTAGTCATGGTTATAGAGAACCAGGTAGCAACCGCTAATCCTAGGAGGCAGACTTTTTTGGAAAGACTTGAGTTGTGAATGGCGCATTCGGTACAATCGCTCCCATGTGTGCAAAAACTAGTTCCACCCCCCCAGAAAAGAAGCCGCGCGTCCTCACTGCTGAGGGATGGCGACGCCAAATGGCCTTAAAGGCCTCCAAGAAGTAGTTTCACCTGAACTATACAGGTCAAATGGCTTCCCTGTAAACTCCTCTCCTGGTACAATACCTCTCTGAGGTAGATATGAAACCTTTGAAAGGTAAAAAAGTATTTATCGCTGGAATCGGCGATGACCAGGGTTTTGGCTGGGCAATTGCGAAAGCGCTTGCAGAGGCCGGCGCAGAGATCCTTATCGGTACATGGGTCCCTATCGTCAATATTTTCACCACCGGTTGGAAGCTTGGGAAATTCGATGAGTCTCGCACCCTCACCGATGGCAGCCTCTGGAACTACTCGAAAGTCTACCCTCTCGATGCATCTTTCGATCGCATGGAAGACGTTCCCGCTGATATCCGCGCCAACAAGCGCTTCGCTGAATATGACCAATACACCATCTCCGATATAGCGCAGCAGGTTCAGAACGACTTCGGAAAAATCGACTATCTGGTTCACGCAATCGCTAACGGCCCCGAAGTGAGCAAGCCACTCCTCGAGACCAGCCGTAAAGGCTACCTCGCAGCAGTCAGCTCCTCAGCCTATTCATATGTCAGCCTCGTCTCTCATTTCGGCCCCCTTATGAATCCCGGCGGAGGTGCTCTTACTCTCACCTATATCGCCTCTGAACGAGTAATCCCAAACTATGGCGGCGGCATGAGCTCCGCAAAAGCAGCTCTCGAAAGCGACACACGCACTCTCGCCTGGGAAGCTGGCCGCAAGTGGAATATCCGCGTAAACGCCATCTCCGCGGGTCCTTGGAAAAGCCGCGCTGCGAAGGCAATCGGTATGATCGACGACATGATCGCCTACTCTCACGCGAACGCCCCTCTAATCAAGGATCTCTCATCGGATGAAGTCGGTGCAGCAGCACTTTTCCTTTTAGCTCACGCTCCTGCCACCACAGGCAACGTTCTCTACGTCGATAACGGTCTCCATGCCATGGGCATGGCGGTAGATAGTCAAGCTATAAAGAAGTAGTAATGCTTTAGGCAGTCTGTTCAAAGTGCGGTAGTATTAATACAATACAACCGCACTTACGATCTCTCAACCCCAGCGCTTTGACATAGCTCAAACTGCAAGTTATTTCTGATATTTGGTATAACCTAACTCTATGATGCTATTTGCACAGGCTCTTTCCGACACCCCCGCACCCATGCCCTCTCCTGGGGACTATGGCTCTGCATTTATGCAAATGTTTTTTACCCTCATTGCAGTTGTGCTACTCCTTTGGGTGACAGTCTGGTTTCTGCGCAATCTGATCCAAAAGCGGCTCCAGCGCGGTAGCAATGCGCCCTCGATCCAGATCCTCGAGAAGCGTATGCTTAGCACCAAGTCAGTCCTCTACCTAGTAGAGGTTGAAGGAAAGAAGATTCTGATTGCCGAGTCTCACCTAGAGGTGCGACCGATCTCGGAGATCCAAGAACACACCTATACCCATTCCGCCTCAATGGAACCCTAGAGGATTAATTCAACCGCGAGAGCTTTCAATTCAATCCTTTTGGGTGCCTTTGAACTGGAAGGAGTATATACCAACGCATCTACCTAATCTTTTGCCTGTTGCAATTAACATGACGCGAATTCGCGTCAATATAATATTGACGCGAATTCGCGTCATCTTCTAGACTTCAGAAGGGAGGTTGCCATGCTTTTATTGTGCTGTCACTGCCACGAAGAGCTCCTTACAGGAGATAGCTGGTACGGGCTTCATAACCAGTGTTTCAGAAGAACCTTCCATAAAGAACCTTTAGAATTCTTGGATGTTGCCATTCGGAATCTTTCCCAAACTCCGATTGGCAAGTCCTCTTTCAACTCCAGTTTTTTCCACGGAAAGTTCCGAAAGTATTCTGCTCGTCTTGGAGGTGCTAGCTATATTTTGAAAGTGGAACAGCCAGAATATCCAGAACTGCCCGCCACCGAGTTTCTCTCTAATTTGATTTATGAAAGTTTCAATGTAGAGATTCCTCCCTACCATCTGATTCGCTTTCCAGAGGATTCCTTCTGTTTTGCAACCAAAAATTTTATGTCTGATATAGAGACTGCAACCTTGGACCACCTCTACCATTTTATGCATCCAAAGATGCGATACGACTGTGAGACCCTAGTAAATATCATCGGAGAAAAGACAGGTCGAAGGGTAGAGCAGGAAAAATTTGCCTACCTTACGCTGGTCGACAGTTTGATCGGAAATAATGATCGTCATGGTCGTAATCTTGGCTTTATCCGAACTCCTAAAGGAGTTTCTCTTGCCCCTTTCTATGATAACCCATCCGCCTTAGCAGTAGAAAGCCACTCCTTTCTATCTGCAGATCTGCAACCTAGAGGAGCTATTTTTACCAACCATTCCGACGAGCCCACCATGAAAGATTACGTTATGGAGTGGAACCGTCTAGGATATCAGAGTGTGGTCGACCGATTCCGCAAGGCACTTGTATCCGGTTCTTTCAAGAGACACCTGGAATTTCGCTTCTTAAGTGAAAAAAGGCTAAACGCTCTTAAAAGACTCATTGAAAAGCGAAGCAAGGAGATTTATGAATAAGATTGTTGGCGTCGCCGTCTTTCTAGAGAAACGCAAGGCGAGAATTCCCGCAGGAGAATTGCGCCGAGCGGGGCAGAAGTTTGTATTCACTTACAATGAACTCTACTTTAAAGCAAAGCAGGTCATTCCGCTCGGCCCAGAATTCCCTCTCACCCAGAGACAATTTGAATCAAGGTCTCTATTCCCAACCTTTGAAGACCGCATTCCCTCCAATCAAAATCCAGCCTATGAAGAGTATTGCCAATCTACAGGTATCAATCCTGCAGAAAAAGACCCTCTAATTTTACTCTCCGCGATTGGAAAGAGAGGTCCCTCCTCCTTTATTTTTTACCCTATTTTCGACCGTGCGCTCTCAGCTGAAGCTGCTATTATTTTCAGAAAGAGGTTGGGATTAACCACTCGCGAATTCGCCTATATTTTCGAGATCTCTCAATCTGCATTAAATGCATTAGAAAGGAAGAGAGCTCCTGGGAAAGATCTTCTTAGAAGGATAGAGATTCTTGTGAGGTTCCCAGAGGTAGCGCGCTACTTTGTCACAATGAACGGAGGGATCTTGATGCAAAAAAAGTTAACTTATCTGGAGAGCCAACTACAGAGCGCCTCTGCTGTCGAATCGACCTGAGCCTCTGTATGGGCGCTCGATAGGAACCAGGCCTCGCGCAGCGATGGCGGGATAAAGATCCCCCGCGCATAGAGATAACGAAAGAGCTCTGCAAAAAGCAGGTCATCTCCCACATTTAGCCAAAGCATTGACCCTGCCTGAGCGAACTCCATAGACATCCCCTTCGCCTGCAGCACCGCCCGCACCGGCTGTACCAGTCGCTCAGAAAGCATCTGCAATCGTTCATAAAAACCAGGTGCCTGCACGAGATCTAGCGTTACCGCTCCTGCGCGCATCGCGACGGGGTGTGCCGCGTAGGTTCCTGCTTGAAACACTGGCCCGACGGGCATCAGCTGGTCCATGATCGCTGCTGGACCCGCCACTGCTGCTGCAGGGAAGCCGCCGCCGATGATCTTGGCGAAGCAGCTAATGTCGGGCGCAATGCTATAAAGCTCCTGCGCTCCTCCAAACCCCACTCGGAATCCAGTCACCACTTCATCAAAAATTAGTAGGATCCCGTGTTTTGCTGTCTCTCGGCGCAATGCCTCCAAGAACCCCTCCTGCGGCAAAAAGAGCCCCATGTTCGCAGTGATCGGCTCAACGACGACAGCGGCGACATCTGGTCCCAATTTACTAAGAGCAGAGAAATCATTAAAGGGCAGCTGTCGCTCATCAAACGAGAGATCGGCGTGTCCATGATAGTGACCAATGAACTTCACCACCTTCTGCCGGCGCGTATAGGCTCTAGCCAAACGAACGGCGGTCATTAAAGCCTCGGTACCCGAACAGACAAAGCGCACTCGTTCTGCATATGGCAACGCAAAGAGCATACGATCCGCGAGCTGCTCTTCCGCCTCACAGGCCAAACCAAACATCGCTCCCCGAACCGTCTGGTTACAAGCAGCCCGAACAACCTCTGGATGTGCATGGCCGACGATCAGCGCTCCCCAACCGCAGCAGTAATCGATAAAAGCGTTGTTATCTGCGTCGTAAAGCAGCGAGCCCTCACCAGCTGCAGCGACCAAAGGGGGTTGTCCCACTCTGCGAAATGCACGAGCAGGAGAGCTGACGCCTCCAGGAATTTTTTGGCAAGCACGCTGGTAGATCTCTTGAGAAAAGGAAGTTGTCTGTTGCATGATATGTTATATACTCCTTCCAGTTCAAAGGAGTATATCATACCAATCCTGTTCTTTTTGTGAATTTTGTGGTTTATTGCAAATAGATGCTCAATGTAGCCACGCTTGTCGCCTCTTGTTTCTGTTACGATGTGCAGTTTGCCGGGGTGGAAGACCCTACGCTGGTGCAGTCGATACGCGACGTTTCGCAGCTGGTGAGTTTACAGAACCGCCCACCAGCATCGATTAATGGGCTGCGCTACCGAGCTGCGGAAGATGTTCCCAAATTGCTACAAGTGCTGCGCGCCTACTCCTACTACGATGCAGAGGTCTCTTACGAGATCGCACCAGAAGAGGGCGGCTATCTCGTCTCCTTTTCGATTGAACCGGGCACGCCCTATCCTTTGGAGTCCTACCGCATCTTCCTCCAGAGCCGTTGCGTGGAACCATTCCAAGTGGCATCACCTTGCAAATTAGGGCTAACGCTTGGAAAACCACCTGTCTCAACAGATCTGGTGAACGCAGAGCTGAGCCTATTGACCGAGCTGGCCAACAACGGCTATCCACTCGCAGAGATCGATCGACGCAAAATCGAAGTCGATCTGATGAACAAAACCGTTCAAGCCTCTGTCTGCGTTGAAGAAGGGCCTTTCTCCCATTTTGGACCGACAACGCTGTTTGGGCTATCTTCCGTGGAGCCGCGCTACATCTTGCGCAAAATCGCTTGGAAAGAGGGTGAAATCTATGACGCGACCCAACTCGAGGAGACGCAGCGCCGTCTGCTTCGCAGTAATCTCTTCAGCTCGGTACTAATCTCGCATGCAGAGCAACTCGACGATCGAGGAGAACTGCCGATCAAAATGCGCCTCACAGAGGCAAAACATCAAACAGTAAATGTCGGCATTTTTTATGCAACGGTCAACGGCCCCGGAATCTCTGCTGGCTGGAGCGATCGCAACCTGCGCGGCATGGGAGAGATCATCACTGTCGACGGCGAGATTGCAACCTACGCAGCTAACATCTCGACGATCTATACGAAGCCAGACTTCTTGGGCTACGATCAGGCTTATAAAGCGGTCGCAGCATTCTCTTGGGAGAATATCGCCCCGTACACCGCTCTCTCCTACCGCGTCGCCAACTATATCGAGAAAACGATCCACGACAATCAGATCATCTCTGCAGGGATCAAACTGGAGCAGGTGCATATCTCTCACAGCGCGGAGAATGGCTCTTTCTTCCTGATCGGTCTGCCGATCTTCGGAAAGGTCTCAACGGCAGATACACTACTCAACCCGACGCGCGGCTATAGTCTCGTCTACCAAGGAACCTCATATCAGTCGTTTGAAAAGAGCCATACACGATTTGTGAAACAGCGCCTCACCTACTGCTTCTACTTCCCCCTTTGGAAACCCGACTACCTGATCCTAGCTCTACGCGCGCAGTTCGGTTCGATTGCCGGCGCTAAACGCTCAGATGTTCCTCTCACAAAACTCTTCTTGGGAGGTTCAGAAGATGACCTGCGCGGCTATCGCTACCAGACAGTAAGTCCGCTCGATAACGACAATAAACCACTCGGCGGCAGATCGGCAGTCTTTACCACTGCTGAACTGCGTTGGCGCATGACGAAAACGATTGGTATCGTCCCCTTCGCCGACTTCGGCACCGTTACAAATAGCGAGGTGCCACAGCTCAACGCCAAATGGTACAAATCGCTCGGGATCGGCTTGCGCTATTTCGCCTTTTTTGGTCCACTTCGGTTTGATATCGGCTTCCCGCTCAATCGCAGAAAAGAAGTCGATCCCAAATTCAAAATCTACGCAAGCGTGGGGCAGACATTTTAATGCGTAAACTAGCTTGGACTGCATTCATTATTGCCGCCGTAATCTTAAGCGGAGTGCTATTTCTCAATAGCGCCTGGATGAAAGAGCGGGCACTGCTGTGGATCTCTAAAGGACTTGCCGATGCGGGACTTGAGGTTGAGATAGCTGAGGTGCAAGGCTCTCTTCCCCATGAAGTGCTGCTCAAACAGTTCCGCCTCCGATCCTCTGCCGGCTGGACTCTTGAAGCCGATACACTACGCGCAGAGCTCTCGCTAATCTACCTCCTCAACGGCGAACTCCACTTTGACTTTGTCGAAGGCAATGGCATCCGCGGCTCCTTTCCATCCTCTTGGTCAAAGTATCGAGAAACAGAAGCGCTCTTTGTCCCTAAACTTGCGGTTGCTATCGATCGCATGAAGCTCTCTCAGGTCGAGATGCCCTTCGGCGATCCTGCTGAGCTCACCGGGAGCGCAAAACTCGATGCCGAAGGCCACGGCTCACTCAATCTACAGGTCATACAGGGCGAGAATCGGGCCCACTTACGACTTGCAGCCAATCCGCTCGGCACCGTCGGCAACGCCAAAGGATCCTGGCGCGAGATCCCCTTTGCCTTCCAGTTCCGTGTCTATGGCACCCATGAGGAGGTTCGCTGGGAACTTCCGTCCTTCCACACTAAAGGGCTCATCCACGGCATCTCTGAAGAGACAGGCCTGCAGCTCACCTCCAAATCCTCCACCGAATGGCTCGAAGAGAAGTGGACCCAAAACGCCAAAGCTGTCTGGACACCCGGCATCTCCCTACAGTGCACCTCCTTTACTCTTACAGGTCCTTCGACAGAGGTGACCGGCTCCTTCGAGCTACTGCCAGATCTTTCTTTCCATGGACAGGCGACCGGCGATGTGACCAATCTCCACGTCTTCACTCCCCTCAACCTCTACGGATCGCTCCACGCCAGCTGCAACTTCTCTAATCTGGCATTTACTCTACAGAGCAGCACTTCGAACCTTTACTATCACGAACTCTCCTGTCAAGGCGGCACATTTGATGCTCATGGCGACTGGGCGGGGCCGATCTATGCGCAGCTCCAACTCAACGATGCCCACTACCGCGATCTCCACCTTTCTACCATTTTCCTCGACAGCTCTACCGAAGGAGAGAACCACCCCTTCACTCTCTCTGCTCAAGGAGAGTGGGAGAAGCCACTAAACCTATCTCTCGACGGTGCCTGGAGCTGGCAAGAGTCGCGCCTGCTCTGCACGCTCCAAAATGGCAGTGGATCTTTCTTCCAACACCCTTATCTGCTTGCCATCCCCGCGCAGATCGAAACCTCTACTGACTCCTTCCGCATTAGCGATCTCTCCATCGCGATGGCTGGAGCATCTATTAAAGGCTCCTATTCCATGCAACCCGATGAGACCACTCTACAGGCTCAGATCAGCCGCCTTCCGCTCGACATTCTCTCACTCAACCCCCTTAATGTGGCAGTTACTGGCTACCTCAATTGCACTGCCGATTGGCAACACACAAAATCAAACGGAGCCCAAGGTAACCTCGCTGCCACTTTACGCAATCTAGAGATCCAGACTGAAGATCGCCACGATCCACTCACACTCGACGGCAACTTCGAAGGACATCTCAGCCGCGACCAGCTCTCCTTTTCTGCAGACATCCCTTCACTCCTCTCCGCTAAAGGAGAGCTCCCCTGGAGCGACTTCGACGGCCCCGCATCCGGCACCTTCTCCTTCCATGGCCAGATCGAACAGTTCCTCGACTTTTTCAATCTAGGCGTCCACTCTCTCCGTGGTATCTGTGACTGCGACCTCACACTCAGCGGCACCCTCAACCATCCCAAGCTCAAGGGTTTTTGCCACTGGAGCCACGGTTTCTACGAAAACTACTTCACCGGCACCGAACTTCGCGAGATCGATGCTGAACTCATCGCTAAAGGATCTAAAGTACGACTCGCTCACTTCACCGCCATCGACTCCGATGAGATCGGAACCCTCTCCGCTACGGGACGCTGCTCCCTCAACTATAAGAAGCGATTTCCCTTCCATGTCGACATCAACCTCAAAGATTTCCGATTTGCGCAACTCAACTGGATGACCTCCCAAGCTGATGGCCATATTGAATTGCGCGGCAATCTCAACGGCGCCTCCGCTTCTGGCCACTGTACGCTTCTGAAGAGCGATCTCTCCATCGCCAACCGCATCCCCCGACCATTGCCGATCCTCCCCGTCACCTATCGCAACGCCATCAAACCCCCGCCTATGCAATCCAAGGCTAAAGAATCTGTCTATCCAATTAAGCTCGATCTCCAGATCAGTGCCCCGTCCGGAGTCACCATCTCTGGACGCGGCCTCTCCTCTGAATGGATGGGAAATTTCGACCTCAGCGGAACCTATACAGCCATCGC
>CAZEZK010000048.1:9108-9795 GCA_964516935.1 uncultured bacterium
GTCTCTGGAGAATTTACCTTCTCTAGCCGCACCTACCGTCTCACTGAAGGATCGCTCACCTTTAGCGGAAAAGAGGGCGCAATGCCAAACCTAAGCCTAATGGGAACGATGGATGCCCGCGGCGGTATCACCATTACCGCCTGGCTCCGCGGTCCCCTCAACCAGCCGCTCCTGACCTTTAAATCTCAACCACCTCTCCCCCTCAGCTCGATCCTTTCTCACCTCCTATTCGGACAAGACCTCTCCGAAATCGGTGGCTTCCAAGCGCTACAACTCGCCAATACCATTGCCAACCTCTCCGCCGATTCCCCTCAACTCCTAGAAAGCACCCGCCGCTCCCTCGGCGTCGACCATCTCCGCGTCATCTCCAGCCCAAGCGGCAATGACGAAGAGGCCGACCGCATCGCACTCCAGGTCGGCACCTACATCGCCAAAGGGGTCATCATCTCATTCAGTCAAGGCACCGATGACAGCAGCAGCAACATCAGTATTAACGTAGACATCTCCCACGGCTTCTTCTTCGAAGCCCAAAGTCAGCAAGACCCCGAGCAGGGCAAGTTCACCATCAAGTGGGTGCACAATTACTAAAAAACCTTGGAGTTATACCGGAAGTTTTGCACCTGGCTCAGGAGGTAAGACACATACAGCTCCCTAAGACACAGCATGAAATCGGGTCCGCTCCTTGGG
>CAZEZK010000048.1:9805-11189 GCA_964516935.1 uncultured bacterium
ACCGGTGGCGAAAAAGGAATTTCGGCAGTATCCTCCGCTCCTTGGGGAAGTTCACTGCAGCATGGCCAATCAAACGTATCGTTAGCCTCCGTATTTTTGGACATGATCTGCTCTTTTTCTTTTTCTGTTAGTGGTTTAGGCGGCTCTTTTGTATTGGACCAAGCAACCACGGGGAGTGGTACAGAATTCAGTAGATTCGAAGGAGAAGGTAAAGCTAAGGGGCGTAATGGATAGAGAGAGGGGTTGATTGGGCTAAGCGGGTGTCGATAGACAACGTAATAGCGCGTTTCAAAAATAGGAAATCCTGTGGATGGATCGTTATATCCTGAGGGCACTACACGTGAATAGAACTCACGGTTGGGTAGATCAGGAAATAGGTTTATATCATTTGGACCGCTGATCCTTCGAGAAAATAGGATTTCTTTATTACCTTTTTGGTATTTCCAATAGAATCCATTGAGTTTATTGTCCTCCATGAATTGATTCGCATCCAGATTCGCTTGCTGTTTCTCGATTTTGTATTTCTTGTGATGGTAATGTTTCATTCGAATATCTGTTTGGATTGCGCGAATCGCATGTTGAATCCCCCCGATAAGGAGCGCTAAGAAGAAACCACTGAGCAGCCCTTGCATCGCCACCTTCCATTCATGGCTTAGGGCTTCTTTAAGGTCTTCCCCATTGAGCAGCGCGCGAACAGAACCGACCGCAAAGCCCATCAAAACCAAGGCGGCAGCGGCGATGAGCGGAATAGGATTCATGGTAATGACCGCTGCATACCCAAGAGCCGCCCCAACTCCACCTGTACCTAGTTGTATCCATGTTTCCGGCCTAGAGAGCGACTCTAGGAAAGTTATAACAATCTTTGCTAACTCAATAGGTGCTAGTAAAGGGTGAGCTAAAGTGTACAGAACCACTTTTAGTACGATTTCGATCAGATTGGGAATGAGAGCGAAAAGCTCATAAAGAGCTCTAATTGAGCTTTTGAGAATGATAAATGTTAGTTGTTCATACCAGGGGCCATCTCCATAATCGGAAAGATCTAGCGCAATTTGCCGAAGCGTGGGCGATGAAAAAAAGTCTTTAACCGCTTCGCGAATTTGGTCGATCTTATCTTGAAAAGAAGAATTTTGTAAATTTTTATTTAAAACATCTTCAAAGTCTGTGAGTTTTTGGATAATAGGCTGGCATAGGGGGGTTGCGAGCGGGGAAGAGAAACAATTGTTTTGCACAGACATTTCAATATCGAAACTGAATATAAAACAAATTGATTAATTCTGTAAATAGAAATAACGCGTAACAATACTAAAACCTACTAGTGTAAAGTAAAAATCTCTGTACTGGACAAAAAAAGATTTCATAGCGCATAACGTACTGGTATTAAGTT
>CAZEZK010000049.1:0-5782 GCA_964516935.1 uncultured bacterium
CCACGAGGCTTTGAATCAATCCTCTTAGGTGCCTTTGAGCTGGAAGGAGTATATAGTATTTCCACCTGAAAGGCTCCCGCAAAATGGTTATTTTGAGGCATGTCGCGGCCGTCATTTTCGGCGGCTTTCAATGCTGTCTAACAACCAAATTTTGAGCTTGTTTGGGTATAGTGCGATCTGCTAACCTGGCGTCGCATGATTATTAGCCTTTTCTATATTTTTCTTGCGATTGCCGGATTGGGGTTTCTAGTTTTTATTCATGAGTTGGGCCACTATTTTGTCGCTCGACGAGAGGGGATGCGGGTAGAGGCATTTTCTATAGGCTTTGGTAAGGCGCTTTTCTCCTGGAAGCGGGATGGAGTCCTCTGGCAGATTGGCTGGTTGCCCTTGGGTGGCTATGTTCGGATCGCAGGGATGCAGAAAGAGGGGAACCGCGAACTTCAAGAGATCCCCGACGGCTTCTATGCCAAAAGACCGATGCAGCGCATTCGGGTCGCTCTCGCGGGGCCTGTCGTCAATATTGTCTTTGCCTTGGTTGCCTTTTCACTGCTCTGGACCATGGGGGGGCTCAGGAAACCTTTTGGGGAGTTCACCCACTATATCGGCTGGGTTGACCCCGCCTCAGATCTCTACCGTTCTGGTGTTCGTCCCGGCGATACAGTAGAGAGTTATGATGGCCGCGCCTTCCACGGGAGGAAGGATCTTGATGTCGCGTCGATCATGGATCACAATGCGATTCGCATTCAGGGGCAGTCGATCGACTACGAGACAGGCTACAGCCACCGCTTTGACTATACTCTCCCTACCTATAACTATCCTCCTATGCAGGATAAGATCTCTACGATTGGTTTTCTCTCCCCAGCGCAATATCTAATCGTTAGTGGCGCAATTGCTTCCGATTCTCCCGCCTATGGCGTAGGGATCGAACCCTCTGATCGAGTTCTTTGGGGCGATGGCGAGCAGATCTTCTCTGCTCCACAGTTGAGTTCTCTAGTCAATGAATCGACAGCTTTTCTGACTGTGCAGAGAGGGGATCGGATCATCCACTCGCGCATTCCACGTGTCCATATTGATGAATTGAAGGTCAGCGCTTTTGAGCGGGATGAACTGGATGATTGGCAATATGCAGCCCATCTCAAGGGGCGACTAGACGAGCTCTATTTCATGCCCTACTTCATCTCCTATTCGGGAGTGGTTGAGGGGCCTATCCCATTTATCGATGAGAAAGATCAGGAACGCGCCTTTTCGAAGTGCGAGCGTTGCGCCTATTTTGATCCGCTGATGCCAGGCGACCGGATTGTTGCTATCGATGGAGAGCGCGTCACCACCTCCTACGACCTTCTTTATAAGCTCCAGGAGCGCCGTGTGCTTCTGATTGTACAGCGTGACCCCGCCTTGCTCTCCCAACCGATTCTCTGGACGCAAGGCGATGAGGAGTTCCGCCGCTCTGCAGGCATCTCCGATGTGAAGGCGATTGTTGATTCCATTGGGACGACAGCGCCAATTACCCACTCTGGCTCACTCTACCTCGTTAACCCAGTCTCTCCAAAGCCGATGGGGGAGTTGACAGAGTATCAGCAGCGTATAGCTGAACGGAAAAAAGAGATCGCAAGTTCTGTACGCAATCCTCAGCAAGCGGAAGAGGCCATGCGCCATCTGGAAGAAGGGGAGAAGAAGTTGATCATAGGACTCTCTTTTGCACAGGACCGCGAAGTGGTCTACAACCCTGATCCTTGGAACCAATTTATCGATGTGGTCGATGAGACGCAGCGCACCTTGACAGGACTTGTCTCCGGTTCTGTCTCTCCGAAGCTGATGGCAGGGCCTGTAGGGATTGTTCAGGTGGTTCACCACAGCTGGATGATGGGTTGGGGTGAAGCGCTTTTCTGGATGGGTGTGATCAGTTTGAACCTGGCAATCCTGAACCTGTTGCCGATCCCAGTTCTGGATGGCGGCCATGTATTGATTGCATTTGTAGAGATGGTTACGCGCCGTCGCCTGAGTTCAAAGGCTATGGAGCGGATCGTATTCCCCTTCGTCGTGCTAGTGGTCTGCTTCTTTCTCTATGTGACCTTCCACGATATTCTACGGCTCTTCACCTAAATGGTATTAGGGCGTATGCCTGGGGTTGAATGGGCCATCATTACCACCTCAAGAGCGGCGGCGGCTTTAGGTTGCCGCTTTCGTACAGCCTGTTCCAGATAGCGAATCGCTTCATCCCGCGAAGGGGTGACGCCAAGTCCATGGAAATAGCAGACGCCTAAGTTGTACTCGGCGTCAGCATTTCCCTGTGCGGCAGCGAGTTTGAAGTAGTGAATTGCCTGCTGGTCCGATTGGGTTAGCCCTTTCCCGTACAGAAGAAGGACGCCTAGATCGTACTGCGCGTCGGCAATCCCAGCATCCGCGGCTAATCGGAAATACTGAGCTGCGACCTCTTCTGAAGGAGGCGAGAGAAAGCCAAAAACTGAATAGCAGCCCAGCATGTAGTAGGAGCGGGCATGGTTCTTCTTCGCCGCTTTCCGGAAGCAGTCATAGGCCTTTTGATATGATTGGCAAATGCCTGTCCCCTGATGTAGGCAGATACCTAAATTGTACTGAGCTTTGGTATGTCCGAGGTCTGCCGCCTTTTTGAGATAGGTGATAGCTTCTTCATAAGAGAAGGAGACGCCGTCTCCATAGAGGTGGCGACGGCCCTGTTGGTAGAGCAGCTCTGCACGCTTGGAGGAGTTCATTGCGAAGCACAGTAGCAAAACGGCGCTCAGAAAGCAATAGACAGGCGAGGGAGTTGCAAAACCCCTAAATTTTCTGATATTTGGTATTAGGAGCAGCAGCGCGATCAACGATCCAGAGGGCTCGGTGTTGGCTGGTGCCTACGCGATGGGCTGGTTCTGGGGCTGTTGGATCGGTCAATATCTTCTGTACGATAGGCTGCTTTGCAGCGCCTAGCGCATAGACTACAGCGAGGCGGCTCTCATTAATTGCTCGGAAAGTAAAGGTCATGCGCCAGCTATTGAGTTTGGGAACGAAGTTTGCGGTTATGAGCTTCTTCGACTCTAAAGCGGCAGTGCCGGGGAAGAGAGAGGCGGTATGGCCATCTTCGCCGACTCCGAGCATCACGAGATCAAAGAGATCTCGAGGGAGTTGCGCTTCATATTCCCTGGCATGGCGCTCGATATCTGATTCTGCACGCATGCGATAGATCTGGTCGGTGGGGATCAGTCCCTTTAGACCGGCCTCCATAGCCATATGGTAATTGCTGTCGGGGTGGTCTGGGGGGACTGCGCGCTCATCGCTCCAGAAGAGGTGGACATCGTTCCAGTGAATCTCCTGGCTGCAGAGGACGTGGTAGATCGCCTTGGGAGTTGAGCCGCCAGAGAGTGCTACGACAAAGCGGCCACGTCGTTTGATTGCATCTGCGGCACATCGAACCCAGTGCTCTGTTGCAAAGGCAATAGCCTCTTCAGTATCCTTGAGGATGATAAGATCTCTACGTGCATCCTGTTTTACAATTCCCGCCATGTGCGCCCTTCTTTGGCAATCAATTCGTAAGCGGCTTGGGGTCCCCAGGTACCTGAAGTGTAGTTAGGGAAATCAAAAGATGTCGTAGAGGCCCAGTGTTCCAGAACTGGGGTGAAAATTTTCCAAGAGTGGTAGACCTCGTCGCAGCGGGCAAAGAGGGTGCTATCGCCCAACATGCAGTCCCAGATGAGTCGTTCATAGGCTTCAGGAGGCGATCGACCGAAATAAGAGTCGTAGCGGAAGTCCATCTTAACTGGTTGGATGGGGCTGCTGGGTCCTGGGACTTTGCAGTTGATCTTGAGTGCGATCCCTTCGTTGGGCTGGATGCGGATGGCAAGGAGGTTTGAGTCGAGCTTGCCCTGTTGCTGGAAGAGGACTCGGGGAGCATCTTTGAAGATTACAGCGATCTCTGAGGCGCGCTTAGGTAGGCGCTTGCCACCACGTAGATAGAAGGGGATGCCAGACCAGCGCCAGTTGTCGATGAAGACCTTGAGGGCAACATAGGTCTCGACACCTGAGTTTGGGTCGACATCGGCCTCTTGGCGGTAACCTACGACGTTTTCATTGCGAACGGTCCCAGGGCCATACTGGCCGCGAACGACCTCTCTTGGCTCTAGCGGGCGAATCGCCTGGAGGATCTTAACCTTCTCGTCGCGGATTGCATTGGCTGCGAGCGAAATGGGAGGCTCCATCGCTACGAGCGATAGGAGCTGCATCATGTGGTTTTGCACGATGTCGCGCAGTAGTCCTTGTTCTTCGAAGAAGTGGCCGCGGGTGCCAATACCGATATCTTCTGCTACGGTAATCTGTACATGGTCGATATATTTGTAGTTCCAGAAGGATTCAAAGATAGCGTTGGCGAAGCGGAAGACGAGTAGATTCTGTACTGTCTCTTTGCCGAGATAGTGGTCGATGCGGTAGACTTGGCTCTCATCGAGATACTTTTCGATTTCATCTTGCAAAGCTGCCGCTGAAGCCGTGTCATGGCCGAAGGGCTTCTCGATGATGACGCGAGACCAGCGATCGTGGGTCTGATGGATATCATAGACCAGTTTCGCTGTATGGAGTTTTTCAATAATTAGCGGAAAGAACTTTGGCTGCACGGAGAGGTAGAAAATGCGGTTGCCTCGTGTACCAAACTTCTGGTCGAGTTGATCAAGAAAGATTTTAAGCGACTCATAACCTGCCTCTTCATCAAATTCGGAGCAGTGGTAGAATAGTTGCTCCTGAAACTCCTTCCAAAGGGTTTCATCGATCGGCTGCGTGCGGGAAAAGGATGTGATATTTTCGCGGAACTCCTTGCGGAACTCCTCGTGACTCTTTTGGCGGCGGGCAAATCCAACACAGGCGAACTGTTTTGGGAGAAGACCGTCGACTCCAAGGTTGTAAATCGCGGGTGCAAGTTTGCGCGCGGTAAGGTCGCCGGTGGCGCCCAAAATCACTAATATACAAGGATCAATAGCTTTTGGCATCTAAATAACTCTGCAGGAAAAGTGCTGCGGCTGCTGAGTCGATTGTTGCGGATCTGCCTTTTCTAAGCAATGTGGAGTCGCGTTCGATCTGTTTACTCGAGAGGCGTTCGTCCCATAATTCGATGGGGATTTCGAGTTTTGCCTGGAGTGAAGCGGCAAATGCTTTAGCCGCTTCTGCCATCTCGCCATGCTTACCGCTCATAAGAAGAGGCAGCCCGACGAGGATACGTTCGATTTCGTGGAGTCGCGGCGCTAGCGCGCGCAGCGTACTTTGGAGGGGGTTGTTTTGCTGCACCTGGACAATAATCCATGGCAGAGCGATTCGCTGGTTCTCATCGGAGATGGCGAGCCCAACGCGCTTTGAGCCATAATCAATCGCAGCAATTCGCTTTTTCATCTTGGGCCTAAAATAAAGGGCGCTGCCCTTTTAATCCTGGCAAGGGGGCTAACCCCCTTTGCCGAGGTGTAAGGAGCAGCGATTCTTTTCTTACCTAACACGAGATACTTCGGCGGCGGTTTGGGTGCGCGCCTGGATCATGCAGGCTTGGATGAAGTCGCGGAATAGAGGATGTGGCTCAAGCGGCTTCGACTTGAACTCTGGATGGAACTGCACCCCAACCATCCAAGGATGGTCCGCCACTTCGGAGATTTCACAGAGATCTGCCGTCTCTAAGCGGCCGGAGAAGCGCATTCCCTTCTCTTCAAACGCCTTTTTGTACTGATTGTTGAATTCGTAGCGGTGGCGATGGCGCTCCCAGATAGGAGATTTGCCGTATGCTTCAAAAGCGCGT
>CAZEZK010000049.1:5792-9565 GCA_964516935.1 uncultured bacterium
CCCCTTTGCGATCGCGCAGGGATAGGAGCCGAGGCGCATCGTGCCGCCGAGATCGCGGATGCCGCGCTGTTCGCTGAGCATTGAGATCACCGGCTCAGGCGTATTTGGTTCTACCTCTGTTGAATGGGCTTGCGCCAGGCCAAGGGCATTGCGCGCAAACTCCACGATCATTACCTGCATGCCGAGGCAGAGGCCGAAATAGGGGACACCGGATGTGCGGCAGTAGCGGGCAGTGAGGAGTTTTCCGTCCCAGCCGCGCTCACCGAACCCACCGGGAACAACATAACCATGGCAGCCGTCGAGATCGCTCTCAGAGGCGATAAGAGCTGACTCAAAGCGGCGGATCTCGATACCGACGCCGTTGGCGATAGCGCCATGCATCAGAGATTCGAGAACCGATTTGTAGGCATCCTTATGGTCCATATATTTGCCGACGACGCCAACGACCACCTTCTCCTTTGGGTGGAGGAGTGTGTTGATCATCTGCTCCCAGCGGGAGAGATCGGCAGTTTTGGTTGGTAGATTGAGCCGTTGGCAGATCATCTGGTCAAGACCACCTGCATGGAGAGAGAGGGGAACTTCATAAATGCTGTGGGCCACATCTGGCTCATCGATGACTGCAGATGGAGAGACGCTGCAGAAGAGAGCGATTTTTGCTTTGATCTCTTCGGAGAGCGGCTCGTCGCAGCGGCAGAGGATCAGGTCGGGCAAGATACCGATCGCGCGCAGTGTCTGGACAGAGTGCTGTGTCGGCTTGGTCTTTACTTCGCCGGCCGCCTTGAGGTAGGGGACGTAGGTGAGGTGGATATTCATGCAGTCTTGAGGACGGCTGCCGCGGAACTGGCGGATCGCCTCAAGAAAGGGGAGAGACTCAATATCGCCGACTGTGCCGCCGATCTCGATAATCACCACCTGTGTATTGGCCTCTTGGCGGCCGCATGCTAAAATGCGCTCCTGGATCTCATCTGTAATATGTGGGATCACCTGAACGGTTTTACCAAGGTAGTCTCCTTTGCGCTCTTTCTTAATGACAGAGTGGTAGATCTGGCCTGAAGTTGCATTGGAAAGACGGGAGAGCGGGGAGTTGGTGTAGCGGAAGTAGTGGCCGAGGTCGAGATCAGTCTCTGCACCATCGTCAGTGACATATACTTCCCCGTGTTGGAAGGGGTTCATTGTCCCTGCATCGACGTTGAGATAGGGGTCGAACTTTAGCAGAGTGACGTGGAGGCCGCGGCTTTCGAGTAGCAGCGCGATGGAAGCAGCGGTAAGACCCTTACCGAGAGAGGAGACAACGCCTCCAGTGACAAAAATATATTTCATAACATCTTCTCAAATAGTTGGAGGTCTTCTGGCGTGTCTATGCCGATCGGGACTTCCGATACAATGGCGACCTTAATCCGGTGACCTAGTTCTAATACTTTTAGTTGCTCGAGATCTTCCGCCATCTGAAGCGGAGTCGATGGGTGGTTTTTTAGCAGTGCTAACGCCTCAGGGCGGTAGGCATAGATGCCGATATGAAGATACTTCGTGCCTTTATAGGGGATTGGTGCGCGGCTGAAGTAGAGCGCATTGCCCCGCTGGTCAAATACACACTTGACGCGATGGGGAGAGGAGAGCTCTTCATCGGAGGCACAGACAGCCGTAGAGATTGAGGCTCCTGGATCGGAGCGCAGCGCTTCGACTACAGCGGAGATGGTCTCAGCGGCGATAGCGGGGTGATCCCCCTGTGCATTTAATAAGATGGAGGCCTTCTGCAAAATCGGGTCTTTAGCGACCGCCTCGGCGATCCGCTCTGTGCCATTGACACAGCTAGCTGAAGTCCAGATCACCCGGGCACCAAATTCGCGCGCATGTTCAGCGATTCGCTCATCATCCGTAGCTACGGAGATATCGCTGAGGAGGGGGCAGGCAGAGACTTGTTCAAAAGTTCTTTGGAGGATCGTCCTCCCTTTAGCTTTGATGAGCAGCTTTCCCGGGAACCGGGTGCTGCCATATCGGGCGGGGATAACGCAGGCAACTGGCATAGCGTAAGGATAAAGGATGTAGGGATAATGAGCCAGTTGCAAAACTCCCGGACCTCGTAAAATAGCCCTTTTGAGGCAGCTATGTTGTTCCTCGCAACTGGCTCATTAGTCTTGTCCTTTTCCCCTTGCTCAGAATCTTAAAAATACGGTAAACACAGTTTCTATGTCATTTCTCAGCACCTTTGAACTTTTTTCTATAGGCATTGGTCCTTCTAGTATCCATACTGTTGGACCTATGCGTGCCGCGCGCCGTTTTTTGGCCGAATTGAAAGAACGAGAGCTGCTTGAAGATGTGGTTCGCGTACAGATCGATCTCTACGGATCTCTTAGTAAAGAGCAGGCTTCCGATATTGCGTTACAACTGGGACTGGAAGGGGAGGCTCCGGAGTGCGTCAACCCAGATGAGATCCCCTCGCGGATTGCACGCATTCGGGAGAGCGGACAGCTGCAACTTTTTGGTCGCCTGCCGATCGCATTCCATTCAGAAAGAGACATTCGCTTCTTGCAAGGTAGACGTTCTCCGCGCCTCCGTTTTTTTGCCTATGACATGCGGGGAAAGAGGCTGCACTCTCGCTTATACGATCTGCGCAATGAGCCTCCAGCAGCTTCTGATCCGCCATTTCCATTTCGCACGATTGAAGAGCTTTTGTCCTTATGTCAAACAGAGGGACTGTCGATGGTAGAGTTGATGTTCCGCAACGAGTGCACCCTGCGCAAATCCTCAGAAGTACAGCTCGGGTTACTTCATCTTTGGAACCTGATGCAGGAGTCTGTCCGTCGCGGGATCGAAGTAGAAGGAACTCGACAGGCACCTCTGCTCGCCGCAGGGCTGCGCGGTTCCGAAGAGAAGATCGCCACCAATCCGATCCTCGTGATGGAGTGGGTGAGCCTCTACGCATTCGCAGTCAGTGAGGAGAGTGCAGCGGGTGGGCGTATTGTCGCTGCGCCGACAAATGAATCTGCAGGGGTCATTCCCGCAGTGCTTCACTACTGCCAGAAGTTTATCCCCTTTTTCCAAGAGGAGGATGTGATGACCTTCCTCTTAACAGCAGCTGCGATCGGTTCGCTCTATAATAATGCATCCTCGATGGCTGCAGCTGGACTCGCGGCGCTCTTTGGATGTACTCCTGCGCAGATCGTCCATGCGGCAGAGATCGCGAAAGGACCGCCTCTGCGGACACCGGAACAGAATGCGATGAGCGCCATTAAGGCGATCAATGCAGCGCTGCTCGCCCGGCGCACCGTTGGTGCTGCGGTATGCTAGAGTTTTCTCCGTTGCAAAAAGAGCGTCTAGAGTATCGGCCGCCAATACCCGACCTGCTGCGCGATCTGCACCAGGTGCATCTGCAGCCCGGTAAATCGACCCATCCGCCTATAGAGTCGATCCGGAAGCTCTTTCCCCGCACTGGCAAGATACCTCCCCATCGACTCCTGCGCGGCTCCGCTCCCGCTGCAAAACCCTATCGCGTCGGCGTCCTCTTCTCCGGTGGCCAATCGGCAGGCGGCCATAACGTTGTAATCGCTCTCTATGAGGCGCTCCAAGAGCTCAATTCCGGTAGCCAGCTGATAGGCTTTTTAGATGGAGCGGACGGGCTGCTCCAAGATCGCGCAAAACCTCTCGATAGAGAGCTTCTCTCCGGCTACTGCAACCAAGGCGGGTTTGATCTGCTCGGTACAAGCCGCATGAAGATCGCAACTGAGGAGCAGTTTCAAGCTGCGCTTCTCACTCTTGCGAAACACAAGCTCGAT
>CAZEZK010000049.1:9575-11169 GCA_964516935.1 uncultured bacterium
GGCGATGACACCAACACCAATGCCGCGCTGCTTGCAGAGCGCAGCCAGTCAACAGCGATCCTAGGCATTCCCAAAACGATCGATGGCGATCTGCGCAGTGAGGAGATCGAGATCTCCTTCGGTTTTGATAGCGCCTGCAAGACCTATGCAGAGCTCATTGGCAATGTTGCCCGCGACGCTCTCTCTGCCAAAAAATACTACCATTTCGTGAAGGTGATGGGCCGCTCCGCCTCACATATTGCCCTGGAATGCGCCCTCCTCACGCAGCCTAATCTCACGCTGATTGGCGAAGAGCGCCACACGCTTCCAGAGTTGATCGGAGAGATCGTCAACCTCATTCGCGCTCGTAAAAAGATCGGCAAAAATTATGGTGTCATTCTCCTACCTGAGGGGCTTGTCGACTTTATCCCAGATCTCCTTACTGCACTTCCGCCTGAAGAGCAGAAGCGGCTTGAGCAGACGCGCGATCCCCACGGCAACATCGCTATTTCGCAGATCGAGACGGAGCAGCTGCTCCTCTCTCTTGTAAAAAGGGAGCTCGGCCCTTTTCCTGCGATTACCCATTTTTTTGGTTACGAGGGGCGCTCCTGTTTACCCACAAATTTCGATGCCACTTATGCTTATGCGTTAGGCAGACTTGCCGCGCTTGCCATCCGTCAGGGGATTACCGGTTCCATTTGCGCTATCCAAGGGTTACGCGAGCCTCCAATCCAGTGGCGCGGTTGTATCGTACCCGCGAGCCACCTCATGCATATGGAAGAGCGCCATGGGAAAGAGACCCCGGTCATCCGCAAAGCCTATGTCGATCTGGATGGCGCGGTTTTCAAGCGCTTCGCCGCCCAGTGTGAGCGTTGGATGCTGGAAGATTGCTACCTTAGCCACGGTCCGATCCAGTTCTTCGGTCCAGAGGCTATCACAGACCGGGTGCCTCTGTGCGTCTCTATCTCTTAGTGAAATGGTCCCTCTTTCAAGAGCAGGCAAAAGTCTGCTGGCTCTACTACCGCAACTGGCGCTTTGCGCTCGCTGACATGCTACTCGGACTCTCCTCTCTCTTCTGTAACCCCTACCGCCTCTGTCGCAAGAGGGGAGAGGTCTATGGGGAGACCCCCATAACTACTCTTCAACAGATTGCCGATCGCCTCGATCTGACCTCAGACGATTGTTGGATCGATATCGGCGCTGGTCGTGGTAAGGGGGCTCTCTGGGTCGCCACCTGGATCGGCTGTCGAGTGGTGGCGATCGAAACAATTCCCTTCTTTGTGAAGGTCTCTCGAGCCATTGTTCGGCTTCTCAGGCTAGAGAAACTCGCGATAGCCCCTATAGATGCCTCTAAATACGTCTATAGCGGGGCTACAGCGGTCTATCTCTATGGCAGTTCATGGTCTGATCAGCTCTGGGAAGAGATCGCCAATCGGCTCCGCACGTTGCCTCGAGGGGCTAGGGTAGTCTCTGTTAGTGTTCCGATAGAAAGAGATTATTTGAAATTAGTCGACTCATTTCCTGTTAGGTTTCCTTGGGGGGAGACGACAGCTTATATGCATATACTCCTTCCAGCTCAAAGGCACCCAAAAGGATTGAATTGAAAGCTCTCGCG
>CAZEZK010000050.1:0-11019 GCA_964516935.1 uncultured bacterium
TGGGTGCCTTTCAGGTGGAAGTACTATATACTCCTTCCAGCTCAAAGGCACCCAAAAGGATTGAATTGAAAGCTCTCGCGGTTGAATTACCGCTAATGGGGGTTGTATTAAACTCAATACTACCCCCATTAGCGGTAATCCAACCCCGAGGCTTTGAATTAATCCTCTTGGGTGCCTTTGAACTGGAAGGAGTATAAACTCTATTCAGGCAGCTTGACATTTCCAATTGGTCCAAAAGGATCGTAGTCTGCGCCTGCCGCTGCGATTTTTTTTAGTTCCGCGTGAGAGAGATATCCGTGGGGCTTCTCTGGTAGAGTCAGATAGCGGAAATCCTTGCTGTTTTCTACCACTTTTATCTGCTCATGGCAGACGATCCCATACTCTTCCAACACCCTCTTTGGATGAGACAGAAGGCGCTCCTTAAATGTTGGATCTGTCCAAGCTTTGAGGACGATTTGTTGCCATTTTTGTGCATGTTCATGTGAACTATTCATGTGGTGCTCCATATGGCTACACATGACAAAACAAATGTTATTGGTCAATAACGGTACCTTTGAGCTGGAAGGAGTATAGATCTACAGGCGATTCTTCTTGAGGTGGAATCGCGGGTCGCGCAGTGTGCCGTCAACCGAAATCAGGAAGTGCTCAGTAATTGTGAATAGAACGTAGTGTTTCATCTGGACGAGGATGTCGAGGTTTAGATCGAGGTCCATTCGGGGAGTATAGGTTTCGCTCTGGGGGAGGAAGAACTGAGAGCGGTTACCATCGCTGAAGCTATTTTTGAGGTCTGTTAGATAGAAGTAGCCGTTTTTGAGCTGGTATTCGACGGTTCCCTGTACAGGGATAAGTAGCTCGAGATCAAATCCAAAGAGTCGTCCAAGCAGCGCTGCGGGAAGATCGAGCAGGGAGCGCGATCGTTTAAAGGAATTGAGGAAGCGGAGTTCGCCTGAAGCGGTATAGCTATTGCTGTCATCCAGGTAGCCTCGCAGATGGTTCATTGTAAATTCCCTTACGACAAGGGGGGAGAGGGGATCTTCGGGCTCGCCAGCCACCTTTAGGAGGCTCGGACGCAGCTCGTGTGCGACGAGTTGAGGGATGTGAAGACTCCAAGGTTCGCCCTTTTCTTGGAGCACTTGGATGATGGGGATATCTAGAGTGCCAGCGCGGTCGCTCACCTTAATATCGGCTAGAGAGAGTCCATAGGAATCGCACTCGATTTGGGCAAAGAGCGTCTTTAGCTGATATCCAAAGAGGTCGATCTCTTTTCCTGTGAGAAGGCCGATAAAGCGGTATGGATAGGGGCTGCAGTGGAGCTCTCCCTTACATCGATATCCGCGCCCAATCTCTAGAGAGTCGAGGACGTGGGGAATAGGAGAGGGAAGTAGCTGCTCTAACCGCGTAAAGTCAAACTCCATCTCGCCGACTAAGATGGTAGGAGATTCAGCGTAAAAAGAGGCTGAGAACCCGCTGCAGGAGCCTTCAATGCTGCGCAGCGCTCCCTCTTCCCAGATTGCAAGAAGACCACTCTCCTCTGCATTGGTCTCTTGGATGTGCAGTGAGCCATGGTTTTCAAGGAGTTCGCAGCTGATTTGCAGTGGGACATCTTCGTAGAGGATCTCCCCAGTGAGATGGCGCTGATCATCGCTGAGAATGAGCTTCATTGGGTAGGGGGTTTCCATTGTGCAGTGGAGCTGATCGTGATCGATAGAGCAGATCAGATCCATCTGTGGAATTAGGGGCACACCAGAGATTTTCTGAAAGCGCCAGGCGCCGTTGGTAAAGTCGATCTGCTGGATATTGCCAAGAAGCGGGAACTGCTTAGAGTTTATTCGCACTGTTGCATTGCTGATGGAAGGAGTGGAGCTTGCAGGCCAGAAGATTTTTAGAGGCGGTCCGGCACACAGAGAGAGAGGGCCCACAGAGATCTCAACGGGTTCTAGCTGTAGCTCTACATCCCATGAAAGCGGGGAGTTCCAGGATCCATTGGATGCGAGAATAGGGATCTCTGCTGAGACATCGAAGAGGCGGGCAAGGACCCTTTTTTTCTTTAGATCTAGGTGACCTTCAAATTTCCCTTGGCATGGCATTGTCTCATTTGTAAAAGAGCCGGCAGTTACAGCCGTGCCTTCTATAGAGCAAGAGAAGTTAAACGGGGCCAGGCGGCACTCCTCCATTTTCCAGATAGCAGGTGTGGGATGAGAGAGTTGTAAAGAGATCTCATCGGGAATGGAGAGTTTTGGTGCGAGTACCTGTGCCCAGAGCTTCTGTCCAGCGCCGAGCGTTGTATGAAAAGAGGCTCCTTCCAGTGAGCCATTTTGAAAATCGGCTTTGAGTAGACAGGGTGCCCCCAGAAAGTGGGATCGGTCATCGGATCGCAGCGCACCGCTAATCCAGGAACCGGCGCAGCGAAAAAAGTCGGAGGTCTCCAGATCGAAATACCACTCTTCAGCAGATCTCTGTTGGAGAGTAAGTGTCATCGGATCTCCCTCTAGAGAGCACTCCCAGAGCCCGTTTTCTTTCGTCCCAGAGATTGTGACGGGGTTGGATAAGAGAGGGAGTTGTAGGGCTCCTTGGACGTAGAGTGGTTCTCCATACTCTCCAGAGGTCTCCCAGGAGAAGTTGAGATACTCTTCTTGTGAGTTTCCTGTGATAATCCATGAGGCGGGAGTGCCGCGCAATTGGCATTTCGTGGGGATCGATAGGAATTGACCTGTGCAGGAGGAGAGGAAGAATCGCTGGTGGTGCATTGCGATGCGGCCATTCCATCCAGAGCCAGAAATGAGATCGCCGAAGTGGAAAGAACCTCCCAAAAAGGAGAAATCTTGATTGCCATCGGGAAAGAGATGAGCGAGCAGCAGTCCACAAGCGATTTTTTGTTCATTCCGGTGCCACTGGAGATTTTTCCCCTCAAGCCAGGAGAGCTTCCACTCCGCTTCGTGCCGTGCATCGAAACTGATCTGGCCTGAATCGAGCGTCCAGTCGGGTAGGGGATCTTTGCCGATTAGTCCAAGGATCCGCCAGGTACCTGGATCGATTTTGCGACCGCAGCAGACTCTGCTAGAGACATCGATAGAGGTCTCTCCATTGCGCAGCTGAATCCAAGGTCCACTCAGAGCTAAAAGGCGGAGTTCCTCTATATATATTGAGCTATCTGCGCCTGGAGGCTGGAGTGTTAGCCCAGAGATGACGATAGAGCAATCTCGGATAGTTAAAGAATTATAGGAGAGCCAGCATCCGAAATAGAGGCGAGCGCCGATGAGAGCCGCGCTCTGCAAGAGGCAGAGGGTCATTAGGCAGAATAGGCAGAGCAGCACCAGCGATCGAAGCAGTTTCATTTGAACCTATCTGTACAGTCGTTTAAACTGGCTACATGGCTAAAAAAATTTTGGTTGCGAATCCATCGATAGAACATGCGATTTCCCATTGTGAGGCTCTAGAGGCTGGCGATATTCTCTTTTTTCAAGATATTCCTTTTTCTTTTCCGCAAGAAGAGATCGATTTTCTTCTCCAGCAGAGGCAGGGTTCTTCTCGAGCGCGCAAAAACATTGCTTATAAACCTCGGAGTGATCTGCTGACTAACTGCGACGTCCGAGATGCGGCATCTGCGGAGCGACTCAAAGTAGCGTTGCGTACCTATTCTTGCAAGGTCGTCGACTTTTTGTCCCGTTTCTTATCCCCCTATTCCGCATGGTGGAAAGTCGACTACACTAGTTTTCGTCCCTTTCAGGAACAAGGCCGTGCGTTGCGTATACGTGCGCGCAATGATCTGCTCCATGTTGACGCGTTTCCAACACGCCCTCTTCATGGGGAACGCATCTTGCGTTTCTTCACGAATATCAATCCAACCGAGAGTCGTCGCTGGATGACCTCTGAACCCTTTGCCGCGCTTGCTGCGCGATTTGGAGGGAAGGAGGTCCCCTTTCCACGCGGGGTGACACATGCTTGGAGTGATCGTCTTCGCTACAAGTTTCAGGGGTGGTTAGAGCGCGTAGGTATGCCGCTACGCTCTCCCTACGATCGCTTTATGCTGGAGCTTCACAACTTTCTCAAGGAGAACAGCGAATTTCAGAAGACTTGTCCAAAGGATCATTGGGACTTCCCGCCTCGCTCTTGTTGGGCAGTCTTCACCGATCAGGTCTCTCATGCCGCACTCTCGGGTCAATATGCCCTTGAGCAGACCATGATCATTCCTAGACAAGCTTTGCTCCGTCCAGAGTGCGCTCCTGTGAGCATTCTGGAGCGACTATCTGAGCGCAACATGGTTTTACCGCATTAAAAAGGAGTTGTTATGCGCATCGAGTGTAACAGTTTTTGGACTTGGTTCCCTTGCTTTACCGAAGAGAAGGAACACCTTAGTGAAGAAGGTGAGCAGAAAGAAGATATCTCTCCTGTAGAGAATCAGATTCAATCGAATCTGTCCCGATTGGAGATTCAACGGGCCGATGATATAAAAGGGAAGGGGGTAAATGTAGCGAAAATAAGAGTAAAGGACGAGTGGGACGACTGTGACTTTGAATTGGTAAAAAAATAAGCCAGTTGTTTGTGTATACCACTCCCGGACCTCTGTCCCTGTTTTGTAGGACGCGACTCAAACTGCAAGTTATTTCTGATATTTGGTATAACTACGGCTCTATTGAGCTGGCTGTGAAGAAAATATTTAAATACGGTGGTGAGGAGGAGGAGTGGGTAGAGTGGCGCCCTCTAAATAGAGAGCTCTAAAAATAATTAATTCCTCGAGCTTGTTCAAAACACTCTAATCAGGTACAATTTTCCCCTTGAAGGGGGCGCAACTGGGAAAGCCCCATATGCGGAAAGATGGCTGAGTGGCCGAAGGCACGTCCCTGCTAAGGACGCGTACCTGTTAAAGGGTACCGAGGGTTCAAATCCCTCTCTTTCCGTTTTTTGTGTACCATGATGAAGAAGCGTAGAGTCGTTGTCACTGGGATGGGGATCGTCTCCTCCTTTGGGACCGACGTAGACCACTTTTATAGTCAGTTATTGGCCGGAAAGAGTAGTGTCTCGCCGATCGAGAGCTTTCCCTGCGCGGATTGGCCTACCAATTTTGCCGGGTGGATTCGTGACTTCGAAGTTGGCGACTACATGGATAAGAAGCAGGCTCGCAGGGTAGATCCCTTTATCCGCTACGCGATTGTTGCCGGGAAAAAGGCGCTTGAAAGCGGGGGGCTAAATCCAGCAACTCTCTCTTCGTTCGATCAGGAAAAGGCGGGGATTATTATCAGTTCTGGAATGGGGGGAATGGCTGCCTTCCATGATGGAGTTGAGACGATCCTGACGAAGGGCTATAAGAGACTCACCCCATTCTTTGTCCCATATATTATTACTAATATGGCTGGTGCAATGCTAGCGATCGACGTGGGTTTCAAAGGGCCTAACTATTCGATCTCCACAGCATGTGCTACGGCGAATTATTCAATCTATGCCGCAGCTGAGCAGATCCGGAATGGCCGTGCTGACCTCATGCTCTGCGGAGGAACTGAGGCTCCAATCACTCCGGTAGGTCTCGCCGGTTTTACGGCGATGCATGCGCTTTCGACGCGCAACGATGCCCCCCAAAAGGCTTCGCGCCCTTGGGATCGCGATCGCGATGGTTTTGTGATGGGCGAAGGGGCAGGTGTTCTGCTTCTTGAGAGCCTAGAGCATGCTTTAGCGCGTGGTGCTCCGATTTATGCCGAGTATCTCGGCGGGGCGATCAATGACGATGCTCACCATATTACCGATCCAAATCCTCCTGGGGTAACCCGTTGCATGGAGCTCGCTCTAGCAGACGCTGGTGTGAAGCCGCGAGATGTGGATTATATCAATGCTCATGCCACCTCTACTCTTGCTGGGGATCTGTGCGAGATACAGTCGATCCGCAACGTATTTGGAACCGATTTAGCCCACCTCAAAGTGAATGCGACGAAGTCTCTCATTGGCCACTGCCTAGGCGCCGCTGGTGGATTGGAGTCGGTTGTTACCATTCAAGCGATCCTAAAACAGGAGCTTCATCCAACAATCAACCTGGATAATCCTGATCCGATGATTGAAGGGATTGATGTCGTTGCCCACCGAGCAAAAAAACACTCTGTGAAAGTGGCGCTCAACAACTCATTTGGCTTTGGGGGGCACAACTCCACCCTGGTCTTTGCCCAATATAGGCAATAACCATGCGTCAGGAAGAGTCCTTCGGAATCATCCCTCTATCGCATAAACGAGGATATTGGGAAGTTTTTCTCATTCGTCATAAACATGGTCGCTACTGGGGCTTCCCTAAAGGTCATGCTGAAGCTGGCGAAACGCCCCATCAAGCTGCCTTTCGCGAACTCAAAGAGGAGACAAACCTTGATGGCGTCCGCTTTTTACAAGATGAGCCCTTCGTTGAGAGCTACTCCTTTCTTTTTGATGGGAAGCGCGTCTTTAAGCGCGTCTCCTACTTCGTCTCTGAAGTAGAGGGTACGGTGGTCCTTCAGCAAGAAGAAATTCAGGACGGTATCTGGTTGCCTCTAAAAGAAGCTTGCGAAAAGGTGACTCATCGAGAGGGAAAGGCGATCTTGATTAAGGTGCAAAAGACCCTTGGGGGCGAATCGTGAGCCTCCTTCTCCATCGGCTTATGGCTCGTTGGAAATCGCAGGCAAATCCTCCTTCTCCATCTCCTCGAGGAAAGATCGAGCTCTTCTCCCGCCACTGCATCTACTCTTCGATTAGTCAGCACAAATTGCGTTTACCCGGTTTTCGTAGAGAGCTCTGTTTCCGCAACTTAATCGAGACGATGGACTCTGACCGGGTCAACCTTACCTGTTTTCTCGATACCGCAAAAGGGGAGCGCTCTAGCCATTTCTTGGCTGAAACACAACATCCCATCGTAGAGACGCAGGCTGGTAGCGAAGCGGTGGCGTTCTTGCGCCTGCTTACCTATATTGAGTCGCTTTCGCTCGATCCTGAGACTGTGATCTATATAGTAGAAGATGACTATCTCCATCGACCAGGTTGGGTCGATGTGTTGCTGCAGGGGATACAGATTCCTGGAGTTGACTATGTCACTCTCTATGACCATAAGGACAAGTACTTCTGGCCTACCTATCGCAATCTGAATTCGCGGATCTTTGCTACGGCATCCTGTCACTGGCGTACAACACCTTCGACTACACAGACCTTCGCGACCCGCTGGAAAACACTCAAGCGCGATATGGCAATCCACCGCAAGTTTTCAGAGAATAAAATCATCAGCGCAGACCATCAGAAATTTTGCGCCCTCGGACGCCGAGGGGCTGTTCTCGTCTCGTCCATGCCAGGCTGGTCCACACATGCAGACTTAGAGTATGCATCTCCATGTCAGGAGTGGAATTATTTCTTGAAAAATAGCTCTCATACAGTCTAGACTCGCGGGATCAGTTTGCGAGTTTTATGTACAAAATTTTGTTGATTGTTGTTTTATTCACCCGCGCCCTATTTGCCGTGGGCTCAGATGTGTCAATTGTTATCGATAGCGCCTCTTGCAATGTCCGCAATGCTGTTCATGCACCAACGGGGCAGCTTTTTCTCCAAAAGACTGATGCGATTATCTCCGGTTTTGAACCGATTGCTATTTCTCGAACCTATGTCTCTGAAAATAGCAATTCTCTGAACTGGGAAGGTGGGTGGGCTATGCTCCCACACGATCGATTTGTCCTGTGCGATGCAGAAAATGGCTATCATGCCAATGTCCGCGATTCCAATGGTGCTCTCGTTCATCTCCAATCACAAAGAGAAAATGCTCTTAGGCTATCTCCCATTCTCGATCAGTATTACGCTCCGCCGTTTGGTAGAGAGATCTCTGGCAGAACCGATATCCGCAATTGGATCCTCGAGATCAATAAATCTAAGAAAGAGCCCCTTGTTACCCTCCATTTGGGCGATGGGGGAAAGAGGATCTACGAATACATACATGCGATCAATGAGCAGGGAGTTTATACATTTTTGTTGCGAGAAGAGATCAAGCCGAATGGTAATCGTATTGTCTACGCACATGATTCCTCGCAGCGGATCTCCAAAATTTCTACATGGAATCCTCGAAAAACCAAGGAGTATGCTTCTGTTACCTTTACCTATAGAGGGAAAAAGGCAAAAGATCATGATTGTGATCTCCGAGGTTCCGATGGGACGACACTCCATTACCACTTTTGGCGCCCACAAGAGGCAGCTTTCCATGATTTTTTCTATTTTGAAGAGGTTTCCGGAGAGGGCATTATTGCAGAAAAAGCCCTCTATGACCGAGGAAATAATAAGACGAGAGGCCCCTTTGTTACAGCTCTCTCTGTTGGGGGGCAGTCTGCTCTAAAATTCACCTATTATGGCCAAGGTCACGATGTTTCTGGTAGAGATAAGGTGCGAGATCTGCAAGAACCTGTTGGGTCTGACGGAACTTTCATCACCACCCATTCCTTCTCTTATGAACAAGGCTCTGGTGTTACAAAAGTTCGAGACCTTCTAGGAAATGAGACGCATTATTATTTCGATCGCTACTTCAAGCCAGAAAAGATCGAATTCTATACCCCAGCAGGTCTCGTACGTACGGAACGATTTCAGTGGGAAGGGTATGACCTCGTAGAACACACCTTGCAGGATCCTACGGGAGAAAACTCTTTTACTAAGCGGTATCGGTACGACTCCTATGCCAATGTCAGCCAGGAGACCATTTCTGGGAATCTTACAGGCAAAGGAGTGGGGTCTTACACAGTTTGGTATGATTATTCTTCTGACGGTTTTAACCTCCCCATAAAAAAGAGAGAAGAAAATGGATTGATGACTCGTTACGTCTATAAAAATGGAACAGATCTTCTAACGGAAAAGACAATTGCCGATCATGACAAAGTCTTAATCCGCCATCTCTACCATTACAATGAAGACAATTTTTTAACCGAAGAGGTCACAACTTCTTCGTCTGGAGAACAGAAAGTTATTCGCTACACTCCTAACGGGAGGAATTTTCCAGCCGTCATAGAGGAGAGGTCATCAGAAGCTCTTTTACAAAAACGCATTCTGCACTACAACAGGCAAGATCAGGTCGAAGAAGAAGAAATTTATGACAGTACTGGGACTTACAGGTATTCGATTCTGAGGAGCTATCAGTCCAAACTGCTCACATCTCAGACAGACCCGCTCGGACAGAAGACCAGTTATCGGTATAATGGCCGACACCAGCTTGCGGAGAGATGCCAAGATGGCGCCCCCACCGAAACCTTTGAGTATAATCCAGCCGGTTGGCTTGCAAAAAAACGGCTTAGTGCCGAAGACATGCAGATCACATCTCTTAGTTATAATGCGTTAGGGTACAAAATTTCTGAAATCGACTCCTTTGGAGCCACTACGCGGTTTGAACCAGATCGATTTGGCTTTCAACGCGTTATTTACACTCCTAACGGAGGTGTTATTCGCCGTGAATCTGACTTTCTTGGGAGAGAGTTGTTTCGCAAGGAGGCCAATGGCGATGAGACCTACACTCGCTATAATGCAGTAGGAAGTCCTATTTTTATTCAGCAGGCGGATGGCTCTAAGGAATATTACACCTATTTCAAAAATGGTCCTCTTCAAGAGCATGTTGATCAAGAGAGTGTCTCCTCGCGATATGAGATTGACATTCTCCAGCGCCCACTACGTAAAGCTATTTACTCCCCCGCAGGTCGCCTTCTCAGTGAAGAGCGTAGCCTCTATGACGCTTTTCATCTCTGTAGCCAAACAGATGCTCTTGGTGTTGAGACGATCTACACATTCGACTCTCATGGACGCAAATGCTCCGAAGAGAGAGCGGGTGTTAAAATCGATTCCTACTTTGACGCACTAGGACGACTGGAGCGGACGATCCAGGATAATCTAGTAGTTATTACTGAAAGAGATCTATTGGATCGCCTTATTGAGGAGCGCAAAGAATCTCTTCAAGGAAAAGTGCTCTATAAGAGATGCTTTGCCTACAAGGATTTCGGACGCCTTGTAGAAGAGAGCTCCTTTCCTACCGATCAAAGGGCAGTCACGAAACGCTATTTTGACTCCTTTGGCCGCATTCGAGAGATCCTTGACCCCTACGGTCATGCAACACGAATCAGTTATACAGCCACTCCCCATACAACCACGATCATAGATGCTTTAGGCCGGAAAAAAATCGAAACTTTCAACGCTATGGGCATGCTCTCTAGCTGTGAGCAGCAGGATGAACAGGGTCGTACCATTGCACTTGAAGAGTGTTTCTACAATTTTGGGGGAATGTTAGTCCAGCAGAATAGCTCTATCTACGAAGGAACGACTCGCCTAAAGACCATTGAGACTCGTCGAATTTACGGAGCTCTGAATCGTCTTGAAAAGCTCATTGAAGCAGCCAACACGCCAGACGCGAGAACAACTGCTTATACCTATACCAAAAAAGGGCTCCTATCTGAGACCCGTAAATCCAGCGGAGTTCTACTTAAAAACCGCTATAACGAGTTGGGATTTCTTATAGAGCTACAAAGTTCTGATGGATCGGTGCACTACACCTATGACTGCAATGCCCTTGGGTGGGTACTTTCCGCCACCGACGCTATTACAGGACAAACAACAGTCCATACAGTCGATCTTCATGGAAATATACTCCTTCCAGCTCAAAGGCACCCAAGAGGGTTGAATTGAAAGCTCTCGCGGTTGAATTACCGCTAATGGGGGTTGTATTAAACTCAATACTACCCCCATTAGCGGTAATCCAACCCCGAGGCTTTGAATCAATCCTCTTGGGTGCCTTTGAACTGGAAGGAGTATATTTTGCATGAGCGGCTAGCCAATGGTTTCGTAGTAGAGAGGACATATGACAATCTCAATCGCTGCAAGTCTATAAAATACCCCGACGGAACAGTCGTCTCCAAGAATTACGACGCTCTCTACCTCCGCGAGGTCTCCTCTTCAGGGCTCATACATCACTACACCCGTTATGATTTGTCCGGGGCTCTGTTAGAAGAGAAGCTTCCGTTCCATTGCGGAACCACATCCTATACGCTGGATAGATTACGACGTTTG
>CAZEZK010000051.1:0-10753 GCA_964516935.1 uncultured bacterium
ATCGCTCTTCAGCGAGTTCCTTGCATCAACTTATTTTTTGTCCTGTACAGAGGATAAATCCTACCGAAGTGCCTGATTGAAAGGTTGTAACAGTAATTCCTGAAGAGCTATTGTCAAGATTGGTCGTAATCGAGCTAAATGTCTCTGACAGCGTTCCTGCAGTCAGGACAACAAAAGTGCCCATCGAATAATCTGTACTGTCCTCAAAGGCAATTTCTAATTTACCTCCAGTAACGCCAGCCGTTCCTGTCACAACCAATTCTGATGTCGCTGTACCACTGTCTAACGAGGAAGTTACTGGGATGTACAGGATCCCATTGGAATGCATTGTCAGATTGCCAGAAATGGTAAGAGTTCCGGCTGTATCTAAGCCGGATCCGGGAGCGAGGATTCCGCTACCCTCTACGGTTACATTTCCTGTGACCGTCCCTCCCACGCCGGATAATATCGCATCTGAATCTACTGTCACGGAGCTAGTAATGGATCCATCGATCTCCATTGTTCCTGCAGAAATAGTCGTCCCGCCAGTATAGGTGGCAGCTCCAACACAATACCACGTTCCTGCTCCAAGTTTTTCAATGGAGTGCCCTCCACTGATAGCACATAGCGTCCAAATCTCACTGCTTGTGGATTGAGGCTCTATCTGTGTAGTATCGGTTAATACAATCCCACCGCTAAAATCCAGGGTGAGGATGCCAAGAGCTGTGATGCCCGCGGGACTATAATACGACCCTATCGTGAGACTGGATGCTGTACTTCCTAAGGAGGTGATGGATGAGGCCTGGTATACAGCCATCTGATTCACATAGCTGTCTTCACTTATTGTAATTGTCGCGAGTTCATCGATCTCAATAATGCCTTCGATGCCAGGAACAGATCCCGTGCTCCAATTTTTTGCAGTATTCCAACTACCTGAAGTTCCGCCTGCCCATTGGTTAAATGTAATGGCTGATAATTCATTTATCGCAAATATGATTGTAAATATTAGTAAATACTTTCGCACTGCGTGTGACATGTCAGCCTGATTCTTATATTTAGGACACCTGCAAAGTCCATTGAAGGAGTAGAGATCCTTCTGTTGACTTTGCGGGTGCCCTAGATCCTTATACGCAAGTCAACATTCAAAATCTATAAACACTCCATTTGTCAGAGATCTATCATCTCTTCATCGATAAGGTCATTGATGATACAGAGCAGTTCTCCGGATTGAATAGAGACGCTAAACTCTTCCCCCAAACAGAGATTTGAGAGACCGACAAAATTTTGATCGAGCTGATCTCTGCTCCACTTTAGCCTTTTCATAGTAATTCCTGAGACCGGACCGTAAAATGGGATGAGGGAGATCACCTGCCCTGGGCGGCTCGCGAAGCGCATTACGCCCGATGCGGGAGTGATACGGTAAATGGTGCACTGATCCGCCCGTAGCGGAGTGTCGTCGAGAGTGAAGAGATCTTGCAGAATGTCTAGAAGAGGGCGTTTCAGTGCGAAGGTGTCATCGGTCTTATAGAGGTGGCGTTCCTTCTCTAGGAGCACGGCAACGCTTCCTTTCTGTGCATAGAGAGAGAATCGACCTGTAATTGGAAGCTGTTTCGGATAGTTTGAGCGATCAATTGTTGCATAGTTAATCGTCTCTCGCTCGCTATGGATTGTGACTTGAAGCGCAGGCCCATTGAGTGGGATTAGAGAAAAGGTCTGGAATCTGTCGGGAGTTATATCCACCGTATTTTCTGCGTCGAGCACAAAGAAGAGCTGCTCTTCCGATTCAAAGAAGAGTTGCGCTGGATAACGATAGGCGATCAGTAAATTGGTCAGTGTATGGTCAATGCGACCGCCAAAGCCCCCAAAAACAAAACTGCGCAGTCGAAGCTGTTCGACAGCCGCTTCTAAATCCGTCTTGTCTTTGGCCCGTTTTAGCCGAATCGTTCTGATTCCTAGAGGCGGAGTTGCTGAGTCAAAATCTCCGATGCAGAGAATTGGCTTCAAACCGAGTGCTTGGCAATGGTTTAATCCGCCATCAACTGCAGCAATTCCCCAACAAGATCTCATCCTTCCTGCTTGCGACGGCTCGATCTCCCCATTGCAGACAATGCCGCCATACTCTCTAAGGGAAGAGAGGTTGACTGAGGTGACTTGAGAGAACATGAAATCCTTTTCAAAAGCTAAACATTTTTTTGATTTTCTGTGAAGACTTTACTACAAAGTTCTGTTGTTCAAAATCCTCTTTTAGGTTATGTTTGAATTTACGTGTTCTGGACAACCATTTGTTGGATTAGTCGTTGCTGCCTCTCCCTGCGCTATCGCATTCGAGTACGGGGATTGGATGAGTTATTGCAGCACCATTTTTCGAAGCCAGGTGGAGTGCTCTTTCTGCCAAACCATGTGGCTCATGTCGACCCTTTAATACTTTTTCTTTTCCTGTGGCCCCATTTTCGTTTCCGGCCGCTTGCCATCGAATATATCTATCGGCAGAAAGGGCTTCATGGATTTCTTAAATGGATTGGTGCGCTGCCGGTCCCCAATCTCGATACTGGCGTAAACCAGATAAAAATTAAGAAGGCGGAACAGGCGATTGCTCGTGTCTCCGATGCGCTGCGCCATAAAGACAACGTTCTTCTATACCCATCGGGACATCTAAAGAGTTCGGGACGCGAAATTTTAGGGGGGGCCTCTGGAGTTCAGTCTGTTTTGCAGAACTGCTCAGAAGCCAATATTGTCCTAATCCGCACGACAGGGCTCTGGGGTAGCAGCTTTTCGCGAGCGCTCCTTGGCTACACGCCCAATTTGCCTCATCAGCTATTGCAGGGGCTGAAACTTTTATTAAAAAATTTTATTTTTTTTGCTCCGCGACGCGATGTTCTGATTGAATTTTCCGTAGAACCACAGGATTTTCCAAGAGGAGGGAGTCGCCTGGAGGTTAACCGCTACCTAGAGCAGTGGTATAATCGCTACCCAGAACCTGAAGAGCCCCTCGCGCTTGTTTCCTTAAGCATCTGGAGGAAGGAGCTTCCGCAGCCTTTCCAACCTAAAAAAAAGCAAGGGCCAGAGTATGATGGTGAGATCTCCTCAGAAACGCGCTCAAAAGTCTATGGAGAGATCCGGCGCATTATCGATCGACCAGAGGAGGAGGTGCGACCAGAGATGCATCTCGCGATCGATCTCGGACTCGATTCTCTAAATATTGCTGAGCTTATCGCATTCCTTTTCGCCAATTACGATGTGCGAGATCTCCACCCTGAAGATCTCGAGACAGTGCAAAATACGCTTGAGGTGGCGGAGGGAGGGCGTTTTGTGAATCAACCACCCCGTCAGCCCTTAGGTCATGTCCACTTTCCTGATGAAAATAGGCGCCCATCCGTAGAACTTCCGTTAGGGCGCACTCTTGCAGAGGCTTTTTTCCGCGCTGCGGAGCGATTGCGCAACCATGCCGCCTGTGCGGATGATATCTCTGGTATCATGAGCTATCGCAAGATGAAGCGGATGATTCTCGTTCTAGCTCAATCCTTTCGCAAACTTTCTGGTACTCATGTTGCTGTGATGTTGCCTGCATCTGTGGGTGCCTATGTAGTCATTCTCGCGCTCCTCTCCGCTCGAAAAGTTCCAGTTATGCTCAACTGGACATTAGGTCCTCGTTATCTCGACGAGATGATGAAGTTGACTGGCGCAGAGCGTGTTGTTAGCTCCTGGCGCTTTTTGGAGCGCCTCTCTTCAGTCGATTTTGGCTCTGTCATCGAGCCTGAGCATATCTGCCTTTTGGAGGATGTGCGTGAGGAGATCTCTCTCGGTATGAAGCTGCGTGGTCTGTTCTTATCGTTTCTACCGACCGCTCGTCTCTTGAGTATGCTCGGCCTCGACGAGGTAAAAGAGGAGGACACCGCCGTCGTTCTCTTTACTAGCGGCACAGAGACAGTGCCCAAGGGTGTGCCGCTCTCTCACCGCAATATCTTGCTCAACCAGCGTTCGGCACTGCAGTCAATCGATCTACGCGCGACGGATATTCTCTATGGCGTGCTCCCTCCATTCCACTCCTTCGGCTTCTCTGTCACCGGGCTGCTACCGCTCTTCTTAGGCATGCGCGTCGCCTTTTATCCCGATCCGACCGATAGTTTTGCGCTGGCTGAAGGGATCGAGCGCTGGAAAGCCACAATCTTCTGCAGCGCTCCTAGCTTTCTTAAAGGGCTTCTTGAGGCCGCTAAACCCAATCAGCTCTCCTCCATCCGCCTCTTCGTATCGGGTGCGGAACAGGCGCCGCCACAGCTCTTTGAGAAGATCAAGGCGCTCAAGAGCGAAATCATCCAGGGCTATGGTATCACCGAGTGCGCACCGATTCTGTCGCTCAACCACCCAGGCCGTCCTCTTGTTGGTGTAGGCCATCCGCTCGCAGATATTGAGCTCTGCACGATCCATCCCGAAACTCACGAACTTCTTCCTCCCGGTAGCGAGGGTGAGCTCTGTGTGCGCGGTCCTAACGTCTTCTCTGGCTACCTTGGTGAGGTCAATTCCCCCTTTATTGAGATCGATGGACGCTTATGGTACCGTACAGGCGATCTTGGGCATCTCACATCTGATGGGCAGCTCTTGCTCTCTGGCCGCCTCAAGCGCTTTGTGAAAGTGGGGGGCGAAATGGTTAGCTTAGGTGCTGTGGAATCGGCGCTCAATAGTGAGATACATGCTCAGAGCGATGGTCCTGCTTTTGCTCTCTGTGCAGACGAACGTCGCACCGATCGCCAACCGCAGCTCATTCTCTTTTCGACAGTTGCACTGGATCGCGATCAGGCCAACGAGGCGCTCCGCAAAGCGGGCTTTAGCCGCCTTGTTAAGATCTCTGCAGTGCGTCAGGTTCCCACCATCCCACTGCTCGGTACAGGTAAAACCGACTACCGCCGTCTCCAAAGTTACATCACATCATGAACCTATTTTCTCCGCGCGTTTCGCGCAAAGAAGCCATGTGAAGACGATCTTAAAATTATTCGATAGCGAATCGCGCTCTAAAAAAGAGCTCCGCCCCCACGATGGACGCACTCTCCGCATGTATACCTGCGGACCGACCATCTATGACTTTGCCCATATCGGTAACTTCCGCACCTATGTTGTGGAAGATCTCCTTCGTCGCACTCTCCGCTTCTTCGGCTACAACGTCTGTCAGGTGATGAACCTTACTGATGTCGATGATAAAACCATTCGTGGCGCTATCGCAAAAAAGATCTCGCTCGGTGCCTTTACAGACCCTTTCCGTGACGCCTTTTTTGAGGATCGCCGTACCCTCCATCTCGAAGAGGTAGAGCACTATCCTGCTGCAACCGACTATATCCCTCAGATGATCGCGATGGTGCAGAAGCTTTTAGATTCTGGTCACGCCTATCGCAGCAGCAATGGTAGCATCTACTTCTCTATCCGTAGCTTTCCCACTTACGGGCGCCTCTCTCATCTCACTCTTGAAGAGCTTCAAGTTAATGCCTCTGGTCAGAATGAGGCTGATGAGTATGAGAAGGATAACCTCGCCGATTTCGTTTTATGGAAGGCTTATGATGCCACCCGCGATGGCGACATTTTTTGGGAGAGCCCCTTCGGTCCTGGTCGCCCTGGTTGGCACATTGAGTGCTCCGCAATGGCTACCGCTCTTCTCGGCAAAACCGTAGACCTCCACTGTGGCGGCGTAGACAACCTCTTCCCTCACCATGAGAATGAGATTGCCCAGTCCGAGTGTTTCACTGGTTGCTGCTTTTCCCACCACTGGCTCCACGTTGAGCACCTTCTTGTTGAGCATCGCAAGATGTCAAAGAGTCTCGGCAATTTCTTCACTCTGCGTGACCTTCTCAAAAAGGGTTACCGCGGCGTAGAGCTGCGCTACCAGCTCCTCTCTGTCCACTACCGCGTTCAACTCAATTTCACCTTCGCTGGCCTTGACGCTGCACGCGCCTCCATTCGACGTATTGAGGACTTTGTGCGCCGCCTTCGCGCCCTCAGCGAAGAAGGGGGGACCATCCCAACCGAGCGCCTCCAACAGACTCGAGAGCTATTCACTAGCGCTCTTGCAGATGATCTCAATATCTCTGTTGCTCTAGCAGTCCTTTTTGATCTGATTCGCGATATTCACAGCCTCTGCGATCAGAATCTGCTGAGTGCCGAAGGGGCCCGCGCAGTGCTAGACCTCTTAGAATCGTTTGATCAGGTATTGGCAATTATGCCGGAGGAAGAGGAGATCTCTGAAGATCTTCGACAGCTTCTTGAAGAGAGAGAGTCTGCTCGTAAGGCGAAGGATTTTCGCCGTAGCGACCAGCTGCGTGATGCGATCCATGCTCGCGGCTATGCCATTGATGATACGCCAAAAGGTGCGCAACTACGGCGCATCTGAGCTGATATTTGGTATTACTCCTCTGGGCGCATGAGCGGGAAGAACAGGACATCCCGGATAGAAGCGGCTTGGGTGAAGAGCATGACCAGGCGGTCGATGCCGATACCGACTCCGCCGGTGGGGGGCATCCCTTGGCAGACGGCTTCGATGAATTCTTCATCGAGGGGGCTGGCTTCGGGGTTACCTGCGGCGCGCTCTTCGGCTTGCTTAAGGAGTAGTTCTCGCTGAAGGATCGGGTCATTGAGTTCGGTGTAGGCGTTGCACATCTCAGTGCCGAGAATGAAGCTCTCAAAGCGCTCAACGATGCCCTCTTTGCGCTGGGCGGGATCGCGGTGGGGTTTACAGAGGGGAGTGGTCTCGATGGGGTGGTCGATGATGTGGTGAGGCTGGATGAGATGCTCCTCAGCATACTCTTCGAAGAGAGCGGCGATAAGACTACCGCGGCTCATCTTGTGGAGGCCGTCGATGCCTTTTTCTTCGAGGTAGGCGCGCAGATCAGCATCTTTGAGTTTTTCGACGTCGATATTGCCATAGGTGCGGATTGCTTCTTTCATGGTCATGCGGATCCAGGGGGCCTTGAATTCGACAGGACCGACGCGGGTATCTCCAAAGAGGTCGAGGGCGATGGTCTCGAAGAGTGTTTCAGTGAATTCCATCACATTATTGTAGTCCCATTCTGCGGCATAGGCCTCGAGCATGGTGAACTCGGGATTATGTGTGCGGTCGATCCCTTCGTTGCGGAAGATTTTACCGATTTCGTAGACGCGCTGCATGCCTCCTGCGATCAATTTTTTTAAATTAATCTCGAGGGAGATGCGCAGGAACATATCTTGATCGAGGGCATTGAGATGGGTAGTGAAAGGGCGCGCTTGGGCACCGCCGTAGACAGTTCCGAGGATGGCAGTCTCTACCTCTTCAAACCCGCGCTTTTCGAAGTAGCGGCGGATGGAGAGGAGGATGCGAGAGCGAAGGCGGAACCGCTCCATTGACTCGGGATGGGTGATTAGGTCGAGCCAGCGTTTGCGGTAGAGAACCCCCTTGTCGGCGAGACCGCCGTGTTTATCAGGCAAGGGAAGGAGCGCTTTGGATAGGAGTGTAGCTTTTTTTGCAAAGACGGTTAGCTCACCGCGTTGGGTGCGGAAGAGGTGGCCTTCGATGCCGATGATATCTCCCAGATCCCACTTCTTTTCGATCACTTTGAGAGGAGGCCATTCGACGTCGGGCTGGAGGCCAGCAACTTGCACAGTATCGCGGTTAAAGAGGATCTGGATGCGTCCGGTCTCATCTTGGATCTGGGCAAAGATGTTTTTTCCCATGGGGCGGAAGAGGACGAGTCTGCCTGAGACGCAGGTGTGTTGGGTTGTGCCTGCGGCGGCATCGTCATAGTGGCCGACCTCTTGGCCTTCAGCGCCGAGGGCGAGCTCCTTGGCTTTATGCGCAGTGCAGTAGTTATGTGGGTAGGGTTCAATGCCGAGAGCTCGGAGCTCTTCGACCTTGCGGCTGCGGTTAATAAATTCTTCTTGCTGATGATAGCCAGGAGTAGGGAAAGTCATAGTATAAGGATACTCAAGAGGCGGATTATTACAAAGTTCGCGTGTAACTATTTATGATCCTGCTACAGGAGGGGAAGTAGGAGACCTGCAAAGTCAACAGAAGGAGCTTTGCTCCTTCAACTTCGGCAAAGGTCCGAGGCCCTTTGCAAACCCATGTGGGTTGCAAGGGAGCCGGCTCCCTTGTCGGGATCAGAAGGGAGAGCCCTTCCAATGGACTTTGCAGGTGTCTTGGGAGGAGAGGCAATTGAGCCCGCGGATGCCGCTCTGCTCGACTATAGAGGTTGTTTGGGCATTACAGTTCCCCTGTCTTGGCTACAGCATACCCGGGCATGTGGTCTAGAAAGTGTTCGTGAGCAGCGTCTGCAGTCTGTTTGTTTTGGAAGATCTTTCTTGGCAGATAGTCCCACCAGTATTCCTTCTTTAGGAACGAGCTGAAGTACTGTTTTGTCGTTGGCCAGTTGGTTATTTCGCTCTGTTGGAAGGGCTCACCGGTTTCTGGATCGAAACATTTGATCAGCTGATCTAGAGCATGATATTGAGGTGTTTTCATGAATTCCTTTTGGGGAGCGGGAGGGGAATGGAGCCGAATGATCTTGCCCATATGTCGCCCCCATGTATTGACGATATTCGGAGCTGTGACGAACGATGTGTAGTTGTCTTCAGAGGGTTCCTTAGAGTGTTCATGAATATTTTCACTGCGCAAGGCTGCCCACTGCAAACGCTGTCTAAAGCTTTCGTTTAAGAGCAAGTTCTTTGCTCCAGGACTATCATAAGTAATCGCTTTGTCATTAAATACATATGCATTTAGCTCTGCGTATAGACCTCCCCAAGAGTAACCTATTTCAGTAAAACTATATCCGAATCCTAGATTGCAACTCTTACGCCAAACTGAAGAGATGTGAAGGGCTTTTTTATAATTTTCGGAAAACTGGGGGAAATCCTGGAGATCATCTTGGTACAACTCCTGCAGAAGAAAATCCTCCGGATCAACGGACTCGAAATTCATCCCGTGATGGGCGATGACTATCTCGTGCCCATGTATCAATACTGCAGTCCCATAAGCTATCTCAAGAAGTTTCCATCCTTCTGGAAGCACCAGGTAATCTGAGCTTGTTTTGCGAGCTATAGTAGTGCCAGCTAGACTGGTAAACAGTGCGCAGATGCGAGCAGAAACCTTGTGAAGAGGGTTTTTACATCCGCCATTGATTGGGCAACCAAAAGGCACTCGATTGCTAAAGTAGGTTGTAAAAAGTAATTTTTGATTTTCTGTCTCGTTATGTTGAGACGACCCAGAATCAAGTATTTGTGCTGCTTCGTAGACCCCTTCTAGGGGAGAGGTGAGCGCCAAACAAGCATGGATCGCAGTACCAACCGTGAGGATAGTAATGCCTCCCAAAAATAATACGAGATTATGCTCTAAAAATCCCTTTTTTATAGCCCAAATTCCGATTAAAGCAGTTTCTGCTATCTGAGCGATCCGGGTCAGTACAATTGTGCCAAAAGTCTTTATGGCAATGCGAGAAGCTTGCCAGAGACGTCCGGCCGTGGCACTGTGAAGAATCTCGTGGTCATGTTTTAGATACTCTCTTGCTTTTTCAAATACGATACTCTTGGAGAGGAATCCTTCACTATCTAGGAATTGAGGAAAACTCCACATGTCTATTTTATGGAAATTGATATTCGCGCTGTTCATACGTCATTTTGATGTTGTCTTAGAGCTGTTTCTAGTCGATTTTTAAATCTGTCTCCCTGATAAAATTCGCTAAATGTTCTGATTGTTTTTATTTCAAATAGTTTGGGATCCGATCTGTCTTTGAGTTCTGGAATTACGAAGGCCCCCTCTTTATAACTAGGAATATTATTACAAAGCTGTTCGTAAGCAAAATTGGCCGTGCTAGTGTGATAGAGGAGTGCTTCAGTAAAGCACTTACAGCGTGCCCATGTTTTTATACCGTCATCTTTGTATTGTTGCCTATTAGGGCGACTTATTACCCTGCGCGCCAAATAAGGCTCACCGGAAATGGGATCTAAACACTCAATCATCTGGTCCAGAGAGTGAGATAATGCCTCGCGTTCGATTAGTTTCTTGATAATCTGAGCTCCAGCCCAGGGAACGAGCTCAATTGGATTCAGAAGGCCCTTTATGAATGTAGTAATGGTATCAGTCGTCTCCTTCATAGAAGGATTGTCAACTGTGACGTGATAGGGATAAAGACGAAATACATTGCGTCCAATATGTCCAAATGCTGTATTTACGATATTTGGAGAGGAGACGAATGAGATGTAATTGTCTTCTAATAGGATATCTGGGGAGTCTGCGGGAATTTTTAATTTCATAGAAGCGATGGTTCTCCAAGTCGCTCTAAACGTTTTACTTGAGAGTATTTCAAGTGTTCCTGGGCTGTCATAAGTAATCGCCTTGCCATTGAATATGCAGCTGTTGAGTTCAGCGTAAAACCCTCCTAATGAATGGCCTGTTTCAATAATAGTGTATGTCTGTTCAGTTGTTTTTGCGTGAGAGAAAAATGAAAGCGCCGTGACTCGCATTTTACTGAAAAAAGTTTGTATAAGTTTATCCTCTTCTCTATTCGTGTTCGGTGTCTGCGTCGTATGCGAATAGAGTTTTCGTATTTCATAAGAAAAAGAGAGGGCGTCTAAGCAAGACTCTGGGGGGGCATCAGAATTCTCATTCAGATATGCAATTTTAGAGTCGGTGAGAATATTTTCAACCAGATTGAAATTGGAACCTCGATGAGCAATGACTATAACGTTTTCCTTTTTGAAAGCTATTCCGCTCTGTACAGGACAAAAAATAAGTTCATGCAGCGCAACTCATTGTTTTTAAGCT
>CAZEZK010000052.1:0-4734 GCA_964516935.1 uncultured bacterium
ATACAAGGAATCTGGATCAACTCTAGGGGGTCAGACTTTACCTGTGCGTTTCCTAGTAAAATAATCACTTTTAATTGTTGTTAATTTCAATTGTTGCTAAAATGATATGTAATCATGAGTATACAGCCAACTTCATGCAATAATTATTTAGAATCGTACCGCGAATTATCCAAGTGCAACGTAATTACAGTTGTTGAACAAAATCCACCCCGTTTTCCGCAAATACCATTTATCGAAGATGATGAATTTCATATTGTTCGCGGACACCATAAGCAGCTTGCTACAGGTGGTGTAGCAACCTGTTTTGCAATTTGCGCAAGAGGACGCGATCAATTTAATCTCCCTATTTTAGGCCTATTCCACACCAGCTCTCCTGAGATCGAATATGTACTAGACAAGGTTCTTTTCAAAATGGACAAGGCTGGAGCGCCAGAAGACTCTGTGGAAATATTCGTTATAGGGGGTACAGAACCCACGAACAATGCAGAAGGAACCCTCTTCGAAGAAACAGAATTTGTTCGACTTGCAAAATTGATGAATATTAAAGAATTAAAATTCAACCTCATGAAGGGAGAAACAGATTCTCTGGATGTGGTACTGACTGCCAAAAAGATCTATGTTAGCAAACTCGAGCTTTTTGATTGCTGCGATGACAACTACCACATCTGCAACCGATTCTAATAACCTCACATCTCACTCCCATCATGAATGCGACTCTGAAGCTGTTTGAGTTGCGGGTCGATACGCTTGCGCGCCTCGGGCTTCATGCGATCTACGAAGAGCACTCCATTAATATGGTCATTCTCATGCATGATCACGCGCGCCTCCCAGCCTTTGCAGCGCTCGCGAATCACAACACCATCTAAGTTCTTATACTGAACCGTAATCTCTTTCGGGCGCTCGACATTGCCTCCGACCGTCGGGATCGAGAGACACCCCTCTGCATGGCTCCAACTCTCCTTGCTGGGGTCGGAGAGCTCAGGATTGATGAAGACCTTCACCGGCCCCCACTGCACAGAGCCATCCTCTCCGCCCTCATCAGGCACGCGGATGATAAAAAGTCGAATGGCATGGTGAACTTGAGGCGCTGCAAGGCCAATGCCGTTGCAAGCATCCATCGTCTCGATCATCTCGGCGACAAGGGTGCGCAGCTCCTCAGTAATATGGCCAATGGGATCGGCCTTCTTACGAAGGATCGGGTCACCATAGTAGGCAAGAGGTAGAGGGCGCAGCTGGCCCGTTGTAACTAGGTTGGGGGCGTGACCTTCAGCGAGCTGACCATTGCGGTAGAGCCAACGGCCGCGGACGCGCTCAAAATAGCTGCGTTCCGTAAAAGTGGCATCTTCGCCATTCTGAGTAATATGCGCTGTAAAGGTGACGGTAGCTAGATCGCCGTGCTCTTGGATATTGAGCACTTCGAGCTGTTGAAAAACGGTCTGTTTAGAAAAATCTGCAAGCTTCTTCGCCCAGTTGGCACGATCATTGATGTAATTGGGGCTACCGGGATGAGTCGTCTGGATAATGTAGTCGGGCAGACCAAGAGCGTAGGCGCTATAGCGAGAACGCATGAGGAGTTCGGCGCGCTCGGGAGCTATCCCTTTATGGAAGGGTTTGCAGCAATTTTCGTAGGTCTCTCCACTGCCGCAGGGGCATGGAGCTTTGCTGAGCATACGCTCATCCTTGAACATCGATTTTTCCTCCTAGACGAGTGAGTAGTGGATGAAGTTGGCCATGAAGCTCGCGACCCAGCTTCACCCCCCAAGAGACGTTGATCTGGACAGAACCGACGGTATAACCATCCGCCAGAAAATGGAGCGTAATGGGCGAAGAGCCGGGGTGCGCTCGAAAACACTTTTTGATCCCCAAAAGATCACTTAGATGAACGCGATTTACATCGAGAGAGATCAACAGTGTAGGCGAGGCCTCTTTTTCAGGCCTCTTCTCTTTTTTGACATTGCGCCCCTTCTCAGCAAAAGCTTTACAGAGCTCGATCTGCGCCGCATCAACGCTAGTCAGATCGCCGAGGATACGGCAGTGCATCTGGAGGGCATCGCCTTTGCGCTCGAGATGGACGCCGGCGTAGAGAAGCTGCCCCTCTTTTAGGAGCGCTGACTTCTCTTCATAAAGGTCTGACCAGATCGGAAGCTCCATGCGCCCCCCCTCGCGATCGCTTATATTGAGGATAGCGAATTTCTTCTGCGTCTTGCTGGAGATGCGAATCTGCGCCTCATCAATAATGCAGGCGATGCGTGCGGGAGATCCATCAGGTAGACTTGCAAGTTGGACGAGAGGCACTGCGCCGAGGCTCTTCATTGTATCGATATAGTCGTCGAGAGGGTGGCCAGTGAGGTAGAAACCAAGCCGTTCCTTCTCCTGACGGAGGAGCTCTTTAGGAGCAGAGGGACGGAGCACAGGTGGCGGCACTGCAAAAGGGGTCTCGCTGTTCGTATCAATCAGCGAGAAGAGGTTCAGCACACCGAGAGCGGCATCCTTCTGATCGCGCGACGCCTGCTGAAACATCAGGTCGATACTCTCGCGAAGCGCATCTCGCGACCACCCCATGCCATCCAGAGCGCCAGCTTCATTCAGCAACTCAAAGCTCTTTTTGCCTACGCGCGTCTTATCGGAGCGCTGGATCAGATCGTAGGGACTCTTATAGGGGCCATTTTTCTTACGCTCCTCTAGGATCAGGTCGACAGCGCCGCTGCCGAGCCCCTTGATTCCCGATAGGGCAAAGCGGATCCCCTCGGGAGTTGCGACGAAGATATTATCGGAAAAGTTGATGTGGGGCGATAATACGGGGATACCCAGCGAGCGAGCCTCTCCGACCCACTTTGCCACAAGCTCCACATGGTCGCGGTCGCAGGTCATCAGCGCCGCCATCCACTCACGCGGATGGTTAGCCTTGAAATATGCCGTCGCATAAGAGAGATAGGCATAGGCGGCAGCATGTGACTTGTTGAAGCCGTAAGAGGCAAACTTTTCGATCTTGTCGAAGATTAGCCCCGCTAGCTCTGCGCTGATATTGCGCTCATTTGCGCCATTCAAGAACTTGTCCCGCTGGCGCGCCATCTCTTCATGATCTTTTTTCCCCATCGCGCGACGCAGCACGTCGCCCTCGCCGAGAGAATAGCCGGCCAACGCACTGGCGATCTGCATCACCTGCTCCTGGTAGACCATGATCCCATAGGTCTCCGAGAGGATCTGCTGCATGAGCGGATGGTCCATCTCGATCGCCTCACGGCCGTGCTTACGCTCGATGTAGGAAGGAATTAGCTCCATCGGTCCTGGGCGGTAGAGCGACACAACAGCAACGATCTCCTCAAAGCTGTCGATGCGCAGCTGCTGTACCAAGTCAGTCATCCCGCCAGATTCCAACTGGAAGACCCCCTCCGTCTTCCCCTGCCGCAATAGCTCAAACGTCTTCGCATCATCTAATGGCAACGCCGTCCAGTCGACCTTCCCATGCAGAGCATCGCAGCACTTCTGCAGTGATGTGAGCGTCTTAAGCCCCAGGAAGTCGATCTTCAGCATGCCGATGCTCTCGACCGGCTTCATCGCATACTGGGTGACCAGCATCTGCGAATCCTTGGCAGTACAGACCGGCACATTTTGGGTGAGTGGATCTTTAGAGATGATCAGCCCCGCCGCATGGGTGCTCGTATTGCGGATCGATCCCTCAGCCTTCCGCGCGATCTCGATCAGCCGGCGCGCCTCCTCATCCCCCTCTAGCAGCCGCTGGAAGTCGGTATCCATCTGAAGCGCCTTCTCGATCGTCATCCCCGGATCTTCCGGCACAAGTGCGGCGATCTCATTAACTCGCGGCAGCGGCACGTTGAGCACACGCCCCACATCGCGGATCGCCATCTTCGCCTTCATCGTTCCGAAGGTAATGATCTGCGCAACGCGCTCCTTCCCATATTTTCCAACCGTATAGTCGATCACCTCTTGGCGTCGCTCCATGCAGATATCAACGTCGATATCGGGATAGGAGACCCGCTCTGGGTTGATAAAGCGCTCAAAGAAGAGCTGGAAACGCAACGGCTCGATATCGGTAATACCGCTCAGATAAGAGATCACCGACCCCGCTGCAGAGCCGCGCCCCGGCCCCATCGGGATCCCGTTGCGCTTCGCCCAAGAGATAAAGTCATATACGATCAGCAGGTAGTCACACATCCCCTTCGACTGGAGGATATGGAACTCGTATTCAAACCGCTCGCGCACCACCTCTAGCGGATCGCGGCCCGGATAGCGCTTCTGCACATGCTCCAACCGCTCAGGCGTATATCGCAGCGGGATCGCCTCTTCACACAATTTGCGCAAGAAGGCGGCAGCGCCCTCAGGCACATCGTAGCTCGGGTAGTGTTTTGTCTGGAAATCAAAGGCAAATGAGCATTTCGCTGCAATCCTCGCCGACTCCTCGATCGCCTGCGGCAGATCGGCAAAGAGCTGCTCCATCTCTTTTGGCGTGCGAAAATAGAACTCGTGGCTAAGAGCCACCTTCCGTTTCGGATTTGGGATGCGCCCCTTCACAGTCCCGCGCGAGTCGCGCTCCCAGATTTCACAAGTCTCGCCCGACTGGATGTTCAGTAAGATCTCATGGGCTTTCCAATCTGCCCGCTCTAAATAGTGAATACTATGAGTAGCGACCAGCGCCACCCCAAGCTCTCTGGATAAATGGACGAGCCGTTCGTTCACCCGCTGCTGCTGCTCCGCGCCGTTAGCGGCGGCAGG
>CAZEZK010000052.1:4744-10593 GCA_964516935.1 uncultured bacterium
CTGCTCCGCGTAGTCGCCAAGAGCCTGCATTAGCCACCCCTCCTGATCGACTCCATCTTCACGAAGCTTCGCAAGGTCAACCGGCTGCCGTTGCAGCTCAAAATAGAAATCGTCGCCAAAGAGCTCTTTACACCAGAGGATCTCCTCGCGAAGTTCCGTCTCGCGCCCCTGCAAAATGTAGTAGGCAATGCGGCTCTGCAGCGGTCCCGATAGGCAGATCAGCCCTTCGGAATGTTTTTTTAACAGCTCCCGATCGATTCGCGGCTGATAATAAAATCCATCTAGAAATCCCGCCGATGTCAGAGCACATAGGTTTTGATACCCCTTCTGACTCTTCACCACCAGCAACAGCGGGAAGCCTGGCGGCGTCCCGGGCTGTCCCCGCTTCTCCAACCGCGAACCCGGCGCCATCCAGATCTCGCAACCCAAAATCGGCTTTACTCCGGCAGACTTACACGCCTTAAAAAAGTCGACAGCGCCATACAGATTCCCCTGATCGGTCAGGGCCAAGTGAGTCAGTCCATAGGCTTTAGCCTGCTCTGCTAGACCAGCAACTGAAGCGGTGGAATCGAGAATCGAATATTGCGAATGTACATGAAGAGGAACCCAGGCCATGGACCTTAGTTTATACGAAGGGAGTTAATCCCTCTAGTGGTCCTTACATACTCCTTCCAGCTCAAAGGCACCCTAGAAGATTGATTCAAAATCTCGGGGTTTGATTATTTTTAGATGGGTTGTATTGCACTTAATACTACCCATCTAAACATAATCGAACCGCGAGAATTTTCAATTCAATCTGCTAGGGTGCCTTTGATCTGGAAGGAGTATATCAAAAGAGCCAGATCATTTGACCTGGCTCCTCTTGCAAATTGACGAACAAAAACCGGGCTGTCTAGAAGGAGATAGCTCCAGATATGTAGAGACCTTGTACATCAAAGTTGTAATAATTGTTTGAGCTCAAGCCGTCCGCTACATCATCTGGGAAACTCATTCTCGTTACCCCCCTAATATAGCTATTAAATTCATATCCAAATCCTAGAGCTGCTGCCCATTTGGAAAAACGAACATCATAATTTATACCAGCCCGCGCATGCAGGGCAGGAATAACTCGCCATGTAGAACTTGCTGTAACATTTAGGATCGGATCGCTGGAAAGTGTATTCACTGTCGCAGCTTTGCTCCAGCTAGCGAGAAGACTTCCTGAAAATATACCGGCTAGCGAAAGAGTGTGAGTTACAGAGCTTGCACAATCTGCGCTGCTGCCTTTTTGGGCAGACTTAGCCGCTGCTACAGGAGTGTAGTTATAGAAATCATAACCAAACTCAAAGCCCAGCTGTGGACCTACCCCTTCTACTTTCGATCTCTCTTGGATGGAGCCCTGAGCACCCCCAGAGATACTGTAGCTATACCCTTCATTAAATCGCAGATAGGCAAATTCAATTGCAGGTTCCAGGTAAAGATAGAGCCCAACAGAGTTTAAAATCTGCTGTGCATAGGTAAAATCAAGACGCTGATAGAGCAGATGCAGATCAGCGGTTGCCCCACCAGTGTAGTTCTCAAAGCTCGAGGCAAAGTCAGCTCTACCTAAAGTAGCCCAAAGATTACTGCTAGTGATGGTACGATTCTGTTCTGCACCCAGGTAGGTATAATAGACCTGAAACTCTCTTTGCGGAGAGCAGAGAGAGTATTCCGCCCCCACTCGAAATCCCGGCTGAAAACTAAAATCATTATTCAGCTTTGTCCCATTAGGATAGCTGGTTGAGGTAGGTGATTGAATGACATAATAGGTGTCATCGACTGTGGGCAACATATAGAGAAACTCGCCAGATAGTTGCCACTGATCTGGACATGGATGGTTGTAAGCAACGAGTGAACCTACAGAGAGGACACTCAAAAACAACTGTTTAAACATAAATAACTCCTGCGTACGTTCGTCTTAAAAAATTCTAAGACATAGCTCATGTGTAACATTCTTTGGCGAAGGATTCAAGAATTTTATGACTGACACAAAAACAACGTCTACAGGATCGCCAATTTCTGCCTTCTTGTGTAGGATATAGTACTTCCACCTCAATGGCACCCAAGAAGATTGAATTGAAAGCTCTCGCGGTTGAATTGAAAGCTCTCGCGGTTGAATTACCGCTAATGGGGGTTGTATTAAACTCAATACTACCCCCATTATCGGTAATCCAACCCCGAGGCTTTGAATCAATCCTCTTAGGTGCCTTTGAGCTGGAAGGAGTATATAAGAATATGGCTGATCCCAACGTTCGCACAATGCCCAATTCCAAAGAGTCTGAGATGATGGTTCTCGGCTCAATGCTGACCAGTCTCGGCGCGCTTAATATCGCAGGCGACGCGCTCAATCCTGAAGATTTCTACTACACCGAACATCAGATCGTCTTCCATGCGCTCCAAGATGCCTACCGCTCCGATAAACCTGCCGATATCCATCTAATCGGCGAAGAGCTCAAACGTCAGGGTAAACTCGAAAAAGCTGGTGGCATCGCCTACCTCGCTACACTCGCCCAATATGCCGGCACATCTGCCTTCATCGAAGAGTATGCCGCGCTTGTACAAGAGAAGTCGATCTTGCGTCGCATGGTCCACGCTGCGCAGACCATCGAACGCACTGCATTCCAAGAGCCATCCGACGTCTTCGCAGCCCTTGATGCCGCTCAAGCGCAACTCTTCCAAATTTCCCAGAGCAACCAGAAGAACTCCTATGTCGCCATCCACGACATGCTTTCCGGTGCCCAGACCAAACTCCCCTACCTTAAAGCACTCCAGGAGCGCCAGCAGGAGTTCCAAGAAAAGGGCCCCGACCAGTCAAAAACCACCGGCATGCCTACCCACTTCGTCGATCTTGACCAGATGCTCAACGGGTTCAACAAATCGAACCTAATGATCTTGGGCGCAAGACCTTCCATGGGTAAGAGCGCCCTAGCATTAAATCTTGGCGAGAACATCTGCTTCCGCAACCACGTTCCAGTCGGCATGTTCTCTCTAGAGATGGGGGCCGACCAGCTACTTCACCGTCTAATCTGCTCACAGGCCCAAGTAGAATCGGAAAAGATCCAAACAGGTGCACTCAATAGCATTGAGTATATGCGAGTTGTTGAAGCGGTACATCGTATGCAAAAAGATGTATTCCTTGTCGATGACCAGCCTGGTCTAAAAATTACCGACCTACGCGCCCGCGCTCGCCGCATGAAGGAGGCACATAATATCGGCTTTCTCATCATCGACTACCTCCAGCTCCTCAGCGGCTCCGGCACTTTGCGCTCCATGGAGAATCGTCAAATCGAGATCTCTGAGATCTCTCGTTCGTTAAAAAACCTCGCCCGCGAGCTCGACATCCCAATCCTCTGTCTCGCCCAGCTCTCTCGAAAGATCGAAGAGCGGCAAGGCCACCGCCCCATGATGAGCGATCTACGCGAATCAGGAAGCTTGGAACAGGATGCCGATATTGTAATGTTCCTCTCTAGACAAGACTACTATGACCCTTACAATAAACCAGGCCAGGCCGATCTGATCATCGCCAAAAACCGCCACGGCGCTACAGGAGATATTCGACTCACCTTCCGCAAGGAGATTGCCCAGTTTGTCAACTTCACTCCAGCAGCTGCCCCACAGAGCGCTGGCAACAACGACGCCGCCTTCGCCGCCTTCACCCCACGGGACTAGCGCATTTGGCATAAAGAGAAGCCACAGAGTGGCTGGTCGTCGAAAATCTCCGACCCAACTCCTCCTTGAGGGCCGCTATCAGAAATTCCTGATCAGGCACATGCTCCTTAAGGCGGCAGAGAAATTCACTGTGGGGGCGATCTGCGCGATAGTTGGGCCGCTTTTGTGGGAGTAATAGATAGTCCATATTCTCCTCGCGATAGTCCCAGAGAAACGAGGTGTGGTGGAGCCAGCGAGCCTTCTGAATATACTGCGCATTACCACCGCACTTGCGGTCGCCGATCACATAGTCATTCTCTCGCAATTGAAATCCGGGAATCTTCCAGCTATTGGCATAGAGATTTGCCGTCCAGCGCATGATCGGCTCGGGGAAGAGCTGACAGTCGACCGCTTCCTTAGCCATAATAAAGCTGATAAAGAGTGTCCCCTCATCAACGATCACAGTTCCGCCCCCGCTAAAGCGGCGCAGCAGAGCAACCCCATCGCGCTCCACTCGATCTAGATCGAGCAGCTCTTCCGCCTTCCCTGAGACTCCCATCACGATCGTACGCAATGTGCCACGATTGATCAAACAGAAAGAGCGGGTATCCTCTTTCAGCAGTTTACGCTCTAGTGCGAGCTGCTGCTCGATCGACTGGTTCGCAAGTTCAAGAATAATCATCGCTCTCAAAATTTTCCAATTCCCATTGTATACTCCTTCCAGTTCAAAGGCACTCAAGAGGGTTGAATTAAAAGGAGTATAGCCGCTCGCATTTAATCATTATAAAGAACTGTTAATTAAATAAGAATTATTTCAGGTCAAAAAACAGGGGTTTTACTGCATTTCCCAGGGATCTCTCGGACAAGGCGCGGAACCCCGAAGCCCGAGAGGTTCTCCTGAAGGAAGCGGATCAACTCCCTCCCCCTCTCATCGGGCAAGTCAAAATGGGCTGTTCCGGCCACCCGGTCTAAGCAATGCAGGTAGTAGGGAAGGACCCCTGCATCGACCAAGGTCTGGAAGAGCCTTAGAAGAGTCTCCTCCAGGTCATTAACCCCCTTGAGTAAGGTCGACTGACTCAGAACCGGCACCCCGCAGAGACGCACCTGGCGGAGGGCTTCAAGGACCTCCCCATCCAGCTCCCTGGGGTGATTCGCGTGAATAACGAAGAAAAGCTGTTTACGGCAGCCCTTTAAAAGACTCAGGAAGAGCTCGTCAATCCGTTCAGGGATGCCGATAGGAAAACGGGTGTGGAATCGAATCCGGCGAACGTGAGGGATCTCCTCAAGTGCCGCAAATAGATCCCCTAACTGCTCGTTACCCACAGAAAGAGGGTCTCCGCCGCTTAAGATCACCTCATTACAGGAAAGGTCTGCGCGGATCTGCTCCAGCTCTAGATCGAACCCCCTGGTCTCTGTTTCATAGGGGAAGTTTTTGCGAAAACAGAAGCGGCAATGCATGGCGCAGGCACCTGTAGTGAGGAGGAGGGCGCGGTCGCGATATTTTTTGAGCAGCTTCTTCCCTTGAAGGAAGCCTAGATCCTCTACAGGGTCTAGAGAGAAGCCTGGCGCAGTACGCAGCTCCTCATCTAGCGGCACAAACTGACGCAGGATCGGATCGGTTAAAGAGCCCTTTTCAATCTTCTCCGCCAACCGCCGTGGAAGGAGCAGCGGGAAGGCCGGCCGCTGTAGAAGATGGGCGCGCTGCTCCTCAGAGAGCTCTAAAAAATCGGATAGGGAGCCGATCGAGGTAAAACTTTCCCTTAAAATCGAGCGCCAGGACCTGGGGTTGATTGACAGAAACCACTCCTTTGGCGAGAATTTTATACCATATGAAAGATCCTGTCGAAAATAATCAGATCCGCTTTTCCAATATTTCTCGCAAGAAAGATGCGATTTACGCCCATTTCAAAGTGAAAGGGGCCCGTAACGGGGTGATTTTTACCGCTTCAATCGCCGTCGAGATTGCAGCTCTAGAGCTCCACCCAGGCAACACTCTTGAAGAGATCATCGAGGCTTGCGCTCGCCACGGCCTTAAAGAGTTTAAAAAAGCCGAAGTGCAGTGGGACAAACCGGTCGCTCAACTCCTCTCGAATATCGACATCGGCCATCTCGTAAAAAATTAAATTTCTATCTGGGTGTAGCGCAGCTTGGCTAGCGCGTTTGCATGGGGTGCAAGAGGTCGT
>CAZEZK010000053.1:0-10571 GCA_964516935.1 uncultured bacterium
CACTCGCGAGCTCAAGAACCGTATCCGCACCAATCTCCAAAAGGCCAGCCTCGAAGAGCCGCTTGCCCGATTCGACCGCTGCCAGATCTTCACCATCCACTCCTTCTGCTTCCGCGCACTCCAGGAGTTTGCATTTGAAGCTGGCCTGCCCGTCGGCATTGCATTGCCCGATTCTGAAGAGATGCCCGAAGTGATCGAGCGCGCCCTCAAAGACTTTTTCGAAGGCGCACTTCCTCCTACCATCAACGCCGAACAGATGGCGGCACTCCTCAAGCGACACAATTTCGACAAGCTCGCCTCGCAGCTCTACCCACTGCCACAAACACTCTCTCCCAACCCCGTTTTGCGCGAACTCCAGACCGCTTGGCTTGCATATGTAAAGCCGCTTTACATTGCCCCGCTCAGCTCCGATGATCTGCTCACGCTCATGCGCGATGCACTCCAGCGACCCACCTTCCTACAAGCCATCCAAAACAAATATCGAGCCGCGCTCATCGATGAATTTCAAGACACCGATCCCATCCAGTGGGAGATCTTCCGCACACTCTTCCTTCACCGCTCGATGCGCGCGCTTTATCTCGTGGGCGATCCCAAACAATCAATCTACCGGTTTCGTCGCGCCGACCTCTACACCTATCTCGAAGCGCGCGACGCCTTTCCACCAGAAGAGCTCTACTGCCTCGACACCAACTACCGCTCCACTCCATCGCTCATCAAGGCGCTCAACGATCTCTTCAACCATGACTGGCTGCGCCTTCCCAAGGTCAACCGCACACTCAGCTATATTCCGCTCCAGGCGGGCTGCCCCCAAGAGTGGGATCCCGGCGATGGCGTGGGTCCGATCCACTTCTTCAACAAAGATCCAAAACTCACCACCGTCGTAAATGAGATTAACCGCCTGCGTCCGCTCTTCTCCCGCTACGACGCCTTCGCCATTCTTGTGAAAGATCGCTTTGAGCTCGAGCAAACTATAGCAGCTCTTCAAGCCGCAAAAATTCCCGCCTCCGCAAAGAGCCGCCGCTCCATCACCGACACTCCAGCCTTCCACGCCTGGCGCGAACTCTTCGGCGCCCTCGCATCTCCCAACAACTCCGGCTGGACCAGACTCCTAACCCAAGGCCCCTTTCGCAACTCTTCGCTGCTCGCACTCTCTCGACTCTTCGAAGAGCGCGGCCTAGTCCCGCTTCTCCACCGTCTCTTCGAAGAGGGATTTTGGAAGGAGGCTGTAGCCCAAAAAGGCTCTTTTGCAGCAGACAGCGCACAGATGATCGAAGAGATTCTCCACTGGGCCGCGACACACACTTTCTCTCTCCCAGCACTTGAACACCATCTCGACAACCTCTCCCAAGATCGCCGCCTTGCTGTTGGCGAAGATGCTGTCCAGATCATGACCATCCACGTCAGCAAAGGGCTAGAATTCGAAATAGTCTTCGCCTGCGGTCTCGCCACAGAAGCCTCCCAAGCAGAAGAGGAACCCGAAGAAGCCCATGCCGAAACCCTCCGCCAACTCTACGTCGCCATGACCCGCGCAAAGAAGCGCCTCTACGTGCCACGTCCCTCCACGCCCAACTCTCCCATCGGACGCTTCCTAAAACAGACACCGCCATCCATCGAGCTTCCCGCGCCCACCACAACCACCATCGCAACCCCAGAACCTATTTTCACGCAGCCTGAGCCGATCCATTTTCATCAGCCCATCATCCAAGTACACTCCTTCACCTCGCTCGCCCAAGAAGAGAACACACCCATCACAAAACTCATCGGTCCCACTTCTGAAGAGCTTCCCGCTGGCCCAGAAACTGGCCTCACTATGCATCGCATTCTCGAGCGCCTCTTCCGCTCCCGCCAGCCCCTCTGGCAAGACGATAGCGCGATCGAGCGCATCACTACCGAAGAGCTACACGACTCTCCGCTCATGCCTTGGACACAAGAGATCTTCCGCATAGTTCGCGAAGCGCTTCACCTCCCGCTGATCGATAACTTTTCCCTCTCCCATCTCGAAGCAGGACAGGTGCAGCCGGAAGTAGAATTCCTCTTTGCACGCACTGCAGATTGGATGAAGGGAACAATCGATCTCATCTTCTGCTATAATGGCGCCCACTACTTCGTCGATTGGAAATCCAATTGGCTTGAGAACTACACACAACCCAACCTACAGAAGGCGATGGAACAGCACCAATATCTCCTACAGGCCGATCTCTACTCCCAGTCCCTCCGCCACCATCTTCCCAACCTCCAGGGCGCCTTCTACATCTTCCTACGCGGACCTGGAGTTTACAGATGGAACTAAAACCTCACCACGAAAGTTTTGCCCATTTGGACTGCGACAAAAATTCGCAAATTGACGAATCCAAAGATTTTCGCACGAGTCCAAATGGGCAAAACTTTCGTGGTGAGGCTCTAGACTTCTTAGATCGCTTCTTTGCCCGCAAAGCCGAAGGCAACCATGCCCAATTTCTTAGCCAACTTCTCCGCAGCTCGCGCGATGGACATCTCTGCGTCACCTCTGATCGCGACTTCTCCCCATTTCCCGGTGTTATCCGCGACCAGAATCGCTATTATCTTCACAAACAGTGGACCTACGAAACCGCAGTCATCGAACAGCTTCAGCGACTTCTCCGCGCCACCCCAACCCCTCCGCCAACTACACTAATCGGTGATGGCCTCCTCCCCGAGCAGAAAGAGGCTGTACGCCACGTGTTGGACCACGCTGTAACGGTCCTCTGCGGCGGCCCCGGCACCGGTAAATCCTACACCGCCGCCCGCATCGCCAAACTCTTCCACAACTCCCGTATCATCGTCGCAGCCCCCACCGGTAAAGCAGCAGCCCATCTAAGCACCCTTCTCGCCACACAGAACGTTCCCTGCGCCCAGTTCTCCACCATCCACCACCTCCTCCACTTAAAACCCGGACAACAAAATCTAGCTTTACAACCCATTGATGCCGATCTCCTCCTCATCGACGAAGCCTCCATGCTAGATGCCGCCCTCCTAGCTCATCTTCTATCCGCAGTTGCTCCTACCACTCGCCTCGTCCTCATCGGAGATCCCAACCAGCTGCCTCCAGTCGGCATGGGAACCCTCTTTGCCGACATCGCCGACCAGATTGGCATCTTCCTACGCCGCACCATGCGCACCGAAGACTCCACCCTCCAGAACTTTGCCGACGCCGTAAACCGCGGCGATAGCGACGAGATGGAGCGCCTCCTCCAGTCTAACCACCCCAATCTATCCCATCGTACCTGGCAATATGAAGAGCTCCCTCAGCTTATCTTCCCCCAAGAGCCCAACCCCCAACAGTGCCTCCGCGCTTGGCAAGAGTTCCGCATCCTCTGCCCACTCCGCCAAGGCCATCACGGCATCGACGCCCTCAATCTCTCACTCCTCCGCCGCCTTGAAGAGAACCTCCAGATCGGCGACTGGTGGGCCGTGCCCTTCCTCGTCACCAAAAACGAACCCCAGCTCAACCTATATAATGGCTCTCACGGCATCCTGATCGGGCAGTTTCGAGGGACATTCAACCCCTACAGCGCCCGCGCCTACGCGCCAGAAGCCATAGATGCAGCGCTGCTCCCACCAACTGAATTTGCATTCTGCATCTCGGTACACAAGTCGCAAGGAAGTGAATTTAAAAAAGTCGTAGCGCTATTACCACCAGGAAGCGAGCCGTTTGGCAGGGAAGCACTCTACACAGCGGTTACACGCTCAAAAGAAAAGTTGGTAGTTACAGGGGAATTGGAGACATTGAGGGAGGTCATGCGAACAACCTCCCGAAAAGATTCAGGATTTACTAGGCGTTTTGTGCGCGAGCAGTCAGTCGCGACTTAAGACGGCTAGCTTTATTTGGCTTGAAGACGCCGCGTTTTACAGCCTTGTCTACGAGGCTATAGATGAGATCTAATTTTTCTTTTGAAGGAGCTTTCTCAGTCAAAGCATCTTGTAGGGAACGAACAGCCGTAGATACGGAGGCGCGGAAAGAGCGATTTGCGAGGCGCTTTCTCTGATTTTGAAGTTCCCGCTTGAGTGGGGTAGGACGTTTTGTCTTTTTTTCAGCTTTTTTTTCTTCTGCCATAAATGCCTCTTTAAAGGATGTGTGCCAGTATAGTCGCTCCCCCGAATTCTGTAAAGGATAGGCGAGTGTAAAAAGATTTCTTGCCATTCTAAAAGCGCTATCAGTCCGCCCCAGTCCCTAATAATCCTCAATAATCCTCGTGTAAAAGTCGGATAGATTTGTGACAACAAGCACTGCGCCCTATGCTACTCAGGGTATTCTGATGAGAAAATTTTGTATTAGCGCTCCAGCAGCGCCATCAACCAGTCGAACCCACCCATATAGACCTGTTCAAAGGGCTCTTGAACCATCCGCAGTCGCTGCTTTCGTAAAAAATTCTTTTCCATTTTTGCGATCTTTTGAATTGTCATCGCCTCTCTTTCTTTTACTTCAGGATCATTGCGGTCGCCACGAAAATATCTTTCATAAGGGCCCCATCTGAAATCCACTCCAAGCGGCCAGCCACGAAATTTGCGCGTGTCATCTGTTAAAAACTCCAGCTGGTCATAGAGACGAACCAGTAACGTCTCCTTATCCACTGAGGCGAAATAGGACCACCCGCTTCGAATCAATTTTTCTGCAGGCCTGAGCCACTTTTTGTTATAAAGCCGATCGTCCAAAATCCAAATTACTTCGATCCCTAACGCTCTATAGTCACGCATTCGTCGCCGCACCTCCCCTTCTGAGATGGGAGAGCACTGCACCTCAAAGACTAGCCTCTGGTTCTCCCAAAACAAATCTGCAATCCGACAAATGGGTAGAAAGGGGTGCTCTAGGTGTGCTTCGTCATTGGAAAGTAGCCTCTGCAGCCATGTCTGGATGGCCATGTGGCGCTCGCTGCGGCTCTGGAGCCTGCAGGGGGCTGCGGAGGGCTGATGGTAGAAGTGGGCTTGTTTGAAGCGCCCCGTACGGAGGCGGAGAGATCTGCGACACTCCACACAGACGTAGTTTTTCCCCTGAGAGGCGCGTGGAGCAAAAACCAGATCGACCCCTTCGAGGGCATAAAGGACCATATAGACGACTCTTTATATTGCAATTAATGAAAATGCACCTATGATAATTGGGGGGTGTTATGACCGCTACTACTGCCTTCGCAAATCCGCAGCATCAGCAAAAAGTTGACGAATTAGTTGCTCTAGCAAAAGACCAGGGCTTCCTTACATACGAGGAGATTAACGAAATCCTCCCAATGACCTTCGATTCGCCTGAGCAGATCGATCAGGTGCTCATCTGCTTGGCCGGGATGGATATCCAGATCCTGAACCAGGTCGAGGTAGATCGCCAGAAAGAGCGCAAGAAAGAGGCGAAGGAGTTAGAGGGATTGCCCAAGCGATCCGAAGGCACCTCAGATGACCCTGTCCGCATGTATCTGAAAGAGATGGGCTCTGTCCCGCTTCTGACACGTGAGGAGGAGGTCGAGATCTCCAAGAGGATCGAGAAAGCGCAGATCCAAATCGAGAAGATCATCACCCGCTTCCGCTACTCGACGCGCGAGGCAATTTCAATTGCAAACCACCTGATTGCCAACAAAGAACGCTTCGATAAGGTAATCTCTGAAAAAGAGGTCTCCGATAAGACCCACTTCCTCTCCATCCTGCCAAAGCTCGTTGAACTGATGAAGCAAGAGGATCTGCTACTCGAAAATCTGCTTATCGAAGTGCGTGATCCTTCACTGAAAAAAGAAAAGCGCGCCGAACTGATGGAGACGATTGAGAAGTGCCGCATTCGCTGCCAAGCCTATCTGCGCCGTTTCTGTGGTCGCCACAATGTAATCGACGACTTCGGCGAAGTGATTCTCTCGAGTTATGACCGCTTCCTTTTTCTTGAAAAAGAGGTACAAGAACTCACACCACGCGCAGAAAAAAACAAATTTGCCGCAGCAAAACTCTCTGCTGCACAACGTAAACTCTACAAGCGCGAACTGGCTGCTGGCCGCACACTTGACGAGTTCAAAAAAGATGTGCGCATGCTTCAGCGTTGGATGGACAAAAGTCAGGAAGCGAAACGCGAAATGGTGGAGTCGAACCTCCGTCTCGTGATCTCAATCGCCAAGAAATATACTAACCGCGGCCTCTCCTTCCTCGACCTCATCCAAGAGGGGAACATGGGCCTGATGAAGGCCGTTGAAAAGTTCGAATACCGACGCGGGTACAAATTCTCCACATATGCAACTTGGTGGATCCGCCAAGCAGTCACTCGCGCGATTGCCGACCAGGCGCGCACGATCCGTATCCCGGTCCACATGATCGAAACGATCAACAAGGTCCTCCGCGGCGCGAAGAAGCTCATGATGGAAACAGGTCGCGAGCCCACACCGGAAGAGCTCGCTACAGAGCTCGGCCTCACCCCAGAGCGGGTCAGAGAGATCTACAAGATCGCTCAGCACCCGATCTCCCTTCAGGCAGAGGTGGGTGATGGCGGCGAAAGCCAATTCGGCGACTTCCTTGAAGACACGACTACTGAATCTCCCGCAGAGGCGACCGGCTACTCGATCCTAAAGGACAAGCTCGGCGAAGTTCTCTCCACATTGACCGAGAGAGAGCGCACTGTGCTCGTAGAGCGTTTCGGCCTGCTCGATGGCAAGCCAAAAACTCTCGAAGAGGTAGGGATCCGCTTCAAAGTGACACGCGAGCGCGTCCGTCAAATTGAAGCCAAAGCACTCAGAAAGATGCGCCATCCCACACGCGCAAAACAGCTCCAAGCCTTCTTGGATCTGCTCGAAGAAGAGTAATGTAAAGCTGCTTTACATCTTCACCCGAAAGTTTATACCCCTCGACTAGGGGTATAAACTTTCGGGACCGCTAAGCTTTGACTTGTAATGTAGCGCCAAAATGGCTAGTCTACTTTGTTAGATCGGCTAAAATACAGAGCAAACATTAAGAAATAGTATCGTGAAAAAAATCTTTTTACTTCTTGTAGCAAACTTCTCTCTCACCGCCGCTCCTAAGTCCGTAGTGTTTGACTTTGGAGGAGTCATGACAGGGGAAATAGACCAAGAAAGTATCGCCCTCTTGGATGCCTTTGAGGTGGAAGGAGTATATTTCAAGACCGCGTTGCATAATGCGTTAAAAATGGGTGTGAGGTATCTATGTTGCATGCGCTAGAACGTTGGTTAGATGGTTTTGATCATTCTACTCGAGAAAAAGCTGAAGACTATCTAGAAAATGGCCACGTGTTAGATGTGCATACACGCGAGTCTTCAATTATAGAAGCGAGTGTGCAAGGCACTCAGAAGAAACCTTATCTAATAATTCTGCAACTAAAAAAGAACGCGATCCAGGCTGAGTGTAGCTGCCATTTAGGATTTCGCTGCAAACATGTAGTTGCTGTAGGGTTGCGTTATCTAAAATCTTTTGCAAAACAAAACTCTTCTAGCTCTGCGCAAGAATTCACCCCAATTATTACTTCCCCAGTAGAGTTAGCTTGGTTAAAAGAGCTAGAGACAGAGCAGCCCAAGAACTTACAAAAATCCGCCAATGATCTTTTCATCTATTCACTATCTAAAAGCCGAAGCTTGATTACGCCTCTTGAAATAGAGCTACATATAGTACGTTTAAAAAAAACTGGCGGCCTTAGCTCTGCTATGTCTAAAGTGTATTATTTAAACGATATACTTAATTCCCCCCCTGATCGATTTGCCACCCTATTGAATCAAGAAGACTGGGAAATTCTCGCACTTTTATGGCAACACAAAGTTAGACAAACAAATATAAGCCCTGCGCTACTCCAAAAAATGATCGCTACCAAACGCTGTTATTGGGATAGGTCGTGGATAAGGTCTCTATCGCCCCCATTGCAATGGACTGAAGATCGAGAGGGGCTCTTTGAGTGGGATATCACTGCAGAGGGCTCTCACAAACTGATTCTTCGAGATAAGCAAGACGAAGAGGTTCTCTCTTTTCTGATGGAAGATGGAGCATTCTACATCAATAAAAATAGAAACTCATGCGGCCTTTTGCGCCTGCCTTATGACATCGCAATTGCGCATAAACTGCTAAAAGCTCCTCCTATTTCCGCGAAGAGTTTTCCTCTAATCAAAGAACAGCTGTCCAAAGTTGTTAAAGAAGTTCCTATAGAAGAGAAACAGCTTATCAACCTTGGCAAAACAACGCCGATACCGCATTTCTCGATAGATAGCGAGCGATCCTGGAATGACCACGAGATTATAATAGGAAAGCTCTCTTTCAAATACGGAGAGAGCGATGTTCCTTTAGGAGAGGAAACATCGCAAAATATGCATATCCGCAAAGGTAAGACAATCTATCGCATTGAAAGAGATTTGCCAAAAGAACGATCTACACTGGAGCACCTAATCCAGTATGGATGGAAAATTCTTTCAGGAAAATTGACATTGATCGAGCCCCGCTCATTTGAAGAAATCGCTCTTGATTTTTGCGTCCAATTTGTACCACCCATGAAAGCCAAAGGGTGGGTATTCCATTTTTCAAAAAATTTCCCCATCCAAAATGTGGTTGATGTAGAGGAGAATTGGTATGCGGAAATTTCAGAAGCTGGAGAAAATTGGTTTGATCTAGCGGTGGGGTCGGTTATTGACGGAAAGCGGGTCAATCTCTACCCAGCCTTACAAAAATTTTTCGCCGAACTTTCTGCGAATGGACTTTCTTTTGAAAGTCTTACCCCCAAAGAACTCAAGCAGAAGATCGCATGTCCTATGGGAAATGGGGAGGTGGCCCTCATCCCAGCCTCGCGATTAAAAGAGCTATTCGAAGTCTTTCTCGAGTTGATGAACAAGAACGAAGGAGAGGAGAAACTTCGCTTTTCGAAATGGGAAATTCCAACTTTAAACGGGTTGCAAAAGCTACAATGGCAGATGCCAGAGAGCTACCGCCTGTTGCAAGAAAAGTTACAAAAAAACCGAAAGATCGAATCAGTAGCGCCCCCTCAAGGATTGCAATGTAACTTACGCCCCTACCAGCTAGATGGATTGAGCTGGTTGCAGTTTTTACGCACCCATGAGCTCGGTGGAATATTGGCAGATGATATGGGCCTAGGAAAAACAATTCAGACACTCGCCCATATTTTAGTTGAGAAAGAAAGCGGCAGGATGGTCCATCCTGTACTGATCATAGCTCCGACGACTTTAATGGGAAATTGGGTAGCAGAGACGCGTCGTTTTGCACCTCAGTTGACAACACTTGTATTGCAGGGAAACGAGAGAAAAAAACATTTTGATCGACTCTCTGAGTCCGATCTTATTTTGACAACCTATCCCCTTTTAGCAAGAGACCGAGAAATTTTACAGAAACAGGAGTTTCATCTCTTGATTCTTGATGAAGCGCAAAACATCAAAAATGCAAAAACACAGGCACATCGAGTCCTTCGTGAGCTCCGAGCTCACAACCGACTCTGTTTAACCGGAACGCCGATGGAGAACCATTTGGGAGAACTCTGGTCTCTTTTCCATATTCTGCTACCTGGCTTTTTAGGAGATGAAAAACAATTCCAAAAGCTTTTTAGAAAGCCAATTGAAAAAGAGGGCTCTATCGAGCGAAAAAAAGTACTGCAACGACGCATATTGCCCTTTATGCTGCGACGCACAAAGCAGGAGGTAACGCTCGAATTGCCTCCCAAAACCGAAATCCATACATCGATTGCACTCACTCAAAAACAGAAAGATCTTTATGAAGCCGTGAGACTTACAATGATGAAGAAAGTCTTGGCTCATGTTGAAGAGAAGGGGTTAGCACGCAGCCGCATTATCCTTCTCGATGCGCTTCTGAAATTGCGGCAAATTTGCTGTGATCCTCGCCTATTAAAAGCCGCTAAGCAGGTCACCGCGGAAGATTCTGCTAAACTCACTCATCTCCGAGAGATACTTCCTCAAATTATTTCTGAAAAAAGACAAGTTTTAATCTTTTCACAGTTCACTAGCATGCTGAAATTAATCGAGGAGGAATTGAACTCTCTAAATATATCTTGTACAAAAATCACAGGAGCGACCAAAGATCGAGTAACCCCTATTCAGCAATTTCAACGACAAGAGATACCAATCATGCTCATTAGCTTAAAAGCAGGAGGGACAGGATTGAATTTGACTGCAGCGGATACAGTTATTCTATACGATCCTTGGTGGAATCCAGCAGTAGAAGCACAAGCGATGGATCGTGCCCACAGAATTGGTCAGACTAAATCTGTTTTTGTCTATAAGCTCATTGCCGAAGGCTCACTTGAGGAAAAAATTCTTGGATTGCAAAAGAAAAAAAGAGAATTAGCCGCGGGACTTTTTGATGCTTCAAATAGCGCACCACTGGAACTAGATCTGCAAGAATTACAATCGCTTTTTGCGCCTCTGGAATAATACCAAATATCAGAAATAACGTGCAGTTTGAGTCGCGTGAAATCTCCCGAGGTTGAGAGATCGCAAGTGCGGTAGTATTAATACAATACAACCGCACTTGCAGGAGCTTTTCATTAAAAAGATTTAATAGATAGCAGATTTTTGCGAAAATAGCGCTTTACACTAACTCAGAGGCGCTTATGAGTAAAAAGAAACTCGCCG
>CAZEZK010000054.1:0-9329 GCA_964516935.1 uncultured bacterium
TCTTCCTTTTGTCAACTTTCAACAGCTGTGGTTTCAACCCTTGAGCAGGATACTGAAAAAAATAAGGCCGAGATTTTGCGTTTAGCCAATGATAAAAACTTAGGGCGGGTCCAATTTGTTGAAGAAAAAGTTTCAGGCAAAACACCGTGGCACGAAAGAAAAATTGCCAATGTCATTGATGAATTGGATGATAAAGACAACCTTGTTGTTAGCGAGCTTTCCCGACTTGGACGCAGTATGCTGGAAATTATGGAGATGCTCTCAACTTGTCTTAAAAAAGGTATTAACGTTTATGCCATCAAGGGCAATTGGCAGCTTGACCACACGATGCAAAGCCAAATTGTTGCCATGGCATTCTCTATGGCTTCTCAGATTGAGAGGGATCTTATAAACCATCTGATCCGATTCACCATTCGTGCCGCGGATGGGGCGGAGCAAGAGCGGGTTTTTGATCACAACGATACAGCTGGGGACTTGCTACTGTTTCTGCAGGCAAACGTGGGATTATCTGAAGATCTTGCGCTTCGCGCAATGGCGGTGATGCAGCAGGGGGCGGTAGTGGATTCCTTGCTTCCGGTGGCATTCATTGGCGGTTCAGTGGGTCTCGGGATGAGTGGGAGCGCCGGATGGGTGACCAGCTGTGTTATAGAGGGGGAGACGCTTTCTATCAGGCAAGAGACGGTAGCGCAGTTGCGCCCTCCGGAGCCTAAGGGTGAGCTCTTTCCAGCGTTCCGCGTGGCTACAGAATTTGGCTTTGTGGAAGGGGAAGCCCCAACGGCAGAATTTACTTGGGAGATCCTAGGCAATCGAGAGGTGGTGTAATGCCGAGACCCGCAGATGAATATGGATACAAGATGGGGCCGACTCCGACTCCGGCTTCGTCAGTGCCTGGAACGCATTCGTTGGGACCTCCTTCGAAGGATGGCATTGGTCAATTGGTTCTAAGAATTGTGCAGTCTGTGGAATCTGTTTTCAATATGATTGCAGAAATGGTTCAGCGGCTTTTTACGAACGAGAAAGCTGTAAAGCAGATATTTGTTTCTGGTAATCGCTCTGATATGATAGATGCGAACTACGACAGCCTGCGTAATAAAGTGGCTCGAACTAAAGAAATTGATAAAACATTAGTGCCTATAATGCAAATCTATGAGGAACTCTGTCATCAGTTAAATGCCGATTTGCAGAGGTTAGGCGGGTTAAATGTCGAAGTCGATGGAAAGGTTGAACATTTTAAATATACTGAGGATCTTTTTACATTTTTTAAAACGGATTTAGATCTCCCTGCAGAGAAGATCTATCGAATTTTAGCGCAGCTTCAGCAGAGTGTCTTTGTGGAATTTCAGATTGCATGTGGTGAGAAGACGGGTGCTATGCCCACAGATCTTACCCTTACACAAGAGGGGGCAAAAACGGGAGGCTGGAAGATGCGGTGTGTCGTGAGTAATGATAAGATTCAAATCGACCACGAAAAAAATTTTTCCTTACAAAAAGAAGGGGGAGTTACTAGTACTGTATCTGCTCATGTCGGTTTTATTTTTCCTAGAAATGAAGAGCCCGAAGAAGCTTTTTTTAGTTGGAAAATTTTAGAGGTATAAATTTCGTGTAAGCGCTACAATTTGACCGGGGCGCAGGACAATGGAAGAGACTCTCGGGAAACCATCACAAACTGGCCAGATTGATGACCTTTTAAAGGAAAAATTAGAGAAGGCTTTTCATAAGCAGACCTCTAAGGTTCGCCTGCATGATATCGCCAAGATCGCGTGCGAACATTCGCCGATCGACTTGGCTTATGCTTCCTCGCATCTACCCCCAAACGTTCGTCCTGTCCTCTACGAAAATCTCCCTAACCGCGATGCCAAGATTAAATTTGTGGTTAATACTGATAGCGAGACGCGTCTTAGCCTCTTCCGTCAGTTGGACGACCTGGAGTTAAAAAAAATATTTGATCGGATGCCGACCGATGAGGCTGTCTGGCTGCTTGAGGATATGCCTGAGCGCCGCTTCCGCCGACTGATGGAGCAGATAGACTCCAAGAAGGCGAGTCGCATCCGCGAGCTAAAGAAGCATAATCGCAATAGTGCCGGGCGTCTGATGACCTCGGAGTTTTTCGCCTTTACCATGGATCTGACGATCGGGGAGGCGGCTGCCTATATCCGCGATAATCCACGGATCGACTTTACGAAGGGGATCTTTATTCTGAATTTGGCAGGGGAATTGCAGGGGTATGTCCCAGCCCGCAACATGATGATCAATCCTCCCTCTACCCCTCTCCGTCAGGTGATGCGTCCTATCCTCCATAAAGTGACTGTAGATGCTACTCGGGAAGAGGTGATTGACCTGGTCGAGCGTTACAAGATTTCCTCGTTGCCCGTCGTTGATATCGATAACTACCTGATCGGGATTATCGCCCATGAAGATGTGGTTGAGGCGATGGAGGATCTTGCAGATGAGACGATCGCTCGTATGGCTGGAACGAATGAGCGTTTTTCCTCACATGAATCGATCTTTAAACGCTTTTCTGCACGGGCTCCTTGGCTGCTCGCTACTTTGGCGGCTGGGCTGGTCAACGTCTGGGTTCTCTCCTACTTCCATCGACATGAGGGGAATCTTCTGCCATTCGCTCTCTTTTTTGCACCTCTTGTGGCGGGGATGTCTGGCAATATCGGACTGCAGTGCAGTACCGTTCTCGTGCGTAACATGGCTCTTGGAGGCTTCTCGGCAGGAGCTCGTCGTGAGATGATTCTTAGAGAACTGGCGAGCGGTCTCTTTACGGGTGTGATTTTCGGCATTGGTAGTGGAATATTGATCTGCTTAATGAACTGGGCAGCGGCCGGAACTTTAGGTGTGACGCGATCACTTGCAATGGGAATCGTGGTGAGCGTTGGGCTTATTGGCGGCTGTTTTGCAAGTACGCTGCTCGGTGTCTTCTCTCCGCTCTTTTTCTCGCGGATTCGCGTTGATCCGGCACTCTCCGCCGGTCCAATTATTACGGCGTTAAACGACTTTCTATCTTTATCAATCTACTTTCTGATAGCTTGGGTGGTAGGAAGACTACTTTTTGTCTAATCCCTAAGCCTATCCGCAATGTAGGTTAAGCTCCTACAATACACGTGTTAAAAAGAAAAAATAATGTCTAAAAAAATATCTGACCTTTTACCAAATATCTTGAGTTCTATCCAAAAAAAGGTCGGAAATGGTCGCGATGAGCTTTTTATTGCATGGCAGGAGCTGTTAGGACCGTCAATGTCTCCCATGACAAAACCTGTTTCCTTTCTCGAAGGTGTATTGACGGTAGAAGTCAAAAGCGCTGCCCTATATAGTTGTCTTTGTCAGTACGAGCGGCCAAGACTGCTCAAATCGCTCCAGGAGAAATGTCCTGGAATTGGGCTGCGTACACTACGGTTTCTTAGAAGGTAACATGACGATGACAAAAGAGTATGATGCGAGTTCGATCACCGTTCTTGAGGGGCTGCAAGCCGTTCGAGAACGCCCGGGTATGTATATCGGGGATACGAGCACCAATGGTCTGCACCAGCTTGTCTACGAAGTTGTAGATAACTGCATCGATGAAGCGATGGCAGGGTATTGTACAGAAATCAACGTGGTTCTCCACGCGGATGGCAGTGCCATGATTGAGGACAACGGTCGTGGGATTCCTATTGAAAGACATGAGAAGGAATCGATTAAACAGGGTCGCGAAATCACTGCGCTAGAGGTTGTCATGACGATCCTTCACGCAGGCGGTAAATTCGATAAGAGCACCTATAAGGTATCTGGCGGTCTGCACGGCGTCGGCGTCTCTTGTGTAAACGCCCTCTCTAAGAAGTTAATTGTAGATGTCTTTAAAAATGGCCAAGCATATCAGATGACCTTTGCGCGCGGCAAACCGATGGGACCTCTTGAAAAACTGGCAAAGACAGCAAAACGCGGCACAAAGGTCTCTTTCTGGCCCGATGAGACGATTTTCTCGGTTGTTACATTTGATACTGACATCCTATTAAAGAGACTGCGCGAGTTGGCTTTCTTAAATCGCGGCATTACGATCACCTTTAGCGATGAGCGCGATGTAGAGCGTGAGACGGTTCGCTTCTTCTATGAGGGCGGTATCAGCTCTTTTGTCTCTTATCTCAATGAAGGCAAGATCCCACTCTTCCCAAAACCGATCTATATCCAGGCCGTAAAAGAGGGGATCGATGGTCCTGTAGAATTTGAAGCGGCACTTCAGTGGAACGACACTTATACTGAGTCTGTCTATACTTACGTCAATAACATCTCGACGCGCCAAGGGGGAACCCATCTGACAGGCTTTACTACAGCTCTGACGCGCGTTTTAAATAACTATGTGAAGCAATATCTCGGTGGCAAAGTAGACAAGGTTGCTTTGACAGGCGAAGATATGCGCGAAGGGTTGACTGCGGTTCTCTCGACAAAGGTGCCTAACCCTCAGTTCGAAGGACAGACGAAGCAGAAGCTGGGCAATAGCGAGGTCGCCTCGATCGTTCAGCAGATTGTTGGCGAAGCGCTGACCACATTCTTCGAAGAGAACCCTCCGATCACAAAGCTGATCGCTGAAAAGGCGATCATCGCCGCACAGGCGCGCGAAGCGGCAAAAAAGGCGAGAGAGCTGACCCTTCGTAAGACAGCGCTCGACAGCGCCCGCCTGCCAGGAAAGTTGACCGACTGTCAAGAGCGGGATCCAACCCTCTGCGAACTCTATATCGTGGAGGGGGATTCCGCCGGTGGCTCTGCGAAGTCGGGTCGCGACCGCCGTTTTCAGGCGATCTTGCCCATCCGCGGAAAGATCCTCAACGTCGAGAAGGCGCGCGTACAGAAGGTGCTCCAGAACACAGAGGTCGGGGCGATGGTTTCGGCGCTGGGTTGCGGGATTGGCCAAGAGCACTTCAATCTGGCCAAGCTGCGCTACCACAAAGTGATCCTGATGACGGATGCTGACGTGGACGGTTCTCATATCCGCACGCTGCTGCTCACATTTTTCTACCGCCACATGCCGGCACTTGTAGAGAACAACCACATCTATATAGCTAGACCTCCACTTTTCCGCGTAACGCGTAAGAAGGTGAGTCAGTATATCCACTCTGAGAAAGAGATGGATGAATATCTTTTCAAGCTCGGCTTGGGCGACCTATTAATCCGCCGCGCCGGTTCAACGGAGTCCTACGATATAGATAAGACGAAAAAGCTACTGGAGTTGATCCTTGAAGTAGAGGGGTGGATTGCCTCCCTCGAACGTAAAGGGGTCTCCTTCCGCGAGTTCCTGGCCTCCCGTTCGACAGATGGCCGTTGGCCGCTCTATCAGGTGACGATTGGAGAGAATGTCCGTCTCGCCTACTCCGATGAGGAGCTGCTCGCTCTGAAGACAGAACATGAGGCCTTCCAGCGCCAGCGTCATGAAGAGACTCTCTCTTCGATTCCAGAGGGAGAGATCTCTCAGGAGATGCGAGAGTTTACTCCGACTCCATTGCCCTTCACCGAGCTCTACGATCCTGTCCGACTCCAGTCGCTATTGGACAAGCTCGGCGACTTCTCCCTCAAACTCGAAAGCTACAATATCGCTGATGGGGTGTTGTTCGAGCTGCAGGAAGAGGGGAACCGCATTACTCCGATCCACACATTGCGTGAGCTGATTGACGCGGTGCGCGTCCACGGCCGCAAGGGGATCGAAGTGCAGCGCTACAAGGGTCTTGGTGAGATGAACGCGGACCAGCTTTGGGAGACAACAATGGATCCTGCAGTTCGCACTCTCGTCCGAGTGACCCTACCAGACGCGATCGCCGCCGATCGAACATTTTCTATGTTAATGGGAGAGGAGGTCGCGCCACGTCGTGCCTTTATTGAACACCATGCTCTCTCTGTAAAAAACCTCGACATTTAGGTGATAGGTTATGTCTTACACAAAAGATGAAATAATTCTTCCGAGAAATGTCGAAGAGGAGATGCGAGAAAGCTATCTTCGCTACTCGATGTCGGTCATTATCTCCCGCGCGCTCCCTGATGTGCGCGACGGATTGAAACCCTCTCAGCGACGCATCCTCTATGCGATGCGCCAGCTGAACCTAACTCCTGGCGCCAAACACCGAAAATGCGCCAAGATCTCCGGGGACACCTCAGGGGACTACCACCCGCATGGCGAGACCGTAATCTACCCGACTCTTGTGCGCCTAGCCCAAGATTGGGTCATGCGCTACTGTCTTATCAACGGGCAGGGGAACTTCGGTTCGATCGACGGCGACCCACCAGCCGCGATGCGTTATACAGAGGCGCGTCTCACTCATGCATCGATGGCCCTTATGGAGGACCTCGATAAGAATACGGTCGATGAGATCCCCAACTACGACGAAACTAAGACAGAGCCAACTGTATTTCCTGCGAAATTCCCCAACCTTCTCTGCAACGGCTCCTCCGGGATCGCAGTGGGGATGGCGACCAATATTCCGCCGCACAACTTCCAAGAGCTAACAGCGGCTACGCTGCTGCTTCTCGATGACCCCAACACCTCGATCGATGAGATTATGAAGGTGATGCCAGGTCCCGACTTCCCCACAGGGGGCGTGATTTGCGGCTATCGCGGGATCAAAGAGACCTACCATACAGGTCGTGGCAAGTTGATCTTGCGCGCCCAGATGCAGGTCGAAGAGACCCCTGCAGGCAAACAGCAGATCATCGTTGATGAGATCCCCTATAATATCGATAAGTCTGAGCTGATTAAGCAGATCGCCGAGTTGATCAACCAGAAGACGATCACCGGTCTTTCCGACATCCGCGACGACTCTGACAAGGATGGTCTCCGCCTCGTGCTCGAGCTCAAGCGCGGTGAGATCCCCGATGTGGTGATCAACCAGCTCTACAAGCACAGTAACCTCCAAGTTACTTTTGGTTGTAACATGCTGGCTCTTGACAAAGGTCTTCCTAAGACGATGTCGATTAAGCAGATGATTCTGCCATGGATCGACCACCGTATTGAGGTGATCCGTCGCCGCACCCGCTACGACCTAGAGCGAGCTGAAGCGCGCGCCCACGTTCTAGAGGGGTATCTCAAGGCACTTCTCAATCTCGATGAAGTGGTTAGAGTAATCCGCTCTTCCCCCAACCGCGATGTTGCGAAGGTTGAGTTGATCGAGCGCTTTGGGTTTAGCGACCGCCAGGCCCATGCCGTTCTCGATCTACGCCTCTACCAGCTCACAGGGCTCGAAGCGGAGAAGATCGAAGATGAGCACCGCGAGCTACTCGCCCGTATTGCTCATTACAAAGCGATCCTCGCCTCTGAAGCGATGGTGCGGGGGATTATCCGCGACGAGCTTGAAGAGCTTCGTAAGATACAAAAGTCGGAACGCAAGACTAAGATCGTCGCCGCTGAAGGGGAGTTCCAGATGGAGGATCTCATTGCCGATGAGGCTGTTGCGATCACCATCTCCAACGATGACTATATCAAACGCATGCCGATCGACACCTTCCGCGAACAGCGCCGCGGGGGCGCTGGCGTGATTGGTCTTGAGATGAAGAAGGAGGCTGATGGCCTTAAGCATGTTTACGTCGCATCGACCCACGATACGCTTCTCTTCTTCACCACTCTTGGTCGCTGCTACTGGTCCAAAGTATGGCAGATCCCAGAGACGGGTCGCCGCACGAAGGGAAAGCCTATTGTGCAGCTTCTCGAAGATCTCAACCCCGGCGAGCGCGTTGCCGCCATCCTCAACGTCAAACATTTTAACGAAGAGGGGGCATTCATTCTCCTTGCGACCCTCAAAGGTGTTGTCAAGAAGACCGAACTCTCCGCATTCAGCAATCCTCGTCGTAAGGGCGTCTATGCGCTCAATATTGATGAAGGCGATCAGCTCATCGCAGCCCGCATGACTCGTCTTGGGCAGCAGGTGATGCTCTTTACACGAGAGGGGATGGCAGTTCGTTTTGAGGAGTCTCTTGTTCGATCCATGGGCCGTGTGGCTCGCGGTGTTCGCGGCGTGACCCTCAAGCATGACACCGATAAGGTGGTCGGCTGCGAAGTGGTTACTCCCGAAGACACGATCCTCATCGTCTGCGAGAATGGCTATGGCAAACGCTCCAAAGTCGAAGACTTCCGTCAGACAAATCGCGGCGGCGTCGGCGTTCGTTCCATTATTACCTCTGAGCGCAATGGTCTCGTGGTAGCAGCTCTCAGTGTGACCGATGAAGATAGCGTTCTTCTCATGTCCCAGAGCGGTCAAGCTGTGCGTATCCCGATGCGCGAAGTCCGCGTGATGAGTCGCTCTACCCAGGGCGTCCGTCTCGTAAACCTCAAAGAGGGCGGCGACCTTGTCGTCGGTGCTCAAGCAGCGGCGGTAGAATGACCTTTATTACTGTTGAAGGATGTGAAGGCGCCGGCAAGACGACGCTCATCGAGCGCCTGGAGCAGCAGATCCGCTCCGAGGGGCGCTCGGTGCTCCGTACCCGCGAGCCCGGGGGTACCAAGCTCGGTGAAGAGGTTAGAGCTATTCTTCTCCAGAATGGCTCCATCGATCCCCACGCAGAGCTCTGCCTCTTCTTAGCCTCGCGTGCACAGCACCTCAAAGAGGTGATCCAGCCCGCTCTTGACGCCGGTACCATCGTCATCTGCGATCGATTCAATGACTCTACTATTGCTTATCAGGGTGCGGCCCGTAACCTCGGCATTGAATCTGTCGCCTTTACCTGCGACTTCATCTGTCAAGGTGTCAAGCCAGACCTGACCCTTCTCCTCGATGTAGATCCGCTAGCCGGCCTCCTTCGTATCCAGCAGCGCCGCACTCAGGACCGCATCGAGTCGGAGGAGCTTCGCTTTCATGTCAAGATCCGTGAGGCCTACCTTACTCTCGCTCGCAAAGAGCCTCAGCGCATCTATCGTATTGATGCTGCTCAGTCTTTGGATCAAGTCTATGAAGAGGGGTGGAAAATGGTGCAGCAGACATTGGCGAAAAGTTCCATTGTTCTTGGATGATCCCTGCAGAGGGGGCGAGGGCATCGCCCTCGCGCTCCCAGCAAAGGATTGTCATCCTTTGCAAACCTATACACAAACAACCTCAAGATTTGGTTTTTGTATATTTGTTAGAACCAGGAGAAAATAATGCAAATGGCCGATCTGCTTAGTCATGAACCTGTTGCTGAGTATCTTTCTCGGGTAATTCAGATAGGCCGGGTGCCCCACGCTCTGCTCTTTTCAGGACCTGAGGGGGTTGGTAAACAGCTCGCCGCCCGCATCACCGCTGATCAACTCCATGCCGAAGATGTCCGCTTTCTTGAGCCCGATTACACTGTGGATGCCATGCGCGACTTGCTCTCTGACGCGATTCTGAGTG
>CAZEZK010000054.1:9339-10288 GCA_964516935.1 uncultured bacterium
TCTTTATCTTTGACCGCGTTGACCAGATGAGTCCTGTTGTTGCAAATACTCTGCTTAAGACGCTCGAAGAGCCGCCGGCTGGGACGACCTTCATTCTCCTCACTCATCGTCGCCAGGAGCTGCTCTCTACCATTATTTCTCGCTGTATTGAACTTCGCTTCCACCCCTTGCCTCCAGCTACTGTCTCTACTCTCCTTGCCACTCGTAGTCCTAATAGCACTCCTGCCGCTCGAGATCGCGCTGTTCGCCTCTCTCAGGGTTCGATCGGTCGCGCTCTTAAGCTCCTCACCAAGGAGTATCAGAGTCGCGCCCAAGCCCTGCACAAGGTGCTCACTCAAGGTAGTGGGATTTGTGAGGGGATCGAAGAGTGGGACCACGAAGAGCTGTTGGCAGAGATCTTTCTCTGGTACCGCGACCAGGGCAAAGATTTAGAGCGCATCGAAGCCGCCCTCCGCGAGATGCAAAACGCTCTCAGCCGTCAGATCAAGGCTTCAGTCTGTTTAGATCGCCTGTCTAGTAGGTTGCGTAATTAGGAAACAGCGCTTCTTGGGGTTTTGGTAGGACACCTGCAAAGTCCATTAGAAGGGCTCCGCCCTTCTGATCCCGGCAAGGGAGCCAGCTCCCTTGCAACCCACTATTGGAGTTCGTAGCTTCTATGATCAGCTCAATATATGTGTAAGTTATCTGTGGTAATTTTTGAGTTGACGCAGAAGAGTGTTCTCTCTGAGGAGTCGTTAAGCGCCTCTTCAATTGTAGAGACGTTTTTTATTATATTTGCGTTGGATATTTTCAGGGTGCTTACATTTGTTAAGATAACTTTCGTGCAACATTGAGCATTCAGTAAATTATTTATGATAAAAGCTGGAACCCCTTTAGTAAGAGAAGTGTTTGTAGGAAATTCCTCTGTACAGGACAAAAAATAAGTTCATGCAGCGCAACTCATTGTTTT
>CAZEZK010000055.1:0-5167 GCA_964516935.1 uncultured bacterium
CTAGGGCGTCCCTCTTTAAGTAAAGACTACAATGAAGAAATGCTACGAGAGGCTCTTTGCGGTATTGAGGGTTTTACTTATTCCCCGTCTGAAGAGAGGGAAGATTGGTGGTGTCATGGGCATTCTTCAGATTGCGACTTTCTCTTTGCTACCGCTTCTACTCTATCGAGAGCTCAGCTAGCTCGACTGAGCGATGATGTGGGGTCAAGCCGGTCAATCTTGGTATTTTGTGGAGCATTCACTTGCGATGTCAGCGAATTTGAGAATCTGACGGTGAAAAAGATCCCCAAGTCAATCCTAAACAAGTACGAGTGGGATCAAAGCGATTACGGCCTACAGGCGACACCCAAACGAAAAAAGAGTTAACCAGCCATGACTACAACAGTGCGTCAAATATCTCACAGAATGAGCCTGCGAAAACCCCAGATCGAGGCTCTAGAAATTCTAGCCGAGACCGTCGAGTTGCTTCCAATGAGCAAAAACGAGCCCCTGCAAGAGACTCTCTCCAGAATCCAGGGCCAATACCCTCACGTCATGAACTTTGAGCGAGATTTCCCCAACCTCAGCTTCGCTTTGGCGACTGGCGTTGGGAAAACAAGGCTGATGGGGGCCATGATTGCCTATTTGACATCAGTCAAGAAAATACGCGATTTTGTCATCCTCGCACCGAATAATACCATCCTTGAAAAACTAGTTCGGGAGTTTTCCAACCCGAAAGATCCGAAGTATGTGTTCCGAGGAATCGGAGAATTTGCGAGCCAGCCTCCAAAGGTTGTAACAAGCGAGAATTTCGACGAAGGGTATGGAGTCAGAGAGCAGTGGGCTGCGCAATCAGAGCTGTTCGGAGAGAACGACGTGCACATCTACATTTTCAACATAGCAATGATCAACAGCGATAAGGGCAAGCGGCGCATGAAAAACCCGCGCGAAACCATCGTCGGAGGCATGAGCTATTTTGAATATCTTTCCCGAATCGAAAACCTTGTCGTCCTAATGGACGAAGCTCACCGTTATCGAGCGCCAAGTTCGTCTAAAGCCATTGAGGAACTCAAACCCGTCCTTGGGATCGAAATGACAGCTACTCCGCAAGTAGAAGTCGGGGGGCGCTCTGTCAATTTTCAGAATATTATTTACGCCTACCCCCTTTCCGCAGCTCTTAAAGACGGATATATCAAAGAACCATGGGTCGCGGGAAGGGAAAATTTTAAAAACGGGCAGCTCGACGAAGATGCTCTTGAGCTGTTGAAGCTTGAAGATGGGGTTCGCATTCATGAAGGGACGAAAATTCACCTTCAAAACTACGGATATAAACTAGGCAAGCCCCCGGTGAAACCCTTTATGCTGATTATTGCGGCAAACCTGACCCACGCAAACCGACTAGAGAGCCTCATTAAGAGCGACCAGTTTTTCAATGGGCAGTATCAGAGTAAAGTGCGCGTTGTCCATTCAGGAGTCAAGCCTGAGGAAGAGGAACGGATGGTACGAGATCTTCTAGAGATCGAGTCTGCTGAAAACCCCATTGAAATCGTTATTCACGTCAACATGCTCAAAGAGGGTTGGGATGTCGTAAATCTCTATACGATTGTTCCTCTGCGCGCCGCCAATTCTAAAACATTGATTGAACAGTCATTAGGACGAGGTCTTAGACTCCCCTTTGGTACTCGAACAGGGTATATAGAGATTGACCGACTTACGATTGTTTCTCATGATCGATTTGACGAGATTGTATTTGAAGCGCAGCGTCCGGATTCATTGATTAAAAAAGGGTTCTGCATTGGATCTGATTTTCCTGTAGAAGGACTGAAAAATATCGAAATAAAGCCCGCTATCATCAAAGAAATCGAATCTTATAACGAAATCAAACGACTCATTGCAGAAAAAACCATTGAGCAACTCGACAAATCGGGAAGCCGCGATCCCGTTAAAATTGGGGAATCGATTGTGAATCTGATCGGAGAACAGGCTCAGCGAGAGACGATTATCCAAACAGTGTCTGAGATTCTCGAACGATACGAAACTCTTTCGATTCGAATTCCAAAAATTCACGTCGAACCCACTGTGATCCAACCTGGTAGATATCGTCTGTTTACCCTAGACCTTAAACACTTGAATCTGCAACCTATGACTTCGGCCATTCTAAAGCAAAATTTGGAGAGTGAAAAGCAGGAGCGAATGGCCGCCGAATCGTCCATTCTGTTAACTGAACCCCCAGTTCAGCACCTGGCGAAACTGTTGCTAGATTTTGATTCAGTTGCGGAAAACGAAGAGAATACAGAGATCGTTCTGGATTTGTCTGAGCAGATGGCGACTCATTTGCGATCCTATCTGAAATCGGAAAAGGATGTAGAGACGGTTATCTCTCAAAATGGCTCTATTTTGGCTGAGCAATTATTCGCTCAAATGAAAGCTCATTATGAGCCTCCCGTGCATCAGTTTATAGCGACCTCCGGAAGGGATTTCACATTCCTCAAAAGCGTTCATCATGCAATGCCAAAAAACGCTCTAGAGCTCCCTTTCGATCAAACTCCTGAAAATAAGTCGTCCATTTCAAGCTACCTCTTTAGCGGCTTCCAGAAATCGACTTACCCAAGCATCCGGTTTGACTCAGATAGTGAAAGAATCTTCTCCTGTCTTTTAGAGCGCGACGCTGGCGTTTTAAAATGGGTAAAAACCCCTGCAAAATCCATCCGACTCTACTATCAACGGGACCTTCGCTATGAGCCAGATTTCATCGTAGAGACCGAAAATGGATTATTCATGTGCGAAATAAAAAGTAGCGCCGAACTCGAAGATCCGATCGTTCTACAAAAGAAAGAAGCGGCAACCTACTGGTGTGAGCATGCAACTGACCACGCCCTGCGACACAACGCAAAGCCCTGGAGCTATCTTTTCATTCCTCATAACGAGGTGCGGCTCACCACAACATTCGCACATTTGACAACCCAATTTAGAGTAGCAACGTCGTTCTCTAGAAATGCTCCAAGGGAATCATGAGTTCCCTATATAACTCGCAAAGAATTCGAAATTTATTTACCCCATGCGGAGAAAAACCCTTCAAGCTCAGCCGCTCAAAGATCCAGGATTTTCTCAACTGCCCCCGCTGCTTCTACCTCGATCGACGGTGCGGAACCGGCCATCCTCCTGGGTTTCCATTCACTCTAAATACCGCTGTAGACACCTTGCTCAAAAAGGAATTTGACGCCTACCGAGCCGCTGGCAAGCCTCACCCTCTGATGATCCAACATGGGATCGACGCAATCCCATTTTCCCATCCCGAGCTTGATGGCTGGCGCATGAATTTTAAAGGCGTCCAGGCTCTGCATGCTCCCACCAATTTCATTATTACTGGCGCCATCGATGACCTATGGGTCAATCCAGCGGGCGAGTTGATCGTTGCGGACTATAAGGCGACCAGTACTTCCAGGGAAATTGCCCTCGATCAGGAATATCATCGGTCCTACAAGAATCAGATGGAGCTTTACCAGTGGCTCTTACGCCAAAAAGGGTTCAAAGTATCAACTACTGGTTATTTTGTTTACTGCAATGGAGACACGTCCAAAGAAAACTTTAAAGGAAAGCTTAACTTTTCGATTTCTGTAATCCCCTATGTCGGAGAGGATTCCTGGGTAGAACCTACGCTACTTAAGATCCGAAAGTGCTTGGAAACAAATGAAATTCCTGGCCCCCACGGGGAATGTGATTTTTGCCACTATTGGGCGGCGGTCAAGAACCATGTTGCCGGCCAGAACCTTTGTCTTTGAGGTCTATCTGTGAAAACGCGGAGCCCCCATCCGAGAATCAACCCTGCTCTATGCTCCCCTAGAAGAAGACCAACTATTCCACGCCTCGCGAATTTTGAATTCCATTCCAGGATATCTCCCCTCTTGCTGTAACTGATCGAGAAATTTCTGCGCCTCATTATGAGTATTAAAATGCTTACTTTCAACCTCTTTAGGCGTCTTCTGACCAACGCATAGAATCCAATACATCATTCTCCCCCAGTTTGGAGCGCGATCGTACTCTCAATCACGAAATTTTGCCAGCCGTCAAGATGGTGAAGGGCGCGAGGCATCTCTTTGGGCGTTCGAGATAAGACGGAAGACGCAGTCCAGGCGCATTTCTTTTGGAACAACATTTAAGATCGACCAATCATTCGGATCTGCATCCGTCGCATGTTCCTCAAACCATTCCTCGAAAAGCTGCTCTTCATACAGGGAGCGAATGGATGCCTCCAGCGCTGCGATTCTCGCCTCCAAGTCTTTTCTCATGCATGCCCTCCCATCTGGCTTTTCCGCTTCTCACAAAGAACCTCAAGATCATTTATCCGCTCTAAGATTTCGAACATTTCTGCGCCCTTAAACGCATTCATTAGAATCTTATCGGCAGCGCAGAGACGAATGCGAGAATCTTCGTTGTCTAGCAGCTCTACAAGAGTCTCCACGGCTCTTTGAGAGCCTATTCTCAAAAAAGTCAATGCCTCACAAAAGACCCGGTGCCTTTGCTTTTTCAGCTCCATACAAAAGGTGGGATCCTTCATCCATTCGTGAATCTGTTTAGGACTGATTTGCGCCCGCCGGGCTGCCTCCTGATAGGTGGGCGCAGAAAGAATATGAGGAAGTGCTGCAAACTGCCTCTTGGAGAGCTGCGTGGAATCTAAATTTTCATTACCTTTCATAACTTTTTCTCACCTGTTCTTAGGATAAGCACCGTTAAAGCCAACTTCAAGAAAAAGAGGTTCATATTCAGCGACTTGAAGAGCAAGGCATCTTGGATGCCGGTACTATCCCCCTTTCTAGATGAAGTCCCCCCATGGCTGTCCGTGGACGTCCGCGGACAGAGTCGAGGAGTCGATGAGACAGATGCCTCTATACCACCTTCCTCGAGTCGTCTCATCTTGCGGCCTTGTGACTTCGATTTCAGGGAAGGCCGCCCGAAGGTTTTTGCCCAACGATTGGACATTTCCTGAATGAGGATACCCGGTAACATTGCACCAGATGCGCCAAGCCTGGAATAAAGCAGCCGCTGAAACAATGGCTTGTGGCTTGAATTCGCACCGCTCTACAACAAACGCTTTAATCGGACTCGTCATGGCCTCAAGCTCTTCAATAGCTTGAATCGATGAGACTGGCTGAACGAATTTCCCCTTTTCTCTCAATCGAGCAAGACC
>CAZEZK010000055.1:5177-10070 GCA_964516935.1 uncultured bacterium
TAAGAAGGCTTGTGTCTTCCTTACCAAGCCAGCTCTTCTGCAAGGTTAACACCAGGTAACGCGCAGCGAGGGCGCCACTAGCATCTCGCATGTCTGGTAGCTCATTGCTCATCATCATGATCCGGGTAGGCAGCTGAACTGTCAGCGGAGAGAGAAATTTGCGATTGATGCTCAATGGATCTTCGCCACTAATGCTCAAAAGGCGCTCTATGATGACGCTATTGTTTCCCCGCCCATTCAAACGAGCATCAGAAATCAGCGCGAGCCTTTTATTCAGGAAGGGTTGAAGACCAAATTCACTTCCCAGACTCGAGAGGGTCGGGCCAACCACATTGAAGGCGCCGAGCAGTTCGAGCAAGACCCGCCCGATGGTCCCCTTGCCACTTCTAGGAGGACCAATGATGAGACAAATTTTGTGCTGCCGAGTGTCCTCAACAAGGAGATATCCTGCCCAGTCTTGAAGAGCACGCTGGCTTTCTGGATCTTCAGGCCAAATAGTGTCTAGAAACTTTAGCCACTCTTGAGGCTCGGGAGCATACGGATCAAAGTCAAAGGTCAGTGCGTTCACATTAAGCAGCAAAGGAGTGTGAGGAATAAGCGAGATCATCGGGTCCTTTATCCAATCCTCTGTATTCAGAAAGCCATTTCGAAAGGATATGAGCGCTCGCGGATCGGGCCCCTCTCTTCCATCAAGCCAAATCGCACCGCTTGCAGGGTGATGGTTCTGATGACTGATCGCGCGGAGAGCGTCAATGACTTGATCCACCTTAAATCGATTGGGATTGAAGCATTCCAAATATCCTTCGTCAGTCAACTCTTTTGCGTCACTTAGAAAGTTATAGATGATTTGTCGCATAGCGCTTCCACTCAGCTCAACGTATTTCACACCATCCCATTGCCAAAACGTGTCTGAGCAATATTGGAGCGTCCTATCTTCTTCGAATAGAAACCGCTCCTGAATCAATGCCTCTGCGATTAGGAGTGGTGCGGAGGAATTGAAGATTTTCTCACCAGGATCTGTCTTTAGATGCGCGAGTTCCTTCCCAGCCTGTTCAACATCCTTCTTTTTCTTCTGCAAGGTCGTCCAGCGCTCGTGGAAACCCTTTTCGATCCGAAATTTATCAGGAGATTTTGCCTCTTCAGTAGGAGGCTGCGCGAAATCCTCTGGCCGAAGACGTCGATCGTAACAACACACATCTTGCAACAGCTGCATCTCCTCCTTATGAGCCTGCTCTTGAAGGATCTCGAAGCGCGCTTGACGATTAGCGATTTTTGGGTCCGCAGGGATAAGCCCTTTTGGCAGAGATATCGTTTGGATTTCGCAGTGGAGTTTCGCGTCGTCAATCGCCTTTTGGATCTCTTCTTGGTGGGTGAGCGGACAGATCCATCCGTGAAGCATGACGTTCCAGCTACCTCCGAGTGCCTTGATACGACTCTTAATCCCCTTACCCAGACGATGCGAAAATCTGAGCACAGCGAAGCGCTCAATTTCGTCTGATTGTCCTTGTAGAGATGCCATAGATTCGTTTATATTTAGTGACATAAGACTGATTCCCTTGATGGGTCGCCTTCATTGCTGTGAGGGGCGATCCATCGCTGTTTTGCTGCTATTTGCTGCCCATTTCTCGAAGCAACCGAAAAAGAGTTTTTGGCAGTACAAGCCGACGGCGGCCGATTTTCAAAAAAGCGGCCTTCAGGCCGTTGACCTCGCAGTCGAAAGCCATCTTGCGCAAGGCGCATACACTTGGATATTCATAGATTTTCGAAAACCCCTTAAAGGTGATGGGGATTTCGTTCGTTTCTAAAGGTTCTGATCTGTTCATCACAAAGCTCCTTAATTGCTATTGCGTTTGATATATTCATAATATTTCGGAGCTATTCTCCTCTGCGCAAAGAACTTGAATGATCGGGAATGAACAAAGGTTTGAGCACACTAAGTTTTTGTGATCGAACCGATTATGGAAGGCTTTCTGTGGAAGATTAAGAGGATTGTGACTTGGCTTTTTCGACCAGTTGACGCTTCAACTCTTTAAAAGAAATGGGATCATGAAGGATTTGCGGAGGATTCTTCAGTTGATGGAGGCGAGTTTTGGCATTCATCCGGCAATTTTTCTGAGAATGCGGAACGCTGAGAAACGCTTCTGGGAGAGCTGGGATGGAACCTGGGGGTAGAATAGCTTCCGAAGCCCGACGTAAGTGGTCTTCCAGTTTATCTATTGTCAAATTCGGAAATAGTTTCTGCTGACGTCGGAAATTACCCTCTCCCATGTATTCTTTGATAAGATCAGCTAACCCGCAGGAAAGCTCTATGTTGTCACCATCGATCGCGATATATCGATTGGATACATTCGCAGTGGTCAATGTAAGAAATCTTTTGATCGAGGGAGTTTTTTTGAGCTCGCGCGATGCATAGCTCTTGATCCAGAGCAAAAGCGCGATCTCTCCATCCACTTGGCATTTTAACGGATCTGCAATGAATCGGTTTGAGAAATATCGGAGAAAGGCTCCGTAAGTCTGCCGGTCCAGCGCGTGGCCAGTTTGCCAGCGAGGACTGGACTTTGTTTCATCTACTGCATCGGCGGAGGCAAAGTAATCTGCAAGGAATGCATGGCAACGTTCTCCTTCCCAGGGAATCCCCTCAAACATCAGCTTGGTAAGCTGGCCGCGCCAAAAGTGTTGAAAATCTTCGAAATGCCTTTGTGTATGTCTGGCAAGAGATTCTGAAACAAGTTGGTATGCCGTACCAATGGCATTTTGTTCTTGGGGGGCAAAATCAGCTTTTAGAAGGGTTTGATAAACTTTCTCTCCTTTTGGCAGTTTATAATATTTCAACATCGACTCTTGGTAGAACGGCATCACGAGCTGCCGAATATTTCTCTCAAACATGGCTCTCTCTTGGAAATATTTCTGCACCAGCAGCAGCTGGTTGGTCAAAGAAACAGCTTTATCACCTTGCTCCCAATCGATCCATTCGGACATTTCACCTTCCGCAGCGCAATAAAGTAGAGCTTCCAATTTCGCTTCTTCGAGTTTTTGGATGCTTTCTGTAGGAAGAATGATTCCTACTCCCCAAGGAATAACCAATCTTTCATTGTTGAAAGCATTCGAGAGTTTAACGAGAACTCTAGATGGAGGATAAAAATGAGGAGTGATCACGCAACCGATAAGAGGAGAGTTCTGTGCCGCAAATCGCAACTCCTCGTTTACAGAAAACAGCCCCATTGCGAATCTGTGCACATACATCATGGTCTGTAACGTCCCTTCCGACATCAGAGGGCGTCCGATGATCAGGTGCGTTTCAAAAAAATGGAATTGCAAAACATTGAGCGCGGAAGCAACTTTCCGAAAGTGAACTTCAAGAGCCTCGGCAAGACGCTTCATCTCTCTAGCGAGCTTTTGATGTTTAGTAAGAGCCATTGGCGTTTTCTCCTAATTTACCGATAAGGTGGTTACTAGTTTTTTGCAGAATTTGAGCGATATGCTTTTTGCTGTAATGGGCATAACGGCGCGTCATCGTTGGAGAGCGGTGCCCTAGAACCTCCATAAGCTCACCCTGGGTCGCACCATTCATCGCTAGGTGAGAGGCGCATGTATGCCGGAGGTCATGGTATTTAAAGTCTTGCAATCCGGTTTTCTGGACTGCCGTCTGAAAGGCTTTCCTGATGAGCGAGTACGCATGGCGTTTGGTTGGGTTTTTGGAGGGGAACAAAAACTCCCCCGGCCCCTTGGAGCGCTCTATTCCCCTGAGATAGGCGACAACCTGATCTGGCAGAGGAACGACGCGCACATCGCCGTTCTTCGTTATTTCGAGTGTTACGAACCCGTTGTCGAAGTCGATGTGCTTCCAACAGAGATTAGCGATCTCTCCGAAACGCAACCCCATGGAGGCAGCGATGAGCACCATGCCGTAGAGATGTGGGTTTTTACTCTCTTTGCAATGCTCAAACAGCGCATGCAGCTCCTCACGCGACAGAAATCGCGTCCTGCCGCCATTCTCCTTCAACTTAGAGACTCTCCGAAAGGGATTCTCATTGATCCATTGCCATTCCTGGAAGGCGAGGGTGAATGCTCTGCTCAGGCTCGAGAAATAGCGGTTCACGGTGGGATTGGAGCGGTTTTTCTTCCGAGAGGTGATGCCGCCCAACAACTTCTCTTTCGCCTCAGCCAAAAGGGAGGGCGTGATCTCGATGAGCGGCTTGCTTCCATGGTGCTCCTTCCACCAGTTCAGATGAGGGGTCTGATCCTTGAGGCGCCTAGGGAATTTGCTGAGGTGGAGGCGGGTATATTGCTCGATCAAATCCGTGAGAGTGTACTTGCGCGCCTTGTTGTCGGGGACATGCTTCCCGTCTAAGATAGAGCTCTCCATCTTGCGCACCCAGTTCTTGGTCTCTGTGAGGGTGCGGAACGACTCGCGGAGCGGTTTTGCGTTTTTGCGACGAACTTCAGCGTGATAGCTGATTGAACCATCTTTCTTCTGATACTTGCGAATACATCGGATGTTATCTGAATTTTTCATAACTTACTTGAACTCAAGTTTAAATTTTAAAACCTTTGGGAATACTTGGGAATAGGACTGTCTATCCGTTGTTCCCAAGTGTTCTAGTCGTTGCTGATCAGTTCTCTTTGATCTTGCGAGATTCGGATTTACGCAATTTTTCCGCATTTAAGGAAAGAATTGGCGCTGTTTTTGGCTGGGGAGCAACGGTTTGTGATGCGGAACAGCTTGATTCTAGATTGTTCCAGTCATTTGCGGAAAAAATGCGGAAAATTCGCATTTTGAGGAAGTTTTGCATAGAGCCTCTGGTTTGATGTTTCTTGTACCAGAGTTATTTAGATGAATGGGGCAACCTGGACTTGAACCAGGGACCGACGGGTTATGAGTCCGCTGCTCTA
>CAZEZK010000056.1:0-9878 GCA_964516935.1 uncultured bacterium
TCAAAAGTTGGCTCTTCAGCTGCGTCAAAGCCCCGAGGTTGCGAACAAGGGGGAGCTTTCACGCGAGCTGAAGAGCCAACTTTTGAATCACGAGCGGTATAGATAGTAGGTTTTAGAGTATAGGCGACAAATCTGCTGCTCCAGTTAGGACAGAAGGGCTCTGCGCCATGCCAATCCACATCTTTGTCTGTGAGAAATTGCGAGTGTCGCAATAGTGGGTTCTTTTTACGAAAGGCGATCAGTGCTGAAACGAACTTTTTGATCTCTCGGTGTTTTTCACAGAGATCCCAGAGGAACCAGTTGAGTTCATTATCCTGAACATAGGGGTTATTATTGCCATTGCGAGTATGGCCATACTCGTCCCCCATGAAGAGCATGGGAACCCCTTGGGAAACAAATAGAGAAAGTAGCAGGTTTCGCATCTGTCGTTCGCGCAGTTTAAGGATGGCAGGATCTGTTGTATCGCCTTCAATACCCCAGTTCCAGCTATCATTCTGATCGGAGCCATCTTTATTATTTTCTCCATTCGCGAGGTTGTGCTTCTTGTAGTAGCTCACCAGATCCCGGAGAGTGAAACCGTCATGTGCTGTGATAAAATTGATCGAGCTGGTAGGACCGCGCGAACCTTTATAGAAGTTTTCACTGCCACAGAGTCCATTTGCAAAGGATGGCGCTTCGTTATTGTCTCCCTTAAGGAAGCGGCGCGCATGGTCGCGGAAGGCTCCGTTCCACTCAGCCCATGGGCCCCACTGGTGGAACTGGCCGACTTGGTATAGACAGGCGGCATCCCAAGGCTCTGCGATGAGTTTGACTGTGCTGAGAATTGGATCTGTGCGAATCTTCTCGAGGATTGGAGGATGTGGCAGAACCTCTCCCTGAAGACCGCGAGTCAGAATCGAGGTGAGATCAAATCGGAATCCGTCGACATGCATTTCAGAGACCCAGTAACGCATGCTGTCTAAGATTAGCGCTTCGGTTACAGGATGTTGGGGGTTAAGGGTGTTAAAGCATCCGGAGAAATTACGATATTGACCCGACTCGTCGATCATATAATAGCCAGAGTCGTAAGCCCCGCGGAAAGAGACGACATAATCGCGCTCCCTTCCCTCTCCCGTATGGTTATAGACCACATCGAGAATCACTTCGATCCCCTCCTTGTGAAGGGCGCGGACCATTTCGCGAAACTCTTGCGCAGCCTGGTCGCCTTTGGAGGCATAGCGGCGCATTGGGGCAAAGAAGTAGAGGGGGTGGTATCCCCAGTAGTTGCAGAGGGGTTCTCCAGTCTGGGGATTGCGATTCTTACAGTGGGTTTCATCAAATTCAAAGATGGGCATCAATTCGATGGCATTGACACCGAGCTCTTTTAAATGGTTGATCCGCTCAATAATGCCCAAAAACGTGCCAGGGTGTTTGACTCCGCTCGAGGGGTGTTTTGTGAAGCCCCGGACATGCATTTCATAGATAATGAGCTCTTCCCAGGGGATATTTGGCTTTTTATCACTCTGCCAGTCAAAGGGTGGCGGAACACGGGCTTGGCAACGGTAGAATTGCGGAGGGGTCCCCCAAGTATTAGGGGTGGCAGGACAATAGCCTCGGGGATCTGAGATCCATTTCCCGGCAATTTTATAGCTATATTCGAGGTTGGCGGGGAGATCGATTAGGGAGATATGCCATATATTTGGGTCAGAACGGGTAAGGGGTAGCTCCTGAAAGGGTTCGGTCTCACCAGGGTGGAATAGGCCAATCCGCACCTCCTGGGTCTGATCGGATACTAAGGAGAGGTTTAGGACATTTTCCTCTAGAGAAATCCCTAGGGGAAAAGGGCTGCCCGGGTTGAATTTTATCCCGCTTTCTGATAGGATAGGTGTTAGACGTAAATTCTTGATAAGGAATTAACCCATTTTAATTTTTCGTGGAGTAATCAACTATGTCGTTTGAGAATGCTAAGGCAAACCTAAAAGAGTTCGGCAAAGAGTTAAAACTCGATAATCTAGATTTTGACCAGAATAATACCTGCATTCTCGGGATTGACAACGCCTTCTCTTTGCATATTACTTACGAGCCAAATTCTGACAAGCTTTATCTTTATTCCCCATTGCTGGACGGACTACCCAAAGAGGACAAAATCCAACTGAAACTCTATCAGCGCTTGCTGGAAGGTTCTATGCTCGGCGGTCAAATGGCTGGCGGCGGTGTAGGTCTTGCAGTAAAAGAAGAGCTTATTCTTCTCCACTGCGTATTGGATATGGGTTTGGGTGTTGATGCTTCAGCGCTTCGCCGCTTTGCTCCCCTTTTCGTAGAGATCGTAGAGAAATGGCGCGAGATTGTGAAGAAGATCTGTGCTGGTGAAGATCCAGGTCCCTTCCAGATGCCAACGCCTCCGGGAGTAGGTGGACACAGAGCTCCAACTCCGATTACTGGCTCTCGTCCAAACGAAGGCTATACTCGAGTTTAATAGTCCTCGTCCTTTTCTTGTTCGTCGACCTTAGGCTCAGCAGGCTTATGGTCGACGGTCTATTTTAGAATCCCTTTTTATCGAGTCGGTGAAACCCGCGAGGGTAGCAGTCTCTTTAGCGATCATGCCCTCTTCTACTTCCGGCGCAACCCAGCGTTGAATCTGATTCCACTTCTCTTTTCCTATATACTCCTTCCAGTTCAAAGGCACCCAAGAGGGTTGAATTGAAAGCTCTCGCGGTTGAATTAATCCTCTTGGGTGCCATTGAGGTGGAACGGGTATATAGGCATAGGGAGATGTTGACGGAATCTCATAAATCATCATAAGCTTGCCGAAATTCTATCTGTTTAGATTGTAGGCACTATGAGTTATAAAAATATTCTACTAATCGGACTGGGTCCTCATGCAAAACGGATTTATATCAAAAGTTTGCGCGCGCTTGAGCAGGCGCCAGTTCTTATTGTAGAACTGGATTCTAAAAAACAAGATATCGAAGCCTATTTGGCAGAGCAGAAGATTTCGGCAAAAACCTATTTCATTCCCACGGAAGAGAGAGATCGAGAGAGTCTTTCTCCAAAGGTACGCGCCGATCTAGATCGGCTCTTGCAGGAACATCGGATCACTCACGCTATCCTCTCTACAGAGCCAAAAGCTCATTACGCCTATTTGCAATATCTGATTACGCGAAAAATTCCTATATTGGCCGACAAGCCGATCACTGCTCCGACTCATGTGTGCAATCAAGAACAGAATGCGCTGCTGATTCGAAAACAGTATCAGCATCTAATACAACTCCAAGAGCAGTATGGGACTCTGGTGACGGTTCTGTGTCAGAGACGATATGATCAGCGGTATCAGTGGATCCAGTCTATTATTTCCGATCTGATGAAGCAGTATGAGATCCCGATTCACCATATGCAAGTCTATCACTCTGATGGCGCCCTCTATACTCCTGATGAGATGCTCGAACGGGAAAATCATCCCTACAAGTATGGGTATGGGAAGCTCTTCCACAGCGGATACCACTTTCTGGACCTATTACCGATGTTGCTCTCGTTTGAGACCCTTCCTATCGACAAAAGACCCACATCCTTTCAGCTCTTTTCTGCCAACTATTCCCCTATGGACCAGCTCTTGTCGATGGATGAGACTTTTTATGGAAAAATATTTCATGATAAGTCTTATCGGGAGCCATTTAATGCACTCCATGCAGGGCGCTTTCGCGCTATGGGTGAGCTAGATTTCACGGCTAATTTGCAGTTTATCCGCGATCAGAGGATCATCACTACCTGCTCACTGGACCTATTAAGTGCGGGATTCTCTCGTAGATCTTGGTCTAAACAGGCGGCAGATACCTATAAAAACAATGGACGAGTTCGACACGAGTCCATCTGTCTCACTATGGGGCCCCTACTGACAATTCAGGTGCATAGCTATCAGAGCTGCGAAGTAAAGGATCGCGATAACCCTTACTATAACCACGATGCTGTAGGTGGGTTGGACCACTATCAGATCTATATTTTCAGAAATATTGGGATCATTGGGGGGAAGCCATGCGAAGTGATTGAGGGGAAAGATCTCTTTTCTACAGCCACTCGAGAGCGATCTTCTTTTATAGGGTATAATGAGGCAGCACGCGATGAGTGTCTTGAAGATTTTCTTAAAGGGGCCCATCCAAAATCGTCGCTTGCCGATCAAAAACTGACGATTGAGATCCTCACTGCTGCTTATCGGACTATCGCTAAAAAACGAAATGGACAGATTCCATTCGTAGAGTGCGAAATCGAGCCATTTTTGACGGCTTCTCAATTTCAAGAACTTACGCAAGTAAAAAGGAGATAATTTTATGGGTCAACCCAATTTTATTGCCGCCTACATTATCGATCCCGTTGCAAAGCCGGAACCTCTGATTCTTCTCTTAAAAAGAGCTCCAAATGTCTACCTTCCAGAAATTTGGCAGATAGTCACTGGGAAAGTGGATCGTGGGGAGACAATTTTAGATACGGTAAAAAGAGAGATCTCCGAGGAGACCGGCCTCCAAGTCAACCAGGCTTATAATATCAACATCACACTCTTTTACGAACGAGGTAAGGATCAGATTGGCTATAGCGCGAACTTCCTGGCTTTCCTAGACCACCGGACGAAGGTCACTCTCTCACCAAAAGAGCACTCTGAATTTCTCTGGTGTTCTTTTGCAAAAGCTCGTGAATTGCTCGCGTTTGCATCGCAAAAAGAGACTCTTGCCCATTTGAATGAATTTTATATCAAAGAGGCCCCATTAGGTGCAAATCAGGCATCGCTTGTGCAGCTATGATAAATCTAATTAAATACATATTTAGTGCCTGGGTGATCGCTGTTGTAAACAGCGATCTAACTTCGAACTCTTCAAGGAGCTGCAGAGCTCTATTTGAAGCGAATGGATGGATCCGAAGCCTTAAGAGCGATCAGACTCTCTATTCGCGCTACTCTTTGGAGGGCAAAGAGATTCGAGTTCTCAAGGAAGTCCCTTGCGATTGTAGCGAGGAAGGGCTCTTAGTTGAGATTTGCGGAATTGATGGATCAGGAAAGAGCACGTTAGCCAAAGGCTTGAAGGCCTCGTTTGATGCAAATGGGTTGAAGAGCGTGATCTTGCAACCAACGCGCGGGGAGAGCCTCTTCTTTCCATTTCTTCAGAAGATCAATCAAGCTGCTGAGCGCAATGAGATTCTGCGCCCTCTTGTGGCCGATTTCAGAAGGGACTATTTCTCGCTCTATTTGCTGTCTCAGAAGGAAGAGTTGGAGACTCTATTGAAGGAAAATGATGTGGTTATTCTGGATAGGTACCTCTCCTCATACGAGGCCTACAATATTGCTTTCGGACAGGTTGATCCAAAATTCGATGAGGCTCTTCATCTGATGCCACGAGCTGATTATACCATTCATCTATCCGTTCCAGTTTCTGTAGCAGTCCAGAGCGTTATAAACCGGGGCCTTCCAGTAGAAGAGTACGAGACAGAGATATTTCTAAAAAAAGTTATCGACACGTTTAACGATCCAAACTTCTCTTGGGGGAAAAGTCGCGTCGTCTATCTGGTGGAGAGAAAGCGGCCTGAAATACTCGTTCAAGAGGTTGTTGAACTTATCGAGCCCTCCAATGAAAAGGCGTGAAGAGTTGCTAAAGAAAGAAGAGGGTGGCTGGATCAGCCTTACTCAGGACGAGCCCGACAGTTCTGCGCCTCTCTATACGGTAGTCATCTGCCACGGGCTTTCGGGGGAGAAGGTTGGCCCTCAGAGACTCTTATGCCTGCTCGCGGAACATCTGGTTCGGGAACGACACTGTCGCGTTATACGCTTTGACTTTCGCGGATCTGGGCTCTCTTCTGGGCTATTTATCGATACAACCTTTGACTCAATGGTTGAGGATGCTTTGCTGGTAGCGCAAGAGCGAGTAGATTCCACATCGATAGTCTGGCTAGGTATTAGTACAGGATCTATCATTGCTCTTATGGCAGCTGCCGCCCGAAAAAGAGGAGAGAAGCTGATTGCGATCTCTAATGGGTTCACAGAGCATCCAAAATTTATCCTTCCAGAAGGTGATGAGATAGTCCCGATTCGGGAGGGGCAGCTCTTTCTGCCCAAGAGCTACTTTTTACAACGAGCTGAGCTGCTTCCAAGAAAGACCCTTTTCCCTTTTTGTCCTTCGATCCACTGCATATTGGGCTCTTCCGATTCCAAACATGCAGTTGAGGCGCAATCGCTTCGAGAAGTAGGTGCAGATGTCCACCTTATGGAGGGAGCTGACCATCTATTTACAGATCCAGTTCTGCGAAAGGCATTATTCACAAAGGTTTGTAGCTTAATATGACGATTACCTTATGTCTGGTTGTAAAAAACGAGGAGGCATATCTCTCTCGATGTATTGAGAGCGTTCAGCCGCTCGTATCGGAAATTCTGATTGGGGATACTGGCTCTACAGATGCTACGGTGGAGATTGCAAAATGCTATACCACACAGGTGGAGTCGGTCGATTTTAGCCAGGGCTTTAGCGCAGCAAGAAATGCCCTTTTACGCAAGGTAAAGACGGACTGGATTCTGTTTCTCGATGCAGATGAATCCTTTGATTCGAGCCAGATAGAGGTGTTGCAATCTCTGGTGCAGGAGACCGGCGCCGACGCAATTAAAAATATTCGCTATAATTTCTTCGCTACCGGAGGGTTCTATATTTCTGAGGTGATTCGACTTTTTCGCAATGATCCGCTCATCGAATATTCTGGCATCATTGTCGATTCTATTGTGCCCTCCATAGAAAAAGCAAAAAAACGGATTGTCTCGGCCCCGCTCGTTCTGAATCATTTTGGCCATTGTCGTCCAGTTGCGCTTCGCAATCAAAAGGCGCACAAATACCTGGAGATGATGAACCGGGAAATCGACAGCAACCCAGAAAATTACAAAGTGGTTGGGTATAAGGCATTGGTCCTTAAATCGCTTGGGAGATTTGAAGAGGCTTTTAGTTGTTCCGATCGCGCTCTGCAGCTGGCCCCGAACGCCTCCCATCCTTACTTTGTGCGGGCGCGAATTTTGCGGGGGATGGGAGAGCCTATTCAGGAGCTCTCTTACTACAATCGCGCCATTGCACTGGATCCTAACAATTTGATCTATCTCAACAGTCGAGGGGTGGCTTATTTAACTCACGGGCATATTCGGGAGGCGCAAGAGGATTTTCGGCTGGGGATAGATCGGTCTCCCTATCAGGTGCATTTTAAGCTAAATTTAGCACTTACCTTTGAGGCGCTAAAGCAGTTTGAAGAGGCATATCTTCTCTATCGGGAGATCGCAAAAAGCCACCCTGCCTTTTTGGAGAGCTCCTTTTCTGGCAATTGTGAAGTCGATCTCTATTCAGGGAATATCTACGACACTATTTTTCGGTTTCACGGATTAGCATATCATATGGCCTATTGTCATGCTCAAATTTCCTTATAATCTCTATACTCCTTCCAACTTAAAGGCACCCCAAAGGATTGATCCAACCCCGAGGCTTTCACGCGAGCTGAAGAGCCAACTTTTGAATTGTGAGCGGTATACCTCGACTTTGCAGGGGGCGACGACTCTGGTATTTATTCCCGGTCTGATGGAGGGGCGCGCGGGTCTCTGTTATTTAGGTCAGGAGATGGCGCGTTTTTTTCCGAAGCGAGGGGTCTCCGTTTTTCTATTTGATCTCGCCGGTCAGGGTGATTCGACTCTTCTTATGACGCTAGAGGAGTGGCGACGCCAACTCGAAGAAATCGTCGTATTTTTGCACGATCAGCGCGTCATCTTTGTTGGTCGTGGGATAGGCATCTATCTTCCCTTCTTGTTGAAGCGGAGTGTAGATATAGTTGCCTTGAGCCCGCCTGATCTGGACCGTTTTCGCTACCCGGAGATGGTTCCCTCTCCGATCACTCCCGGTCATGTCATGCCATCTACCTGTGACAAAGAGACCTGGTACTCTTTAGGGGCCGAGGTAGAGTGTCTGGGCGGGCTTGAAGTGCCGGCGCAATTTTTTCCTGAATTACAGAGGCTAATCCCTACGTTGAGAGCTCGATTTAAGGGATTCTCCCGGACCTACGATGCGATCAAACAGATCTTTCCAGAGACATTTGCACTTCGGGGGCGTTCCGTACATCCTCTATTCGATAAAGCGGTTGAGCGCGAGGCTCTCTGGAGAGATCTGTTGACATATATACTCCTTCCAGCTCAAAGGCACCTAAGAGGATTGATTCAAAGCCTCGTGGTTGGATTACCGATAATGGGGGTAGTATTGAGTTTAATACAACCCCCATTATCGGTAATTCAACCGCGAGAGCTTTCAATTCAACCCTCTTGGGTGCCTTTGAGCTGGAAGGAGTATATCCGTTCCACCTCAATGGCACCCTAGAAGATTGATTCAAAATCTCGGGGGTTTGATTATTTTTAGATGGGTTGTATTGCACTTAATACTACCCATCTAAAAATAATCGAACCGCGAGAATTTTCAATTCAATCTGCTAGGGTGCCATTGAGGTGGAACGGGTATATGTTTAATAGACAGCTTCTTCTCCTATCTCTACCGATCGTACTATCCAATGGGATTCAAACCCTGCTTCTTCTGATTGATAGACATCTTCTCTCCATAAAAGATCCCCTCCTATCCACGGTGGCGACCATGGCAGGATTTACTGCGCTGAGTGTTGGTTCGTTTTTTATCTATTTTCTCTCCTTCTCTACGAGTCTGATTGGAAAGCGTTTTGGTCAGGGCGATATGGCCGCGTGCAGAAGTGTGTTGGTACAATCGTCTCTTCTCTCTGTAGCCTTTTCAGTTGTCCTATTTCTCCTAAGTTTTGGTGGGGAGCCCTATTTTCGACTCTTGAAGCATCCCCAGCCGTTTTGTGATCTGGAGAATGGATATTTCAAGTGGATTTTGGTTGGGACGATTCCGCTGTTGTTCAAGACAAGCATTGCAAGCTACTTGATTGGAGTTGGACGGGGAACGCCCATTCTGATAGCCGATCTGATTGGACTTTTTGTAAACACGTTTCTCTGCCACCTGTTTGTATTGGGTCCATATAGCCATCTGTTTGCAGGAGCGACTGGAGCTGCGGCAGCCACTATTATCACCAACTCCCTGACTGCACTTTTCCTATCGGTTCAAGTGCCCTGGACAGCTCTGAGAGCTCCGTTTTGGCAGGATTATGGACTATTCCTGACTCAGGGGGCCTATACGGGATTGGAGAAATTTACCAACAGCTTTTTCTTCGTCCTATTTGTGAATATGTTTGTCGTCTATGGCCCGGAGGTGAGTGCAGCTGTTTCGATCGTATTTACCTATGATCAGATCGCTTTTCTACCGCTCAGCGGGATCTACATTTCCCTCATGAGTCTATACAGCTGTTACCTTGGCAAAAAAGAGCCTGCCGAGGCCGATCGACTTCTGCACAGCACCCTTCGAACGACTCTTCTGCTGATGGCGCTCTTCTCCCTCTTTTTTTTGACCTGCTCTGACTGGTTAATTGAGAGGTTTCTGCAGACAAAAAATGGACAGATGGATCTGCCATTGGTGCGGAGTCTGGGCTCTAAACTGTTCCAGACGACCTGTATCTATATTTTCATTCAGGCTTTGATCTTTATTTATAAAGCAGCTCTGCGCTCCCTGGGGCTCTCCTCCTGGTGTTTTCGCGCCTCGCTACTGATCCATCTGGCGCTGATTCTCTCTTCCTACATCTGTGTATATCTCCTCCATACAGAGCCATTTCTCATCTGGAGCTACTACATGGTGATGTTAGGCGCGCTTGCATTGGTATTTGGGCGGAAATTTTATGCTATACACAAACGACCTGAAGATTTGGTTTTTTGAGCGCGCCAAAGCCCCGAGGGTTGACGATCGCAAACGACCCAATATTAGCAATATGGGGTCGTTTGCGATCGTCAA
>CAZEZK010000057.1:0-9763 GCA_964516935.1 uncultured bacterium
CCGGCGCGGCGTGTCCTACATATGGGCTCATTAGACGCTTACTTTGGCAACACGATTATGGTTTTTCGGAAGACATAAAATTGCGTAGGAGCTGCGCAAAGAGCTTGGGAACTTGGGCCATCATCTCTGGAGGCTCTACATAGGCAATGCGCATTTGGCTGATGCCAGGATTGGGTTCGCCCGGACGAGGAGAGTAGAAACCTGTCATTGGAGCCATCAATAGAGTTGTATGTACTCCATTTAGGGAAACAGAGCCTTTGCGGGCGCAGTAGAGAATAAACTCAGTTACATCGAAATTTGGTCCTAAGATATTTCGCAGATCGACCACAGTGTAGAGGGCTGCATCGGGCGTAGAGACGATAATCTGTGGGATCTCTTTTTTCAGGCCAGAGGTGATAGTTTTTGCCATCTGGCTATAGTAGGCGCGCTGCTGTTGGAACCAATCTTGTAGTTGCTCTTTAGATTCGTGAAGAAGAGCGCCGAAGATATATTGACCAATCACATTGGCGCAGAGGTTTGCTGTGTTCTCGGCAACGGCGCGCTGATGGAATTCTCGATTGTCTGTGACGATTGCGCCGATGCGCAGGCCGCAGGCATTCCAGATTTTTGAAGCAGATTCGATACTGATGCGGCGACCAGTAATACCTGGGACCTCTCTCTCTGTGACTCCCCAGACGCTGCTTGTAGTTCCATGGGTATAAAAGACCTCGCGGTAGGCCTCATCACTAAATAACCAGAGATTGTGTTTTACGCAGAGAGTGGCTAGCTCATTGATAGTCTTCTGAGGAAAAAATTGTCCGGTGGGGTTGTCATAGGGGATGATTAGTAGGGCTGCTGGGGAAGTTTCTTGGATCACCTTTTCGATTGCGGATAGGGTTGGAAGGGTGAATTTCCCACTCTCTTCTAAGTGGCGTGCCACTGCAACAGTGGGGCGTCCTGTGCGCTCGGCCATCGAGGAGTAGTTGGAGTAGGTGGGGTCGATAAGGAGAAGTGGGTGTGTAGAAGAGCCTGCGGGGCCACAGACTCCTAGGATGGCCAGCTCCATAGCTTGGCTGCCGCCATCTGTAATTTGGCTGTAGAGTCCCTCTGTAGAAAAACCGCTATTTTCGATGAGATGCAAAAAGGTGCGATTGGTCTCTATTTCCCCAACTGTTGTAGAGTATTTGACCACACCGTTTCGGAAGGGGCTCTCTGGACTATCCAGCGAGAACATCCGCTTAGCCATGGCGGGGTGGATTGGTAGAGAGACATTGCCGATGGCTGTATTGATAGCTACTACCTGATCGGTGCGCTTCATAAATTCGATCTGCGTTAGTCGAATCGAAGATGGGATCCTAGTTTGGAAGTGCAGAGAGAGCTGTGGTTTCATGCTTTTGAATATTGCGGATGGTGCAGAAAAAAAACAGTAGGCAAAAAATGCGGCCGCGGCATGCCTTAAAATGTACAAAGTCGAGATTAGTGTTTATACACAAACAACTCTGAGATCCCCTTAAGGGGCAGCGTGTTGATTACCTGCTCCTTTTCAAGCCACCCTTTTCTTGCGATATGGATGCCGGCCTCCACGAAGCGCAGCTGATCTTTGGAGTGAGCATCGGGGTTGATGCAGCAGAGGAGACCGCGGGCGGCGGCGGCATGCCAGAAACGCCAATCCATATCAAGGCGTTGGGGTTGGCTATTGAGCTCCATGATCTTCTTATTTGCAATGCAGGCGTCGATCACCTTTGTGAGATTTGCTTTGCTGCCTTCGCGAGAGAGAAGTAGCCTGCCGGTTACGTGGCCGAGCATGGTTGTATAAGGGTGTTCGATGGCGCGGATGATACGGCGTGTGATGCTCTTCTCATCCTGTTGGAGGGATGTGTGGACAGAGGCGATCACAAAGTCGAGCTGTTTGAGGATGTTATTGGAGAGATCTAGAGAACCATTGGTGAGGATATCGCATTCCACTCCGGCAAAGAGATGAAACTTCTCTTTTTTAGAAGAGTTGAAGGCGCGGATCTCCTCGACCTGTTTTAAGAGCCGCTCTTCAGTGAGGCCATTTGCCTGGAAGGCTGCTTTTGAGTGGTCTGAGATGCCTAGATATTCCCAACCGAGCTCTTTAGCAGCGGCGACCATCTCTTTAATGGTGTTTCTGCCATCAGACTCTGTGGTGTGGACGTGAAAGGCCCCTCTAATATCGCTCAATTCGATGAGATGGGGGAGTTTGTGTTTTTCTGCAGCGGTAATTTCGCCCTGATTCTCGCGCAGCTCTGGGGGGATAAAATCGAGGCCGAGAGAGGCGAAGATCTCCTTTTCAGAGAGGTTGCCTTTAGGTGCCTTTTTCCCTTCGAAGCCATATTCGCTGAGCGACCAGCCCTTTTTCAGAGAGCGCTCGCGCAGTTTAATGTTGTGCTCCTTAGAGCCGGTAAAGTAGAGGAGGGCGAAGCCAAATTGATCGGGCGGAACAATGCGCAGGTCGGCCTGAAAGCCCTCCTTAAGGATCACACTGGCTTTTGTCTCTCCCTGGTTCAATATCCGTTTGATGCTAGGGTCTTTGACGAAGGCCTTCATGACTGATTGGGGTTGAGTGGAAGCAACAACAAAATCGAGATCTCCGATCGTCTCCAACTTTCTACGAAGACTGCCGGCGATTTCAGCCTCTTTTACCTCTTTAATTTTTTTTAGGCGCTGGAGAACCATTTCGGCCATCTTTATTGCGTCCCACCAGAGGTGGCGCTGCTGCCAGGTCTGGCTATTTTCTAGGGCCTTTAAGATATTCTGTTTGGTTTTGCTTCCAAATCCCTTGAGCTTGGAGAGTTTTCCCTCTTTTGCGGCTTTCTTGAGTGCGGGGATGCTTTTGATATGCAGTTTTTTATAGAGGATTTGCACCTTTTTGGGGCCGAGCCCGTGTACCTGCAACATTTTGAGAAGGGGTTTCGGTGTCGACTTGACGAGCTTTGTATAGTAGGCAAGGCGTCCAGTGCGATAGAGCTCTGTGATCTTCTCGGCAATATGGTCACCGATTCCCTCGTAGTCTGTGAGTTTGCCTTTCTCAACCGCCAGTTTGAAATCCTCCATACTGAGAAGTGCTCGCGCAGCATTGCGGTAGGCGCGGATCTTAAAGGGGTTCTCGTTTTGGAGCTCGAGAAGAGAGGCGATCTCTTCTAAAACGCGGATAATATCCTCTTTTTCCATGAATATCTTTATAAACTTATTTTATTTTAAAATCGCGTCTGATAGTGTACAAATAAGGAGATAAACATGGTAGATAGACCAGAAAAGCAAAAGTTAAAACGTCAGCAACAGCAGTTGGAGCAACAACAGCAGCAGATACTCAGAGAGCAGAGAATCCTTCAGAAAAAGGTGGATAAGTTGCAAAAAGACATAGACTCTATAGAGAGCGAGAGCGATATCGCTAGAAACAGTGATAGATAGACTCAAATGATTGTTGCACAAACGTATACGGTCCCGATTATTGGAAGTGCAACTGCATTTGGCGGGGCTCCCATTCCGAATCTAGCCTCTTTCAGTCCGGAGCCCCCTTTAATCTATTCTATTGAACATGAGACTCGCTATCAATATTCCAGCCCGGTCACCCATAGCAAGCATCTATTTCGCCTTCAACCTGTGCACGACATCTCTCAGATGGTGCTTAGTTATAAGTTTACTATTTCTGCGCACAGCGCTCAGGTCTCCAATTTTAGTGGTGCTTTTGGCAATTATGCATCGTTCCTTGAAATCAAGGAGCCCTATACCGAGCTCGTGAGCTTAAGTCAATCGATTGTGAGCATGAGTGCATTGCCTAGAAAAATGGATCTAGTGCACCAGCCTCGTACAATGCCGCTGATCTGGATGCCCTGGGATCGGGTGATGATGGAGGCCTATCTACAGCCGCCAGAATTGGCCGAATCTGAAATGTTCGAGTTGTCGGACTATGCGATGAGCTTTGTCCGAAAAAATAATAACGACGCCTTTGAGGTGCTCAAAGACATCAATCAGACGATTTTTAAAGAGTATGCCTATGCAGCGGGCTCCACGACATTGGCTACGACACCGTATGAGGTCTATTTCAATCGGCAAGGGGTGTGTCAAGATTTTGCCAATTTGCTGATCTGTCTGGCGCGGCTACTCGATATCCCTGCGCGCTATCGTGTCGGATATCTCTATACTGGAGGTGGTTATGAGACTAGAGCCGAAGCTGATGCCTCTCACGCTTGGGTAGAGGTCTTTTTGCCCTACATTGGTTGGGTGGGGTTCGATCCAACGAATGGTTGTATGGCGGAGCGAGACCATATTCGAGTGGCTTGTGGGCGCCATTATAAAGATGCGACCCCTACATCTGGGGCGATTTTTGAATCGGAGGGGGAAGCGCTAGTGCAAGAGACGCTCACAACCTCTGTGAAAGTAACTCGCCTAAATTGAATTCGATAAAGTCGAGTTGAACAGACCACTAGAAAGTATAGCCCAATCCACCGCCGAAGGTGATGCCGGTTAGCTGGATATTAGTTACTTCTACATTGGGGATCGTGCTGTTAAAGAGAACTTTCCCGTAGGACCATTCGCTGAAGAGATTGATGGTGAGACCTCGGTAGAGTTCAGATAGAAACCCAATATTTGCAAATCCGCCCCATCCGTCAGAGCGTAGGTCGTTGTCGACATAGGGAGAGTCGTTGTGGACGCGGACGATGAAGTAGCGGGGGCCTGCAGTTAAATAGAAGTCGGTAAAGCGGGTGAGGGGATAGATTGGCTTAAGTCCTATGCTAATGGGCGCTACTTGAAGGTGTGTGGCCTGGCCGCCATTTAGCGAGTGGCCAAATTTCTCCAGGTATTCAAGGCTTGCATAGAAATGGAGATCTCTGCGGATTGGATAACTTCCAGAGAGTTGTAGATCGATGCCATCCCCATCATAAATTTTCTGCATAGTGGGATTAAGGAAGAAAAAATAACCGGCTTTCGCCTCTATGGGAGAGCTGCAATAGGCGGAGATCGCCGCAACTAGAAACAGCAGGATGCGCATGAATCGCATCATATCACAATTCTGTTACCAGCGAAAGTCTGATGTGTAAACTCCTTCCAGTTCAAAGGCACCCAAGAGGATTGATTCAAAGCCTCTTGGGTGCCTTTGAACTGGAAGGAGTTTATACCAAGTTTGAGACCGGTCCTGGTATCAAAATCCTTGATAGCAAGGAGTTGTTGATAAAGTTCTTAACAAAGATATGTCGAGTACGTTTTTCGAGTGAGGTGAAAAACCTCTATTTTGTTATACTCAGGCGGCTTTCGTGGAAGGGTGACAGAGTGGCCGATCGTGCCTGTCTCGAAAACAGGTAATCCGAAAGGATTCGTGGGTTCGAATCCCACCCCTTCCAAGTTTATACACAAACAACCTGAAGATTTGGTTTTTGAGGTTGTTTGTGTATAAGACCGGCCCTGATATTAGGTTGTTTATGTATATCTTCTTTTGAAGAACTGGATTTCTCGTTCGTGCTGCTCTGCAGCGGCGCGGGTGGAGAAGGTGCCTAGATTTCGGCGCTTGCCAGTCTTAGGATTGATTTTTCGGGAGTAGAGGCGATAGCCGCCTGAGGGGAGTTTTCGGATCACAATCCTCAACGTAGGTCAAACAGCTCTTATGCGCAACCAATCTTAAGATTGAGGCTTTGGCGCACTCAAACTGCACGTTATTTCTGATATTTGGTATAATTGCTATCATCTTTTTGTTGTTTGATGGTAAGAGCTTGTTGCAAAACTCCCGGACCCTGCAAAATTTGCCATTTTAAGGCAGGTTGCAAGGGACAGCCCCGCTGCTCGTGCCGTATTTTTTTGACCATACCTGAGAGAGTAGGCAAAAAAATGCGGCCGCGACATGCCTCAAAAGGGCCATTTTTCGGGGTCCGGGAGTTTTTCAATGTGCTCGTAAGAATCGGATTTTTTCTTTTCTTTGTTGGAGCGCTAGGGGCTGAAGAGCGGTGGCGGGTTGGAGCAGACCTCCTCTACCTCTATCCCTCGATTGAGCAGAGCTGTTTTGTCACTAGCTCCTCAGCGCCCTCGCAACCTAACGGTACTAGCTTCTACAATGCGATTGGATTCCATCCGGGAGTCTCTATTAGCGGAGAATATCGGCCATTCCGGGTGCATTGGAGCTACCTGTACGGAGCGTCGAAGAAATTGATTTTTGGCCCATACCTCTTTCCTACAAGTGGCTTTGGCGCTTTCACCATTACGCCAGGTTTTGAGGGGAGTGCTAAATCCTGTATCTCCATCCTCTACCAGAATGCAGAGCTGCTCTATGCGCAACGCGTCACCGATTCGATTTCTCTCTGTGCAGGATTGAACTGCTCCTATTTCGATACGCATGAAAATGTCAATTACAATAAAGCGGACGAACCGTTTGCGCTCTCCAAGCTGCTATTTAAAAGCCAAATTTGGGGGGTGGGACCAGAAATCGCTCTGGATGCTGTCTACTCTATCTATCAAGATATCCTCTCTTTCACGGCTTATACCTCGTGCAGCCTGCTTGTGGATCGCGCGCACGTAGTTCTTTCGGAAGTTTCTCCTTCGGTCAATCCTGCAGGAACTTTTGATATAGTGGGACAGCGGAGCTGGGATCTGATGCCCATCTGGTATATGAGACTGGGTATTGAGGTGAAGCGCTCTCAACTCGACCTCTCCCTGGGATATGAATGTCTGATTGCTCAAAACGCGATTCTCAATATCTTGGTGGATGCAGTGGAGGATCCCTATCAGCAGTACCGGAATTTCTCTACTCAAGGTCCCTTTTTTTCGCTTGGAGTGAACTATTAGTATGGTTGGACAATTTGTAGATTTAATCGATTGTTATACACAAACAACCTCAAGATTTGGCTTTTTGAGCGCGCCAAAGCCTCGAAGATTGACGATCGCAAACGACCCCATATTGCTAATATTGGGTCGTTTGCGATCGTCAATCTTCGGGAGCTTTCGCGCGGCTCAAAAACCAAATCTTGAGGTTGTTTGTGTATATACTCCTTCCAGCTCAAAGGCACCTAAGAGGATTGATTCAAAGCCTCGGGGTTGGATTACCGATAATGGGGGTAGTATTGAGTTTAATACAACCCCCATTATCGGTAATTCAACCGCGAGAGCTTTCAATTCAATCTTCTTGGGTGCCTTTGAACTGGAAGGAGTATATGAAGCCTTTGAACTGGAAGGGGTATCTACAGGGATTACGGTAGAGCGTGGAGAGTCATGGGAGTAGCTTCCAGAAACCGATCAACCGGAGTTTTTGATTGAACGTTTTGCCATCGACTGAATTTGCGTTACACCCGAACTTGCGTTCGAAACTCTTCGTTAAAGATCTGCCGCTTTGCCGAGTTTTGTTGGAAAATGAGCGTCATTACCCGTGGATCCTTTTTGTGCCGCGCCGGTCAGAGATTGCCCGGATCATGGATCTTACCAGAGAGGATCAGCTACAGCTCCTTGAAGAGATAGATCAAGGGCAGAAATTTCTTTGGACTCAATTTCAACCTATGCAGATCAATGTGGCGGCGATCGGGAATAAAACACCCCAGCTTCATATCCATCTGATTGCGCGTTTTCGGAACGATCCTGCCTGGCCAGGAACCGTCTGGGACCATCCTGTACGGACTGCCTATTCTGCCGAGGATGCGCAACAGATGGTCGAGAAGATGCGCGGCATATGAAGAAGTGGCTTTATACCGCTCGTGATTCAAAAGTTGGCTCTTCAGCTCGCGTCAATCCTCGAGAGCTTTCGCGCGGCTCAAAAATCAAATCTTCAGGTTGTTTATGTATAATTTGTAGCGCACTCTTTGTTGCGCTGCTCATTCCTCTGATCGATAAGTCTCTGCCTCTCGTGCGCGCGAATGAATCGTTTCGGGCGGAGTTTCCTGTCGAGAGTTTCTTGGAGAAGATGGCTCAGCCAGTGCCTGACTGGATGGTGGAGCAGATTGAGAGAGACTTTTCAGAATTTAAAGGGAAGAGGATCTCTGCAGAGGCATTGCAAAAAACTCATGAGCAGATCTGCGAGCGGGTGACGACTGTCTTTCATCGCTATCGGATTGTGAGTAACCGGTTATACAGATTTGTCCCCGATGGCTCCCCTTTTCTTAAAATCGGTAGCATTTTAGAGAGAGCTATCAAAACTCTGCTGGTATATGCGGAGATCCCCGATGTCGATTTTATCCTCTGTTACATGGATGGCCTTCCAGAGCCCTATATGCCTCCCCAATTTTTTATTTTGGAGGATGAGAGCGAGCAGGCGCCTATCCTTGCACAAGCGAAATTGCGGGGGGAGAGATATATCGCCCTGGTCCCAGATCAGTTCTCTTTGCGCCCTTCGTGGATAGAGGGTGCCACGGAGGTGCTTAATCAGCAGATCGACTGGAGCCAGAAACGGGCAATGGTGAGTTGGAGGGGTGGCTTTACTGATGGAGGAGTGCCTGATGATCAGCCTGTGACAGAGTTTGCGACCCCGCGTTTTCAGCTCTGTAAGCTATCGATTGCTTTCCCGGAGCGAATTGATGCTGGGTTCAATTGGGTAGGGCCTGCTATGGAAGGAGTGATGCAGCAGGAGGGGGTGTTTCGAGAAAGCCTCTCGAAATTGGAGCAGGTGCGCTGCAAATATTTGCCGGTCTTGGATGGCCATATGTGCACCTATCCGGGCTATCAGTGGCGGCTTCTCTCGGGATCGCTCTGTCTAAAGCAGAACTCCGAGCAAGTCCAGTGGTTTTATGGTGCACTACAGCCTTATAAGCACTACTTGCCGATGCGGAGCGATTGCGGCGATCTGTTGGAAGTGATGAAGTGGGCGGATACGCACGATGCACAAGCGCAGGAGATAGCTTTAACCGCACAGGAGTTTGCTCGGAACAACTTACTATTTGCGGATAACTATCTCTACCTCTCACTGGTTTTAAAGAAGCTCGCCTCTTTAGAGGAGATCGATTTTGAGGAGACTCATCGTAATCCGCAATGGGTCTGTATTCAATATCGCAAGCGACTTGTATTGCAGAAGTCTTTTCGTTATTTCTGATATTTGGTATTACTTCTGCTCTGGGATATGCGGAATAAAGGTGCGTGTATCAGGTAGAGTAAATCCCTGAGGTAGATCTTCTTCATGGACGGGGAACCAGGTGTGGCTCTGTCCGAAGAAGAAGAGCTTGCCGCGCACGATGAGATCTTCACCATCGCGCCAGAGTTCCGCATTGTAGACGGAACCGCTTTTGGGGTTGAGGATTTTGCCCTTGAATTTCGAGCCGTTCTCTTCGAGGTCGTAGATGATATCGAGTCCACTATAGTAGGGATCGCCGATAAGAGCAGAGGCCTTTTTATAGGGATGGTAGATGGAGTCGGTTAGTTCTCCTTCATCGCTAAAGGTGCCGATAATACGGCCATAGGAGCGCTGCTGATATTCATAGATGGCGAGAATGCACTGCGGCGCTCCTTCGTCATCGATGGTTTTCCAGAATCCCGTGATATCCTCAGCGGCCCACGCAAACGAAACGCTTAAGAGAAAAAATAGACAGGCTCGCAACATTTTTATTCCTCTTTTCAATATACTTTTCTTATGATTTTTCTTACCATCTTCGCAAGCATAGCCACTCTGGAAGAGAAGGTTGGGCAATTGCTAATGGTCCATCTTCATGAAGAGGATGCCAAAACGCTTGTTCAAGATCTTCATGTTGGCGGTGTCATTTACTACAACTGGTCCAATGATCTCACATTGCCGGAGCAGGTGCGTAGCTTAAGTGTGAAATTGCAAGAATTGGCGACTATCCCGCTACTCATTGCCGTC
>CAZEZK010000058.1:0-1172 GCA_964516935.1 uncultured bacterium
AACTTAATACCAGTACGTTATGCGCTATGAAATCTTTTTTTGTCCAGTACAGAGGAACTAATGTGATATTATTGCTCATGTGTTACATCCTTTTTTATTTAAAGTATTTATTCTAATTTACAACATGCTTTTTAAAATGTAAATATAAAAAAATTTATCGAAACTTTTTAGTTGGATAGGTTCAATAGGTGAAAGCTGTAGTCGCCTTCTCTTGCAGAGACCGTGTTTTAAAAATTATACTTAACTCCAAACCGTCGGGCCTCCTGACTTCCCCGCCTTTTCCCTTTATCCTTTCTCCTGCATCCTTTATCCTTGGCGTGACATGACCACGCTCGCGATTATTGGAATGCAGTGGGGCGATGAAGGAAAGGGGAAGGTAATCGACCTTTTTTCGAAAAATGCTTTGCATGTCGTCCGCGCTCAGGGGGGCCACAATGCTGGCCACACTTTGGTGGTCGACGGGCAGGAGTATCGCTTCCATTTAGTCCCGTCAGGGATCCTCTACCCCCAAGTCAAATGCTACATTGGCGGCGGCACCGTCGTCGAGCCTCACTCTTTATTAAGAGAGATTGATGGGCTCGGGCGCGATGTGCGGGGGCGACTCTTCCTCTCTCCCTATGCCCACCTGATTCTGCCCCACCATTCTGTTATTGACCGGCAGTCTGAGGAGAGGAAAGGGCAGAAGGCTGTTGGAACGACCGGGCGCGGAATTGGGCCAGCCTATGCAGATAAAGTAAATCGCTGTGGACTGCGGATTGCCGATCTGATGGGTGAGGGATTCCCGGAGCGTCTGCAGGAAATTTTAGAATGCCATGGGTTGCCGGTAGCTGAGAGATTACAAGAATTTGCTCACTACGCAGAACGGTTGGCCCCCTATGTAGCTCCTGTTGAAGAGATGCTCTATGAGGCGAGCAAGCGGGGAGAGAAAATTTTATGTGAAGGAGCCCAGGGAGCCTTTCTTGATGTGACCTTTGGTACCTATCCTTTTGTTACCTCTTCATGCACGCTCGCGGGGGGGATCTCTGCGGGTGCAGGAATTGGCCCTTCGCGAATTAATCGGGTGGTTGGCGTCGCTAAAGCTTATACCACGCGTGTGGGGAATGGCCCTCTTCCAACGGAGTTAAATGCGTCTGAAATGGCGCTTTTCCCGGACCATCACAAGGCGCGAGAAA
>CAZEZK010000058.1:1182-4290 GCA_964516935.1 uncultured bacterium
CGAGAAATTGGAACCTCAACGGGGCGTAAACGGCGTATGGGTTGGCCCGATTTAGTGCTTCTGAAGCGGGCGGCAATTTTGAATGGCGTTGATTCCTTGGCGATCATGAAGTTGGATATTTTGGACCACCTGCAGACGATTAAGCTCTGCACTGCCTATCGAATTGATGGTAAGGAAATTTCGCTCTTTCCAGCCGATCCCAATGTATGGGAGCGGATTGAACCAGTCTATGAAGAACTGCCTGGTTGGGGTGTGCCCACTACGGAAATTCGCTCTTTCGAAAAATTACCTCGACAGGCGCAGAGCTATCTGCGATTCCTGGAGGAGAGGCTCGGAGTGGCTATGGAGATCGTCTCAGTAGGTCCTGAGCGCCATCAAACGATTTGGATATGACTTCTCTACTGATTAACCTAGAGACTCAAAAACGTATAACTGGAGAGATGCTAGCTCCGCAACACATCGCCTTCATTATGGATGGCAACCGACGCTGGGCAAAGCAGAGAGGGCTTCCTTCCAGTGCTGGCCACTGGAGAGGTGCCAATGTGCTCCATGAAACGGTGCGTGTAGCAGCGGACATGGGGGTCAAGGTGGTGACGGCTTACGCATTCTCCACTGAAAATTGGAATCGCACAGAGGCGGAGGTCGATGCTCTAATGGATCTTTTCGACTCTTACCTGCTGCGTCAGAGAGATCTGATGGTGGAGGAGGGGGTTCGGCTGGATATGATCGGTGATCCCGACCGTCTGCCGGCACATGTGCGTAAGACATTTGAGGAGACGAAGCGGGCGACGGCAAGTGGTGATCGCATAGACCTGGTGCTGGCGATCAATTATGGCGGAAGAGATGAGATCCGCCGTGCGGCGATTCGTCTATTAGAGGAGTATCAAGATCGGCCCTTTCCGATCTCTGCATTGACTGAAAGGGACTTTGCGCAACATCTAGATACTTCGCGCTGGCCAGATCCAGATCTTCTTGTTCGCACGAGCGGAGTGCAGCGTTTAAGTAACTTTTTGCTCTGGCAATTTGCCTACTCGGAGATCTATGTTACTGATGTGTTGTGGCCTGATTTTTCTGTTCAGGAGTTGTCTCGTGCTGTCCAATCATATCAGCAGCGGCGTAGGAATCGAGGAATCTAACTGATGATGAAGTTGATTGATCTGAAGTGGCGCATTATTATGAGCTTAGTTCAGGCCGTTGGCGTCGGAGCTTTGCTCTTCTTTTCAAAGTATTATTGGGTTGTTGCCTGCGTGATCGGGTTAGCGGCGGTAACGGCGCTTTGGGAATATGTGCAGCTGGCATCAAAGAAGGGGATACGACTCCCTTTTATCCTCTTGGCCATCTGCTGTTTTGCGCAGATCTTTAGCTTTCCGATCTCAGCTAGTTTGGCCGCTTGGGCCTTTTTTGGTGCAACGATGCTGCTTTTTCTCTGGCATTTCCGCCAGAAAGAGGGGGCGATCGCGGATGTGGGTGGCTCGCTATTTGGACTCCTCTATATCGCCGTTCCAATGGGCATGGCAGCTGCGACGTTTTATCTGCCGGCGGGGGGAATGCTTTGGGTAGCCTATCTGATTGCGGTAGTGAAGAGTAGCGATATCGGCGCCTATTTTGGCGGCCATCTGCTTGGACGCCGGCGACTGGCTCCAGTGATCAGCCCGGGTAAGACAGTTGAAGGGGCTCTCTGCGGGTTTATATGCGCGATGGGCGTCGCTATTCTCTTCAAGAGCTGGATTCCAGCGCCGATCTGGCTTGGCGCGCTACTAGCAATCGCGGGGCAGGTTGGCGACCTGGCAGAATCGCTATTGAAGCGCGATGCGAATCAGAAAGACAGTAATGTGCTTCCTGGTGTTGGGGGGATTCTCGATGCGGTCGACTCAATGCTTCTGAGCGCGCCGATTCTCTATTTTTATCTTTCGTCTAGGTCTTTATGATAGTTACAATTGATGGATCTGCAGGAACTGGAAAGTCGACGTTGGCGAAGCGGTTAGCGCGCGCGCTCGGCTTTGACTGTTTCGATACCGGGGCGATGTATCGCTCCCTCGCTTGGAAGCTGCTCGAGGAGAAGATCGCATTTCATGAGGGGCCCGAGTTGGATGCTCTTCTTGCGCGGTTTGCTTTTCGTGCCGAGTCCGCCCGCTTCTTTGTTGACGATCGCGAGGTGACGACAGAGATTCGAGCCCCACACATCTCTTCCTACGCCTCTCGCGTCGCGGCTTTCCCCAGCGTGCGTAAGGCACTTGTTCAGATTCAGCGCGCCTTCGGTGCGCAGGGCAATGTAGTGTTTGAAGGACGAGATATCGGCACTGTGATTTTTCCTAACGCGGACGTGAAGTTCTTTCTCTCTGCGCGCAGCGAAGTGCGTGCGCGGCGGCGTCATGAGGAGCTTTTGCAGAAATTCCCCGACCTTTCAGAGACGTTAAGCATGGAGCAGATTCTTGAAGAGATCGAACAGCGCGATCGCCAAGATATCACGCGCGCCTGCGCTCCGCTGCGTAAACCGGAGAACGCGATTGAGATCGACACCTCCGACACCTCAATCGACCAGGTGTTGGCCAAGATGGTCTCTATTGTTGAGGTACGACGCAAGCCTGATCCAATTCCGCTCTTTTACCGCTTTATTCGCGGACTGGCTTGGGGCTATTTCCGTCTTTTCTATCGACTGAAGATCTATGGGCTTAACCATATTCGCCGAGGCCGCGCAATCATCGCACCGAACCACGCATCGAATTTCGATCCGCCGGTCATTGCAGCTTCCTGTCCGCATGAAGTGCAATTCCTTGCGAAGGCTTCGCTCTTCCGCGTTCCCATTCTTGGAGGAGTTATCCGTCGCCTCAATGCTCACCCCGTCGTGCGCGGCGCCTCCGATGCCGCAGTGTTTCGCCAACTGATCGCGCTTTTGCAAGAGGAGAAGAAGGTTGTTCTCTTCCCTGAAGGACAGCGCAGTGATGCAGATGAGATTCAGCCGTTAGAGAAAGGACTTGCGTTTCTGGCCTACAAGGCCCATTCTAGGATCCTTCCGACCTATGTCAGTGGGACGGGGGCGATTTGGGGGCCAAAGCGGCGCTTTCCTCGTTGGGGTGGTCGAATCTCCTGCGTCTTCGGCTCGCCGAT
>CAZEZK010000058.1:4300-9716 GCA_964516935.1 uncultured bacterium
ATGGGAAGAGTTTGCTGGGTTAGGGCGCGCAGAGGCGATTGAGCAGATGACTGCTCGTTGTGATGCGTCGATTCGCCGCCTTAAAGTGTGGTTAGAGGATGGAGCGGTTGGCGATCCTCCCTAGGAGAGTGATAGGTTCATGATTGCTCAATTAATTTCTCTATTCGGATTATTGTCGCCATTTGCGCAGAGTCAGCGCGAAATTCAGGCGATTTTAGAAAACTGTTCTGCGATTCCTGCTGGTGAAGTGGTTCAGTCTATTGCCCGTACAGAGGGGGGGTATATCGTTATTACTACTCACTATACGCTGCAGGTCGGTGTAGCTTATTTCCCTAATAAGCACCCTGGTCCCGTTCCATTTGAACTATATTTTGGAGATCTCGTTCGTGAGTAAACGGAGCGTTGGCACTCATGATGGTGGATTTCATGCTGATGAGGTGACGGCTTGTGCCCTTTTATTGCTATTTGACCAGATCGACCGCGATAAGATTATCCGCACCCGCGATCCTGTGCTCTTAGAGCAATGTGAGTATGTTTGCGATGTAGGCGGGGTGTACGATCCTTTGGCTCGCCGTTTTGACCACCATCAAGCTGAATATAGCGGTACTCTTAGTAGTGCTGGGATGATCTGGCTCTACTTTAAACAGCAGGGATTGGTTGATGATGCGCTCTACGAATTTGTAAATCGCGCACTGATTCGCGGTGTTGACGCTCATGACAATGGACTTATCCAGGGCGATCCGGGCATGACAACCTTCTCTCAAGTGATCTCCAACTTTCTCCCTATTGAACACGACGTTCCTGAAGAGGAGATGATGCAGGCGTTTCTCACCGCTGTCGATTTTGCAGAGGGACATCTTCGTCGGTTGAAACAGCGCAGGGCCTATACTGTTCGGTGTCGCGCAGAGGTGCAGCAAGAGATGAGTCGCGGCAGCTATGTAATGACATTCTCTGAGATGATTCCTTGGATGGATAACTTCTTTGAACTTGGCGGTGCTCGTCATCCAGCCCGCTTTGTCGTCATGCCTGCAGGTCCCAATTGGAAGCTGCGCGGCATCCCCCCTACTGCCGATCGCCGCATGGAGGTTCGCACACCTCTTCCAGCCGCTTGGGCCGGCCTCCGCGATGAGGAGCTTGCTCGTGTTAGTGGCATCCCAGGCGCTATCTTCTGCCATAAGGGGCGCTTTATCTCGATCTGGGCTACAAAAGAGGGGGCGATGCATGCCCTTCAGATCGCTTTAAATTTATCTCAGTAATACCAAATATCAGAAACTATTATAATTTTATAATCGATCTTTATAGTTAGTTAGTTTATAGTGTTTCGTATGAACCTGTCGATTGAGTGCATTTTCTGTTATAATGAAGTTGACCCGAGGGTAGATTATTTACATATCCCTTCAGCGGATCAACAGGCTGGTGAAGATCTCTTTCACATGTTTCATGAGGGGTGTTGGAAGAGGTTTGAGTTCAATGAGTACTATAAAAAAGAATTTCCTTGTTGCAGCATCTCCGTAATTGAGGTTGGGCCTCCTATCAATTTAAGCCGAGCGATCGAAACGGTAAATCTTTTAGCGATTCGTCTCTTCTCTCTCCTTGATCCAAATTGCGAGGATTTAAAAAAAATTATTAACGGAGTGGGAGCCAATCTGACTGGGGATATTTCCGATGAAGAGCTAGAAATAGTGTTGAATGACCTGCAGCTCTGTAATCGTATAGAGTCTATACAGACCTATGTACCGCGTATTTTCTCGATCGAATTTTTGTGTTTAGTGGCTCGACGGGGTCATACAAAGCTCTTCAAGACGATAACAGCTCTTCGAGAAGAGCTCTCTAGAGAGGAGTTGGTGCAACTTTTTAATACATCGATTGATATGAACCGCCATCGCGCAGAGGATCAGGGGGAGAGTACGGGTATTATTAAGTACCTACTTACTTGTGAGAAGCTGTCGCTCTCCCTGATCGAGAGCACTCTTCCTGCTCTTCTCAATCCGTTTCAGAGCAGACATTGCCTGGCGACATTGAGAGCCATCGTAGCTTCTCCTCGGTTTCGGCAGATTTCGACGGATAGCATTCTTCATATATGGAACCAGTACAATAGAGCGGCAGATACAATCCCACACTTTCGGACAGCGCATGGCTCGCAACTAGGAGTCCACCTGGTGAACTCTCTTCAACTAACCGGCTATCTCGATAAAGAGCATTGGGAAGAGATTCCGGATTCCTATATTGGGAGAGCTTTTCGCAAACTCTTCGTTAAGTTAGATCTATCAGCGGTTACACTCTTGATCCGATCAGATCGGTTTTGTGATGTGAGTTCAGATGAGTTGAGCGGCGCGCTGATTGAGCTATTCAAAACTCATGCAAAGAGTTTTCTTCCGGTGGGATTCGGGATGTCTCAGCCCAATGAATATCGAGTTCGGCTCATCAAAGCTCTTAAGGACTCTGGAAGATGGGAAAAGATCCCTTATGCTATTCGGACCCATCTCTATTTTCTCTGCAAAGAGTATAAATATCTGGACGTAGCAAAAGCGTTAGGTTCGGATGCGGAATATGGTAGTAATGAGAATTATCAGGAACCGATCTGCTTTTTAGGAGAGAGGTTGATTCGCTGGGCGCAAGAGGGCGCAGAACCTATACCGTTCGTGACTCAAAAGTTGGCTCTTCAGCTGCGTCAAAGCCCCGAGGTTGCGAACAAGGGGGAGGGGGTTGTATTTCCTCCAATACTACCCCCTCCCCCTTGTTCGCAACCTCGGGAGCTTTCACGCGAGCTGAAGAGCCAACTTTTGAGTCACGAGCGGTATACGTGGGAAATGATTCAAAATGGGGAATTTTTTGATCAGTTGTGTCAGATAGAGTGTTATGCGGTACAGGCCTTTATCTCCGCAGCACAACATCGTTTTCCGGAGAGGTTGGAGGCTCTGATTCGTTCACCGCTTTTCCAAGTGATACCCGACGTCTGCCTTGGGTGGCTACTCGATCTGATTCTGTCGCAAGACAAATCACCGCGCGTTCCCTTTGTTAAGGCATTGATCTATTCAGGGCGTTGCCACGATATTCCAAGACACTCCTTGATCAATGCGCAAAAAGTCTCTTTCGAGAAGGGTTGGTTGGAGGTTGCGATGCTTGTTCATACAGCAATGATTGAGATGGTCACTGAGGGGGAGATCGCTATGCAATCCATCCCTTGCATCGTGAGTTAGTTCCAGATAGACTCGAGCCAGTTGCAAAACTCCCGGACCCCGAAAAATGGCTCTTTTGAGTCACGAGCGGTATACTTAAAAACGAAAAATAGCGGGATAGGTTCATGCGCCCTACAATTTTTGAACAGATCATCGCGGGGAAGATCCCGTCGACAAAAGTCTTTGAGAATGAAACTATTCTGGCAATCGAAGATATCCATCCGGTAGCGCCGGTCCATATTTTAATTATGCCCAAGAAGCATATTCCCGACCTGCAGAGCCTTGGGGCGGATGATTTACTTTTAATAGGAGAAATCGTACAGGTTGCTCAAGAGCTGGCGAAGCGGTTGGGGATCTTAGAGGGGTATCGTCTCTTAACGAATAGCGGCCCAATGGCGGGGCAGACGATTTTCCACCTCCACTTTCATCTAATCGGAGGCCGTCCTCTCGATATATTGGGGTAATCAATGTTCGTATATGCTGCGATAGGAGCGCTCTGTTTTGGAGCAGCGATTGACGAAGGTGTCCGCCGCGTAGAGACACACCTGTTTATAGGCGACTCGGTCTCTGCATTAGCAGAGGCGGAGGCTCTTCTAGAGAGATATCCGCGCTCTACGGAGGTCGGCGGTGCGATGATCGAGGCCTTAGCTGCCAATGGCTATGAGGAGCGTGCGCTTGACCTTCTAGAACATTACGGTTCAGTCGATCCCAAGATCCTCACCAATCGCGAGCTTCTGGAGGCTCTCTCCTGGGGTATTCTCCACAAAGGGGTAGAATCGAACCAATATGGAGTTCGCCTCGCTTCACTTATTGGGGCCTTCTTCACGCGCGACGCTCGCGCTGTGCCGATCCTCCTTCGCGCCATGCGAGATAGCAATGCCGTCGTCCGCTCTGTAAGTGTTCAGCTAGCAGCTTCTTATGGAGACGCTCCCCTAAAAGATGAGATTATCCGCCTTCTAAAAGAGGAGAAGATCTGGATGGTTCGCCTTGAAGTTATTAAGGCTATCGGATCTCTCCACATCTACTCTCTAGTTCCTCAGTTACAGGCGATTGCTCAGGATGATCGATCGACCTATGAGGAGAAGACGTTAGCGATCGAAGCTCTTGTGACGATGCGCGATTCGCTTTCCATTGACGAACTCACCACTCTGGCGAAGAGCTCCCGTGCTGGACTGCGACATTTAGCCTGTTCGCTCGCTGTCCACTTCACTATCCCCAACTCCACTCCTATTCTAAGCGAACTGGTGAAGGATACCCATCCCGATGTGCGCATTGCAGCGATCAATGCCATTGCGCTCACAGATCCTAAGGGACTCTCCAGTAAAGAGCTGCGCTCTGCGATGGAAGATCCTCATCCCGCTGTGGCCATTACCGCCAGTTGGCTTGCGCTGATTACGGAACCAAAGCTCGGTGAACCGGCTCTTGTCCGTTGGCTTGAAGATACTCTTACAGAGAATCGCCGTCTTGCTGCCGGAGCCATTGCTGCGTCAGGCGATCGAGGGGTTGGACTGGCGATTGAAGGGCTCGAGCGGAGTCAAGATCCCTACGTTAGAGCTAATCTAGCCCTTGGTCTCATCGGCCAGCGCGAAGAGGTTACGCAAGCCAGCGATGTGCTCTATCAGTTTCTGGAGTCAGATCGCAACATGTGGATGTGGGATCAGCGCACCAATCCACTCTTCCATATCCTAGCGCCCAGCCAGGTGCGCTACAATGACCAGATTCCCAACTATCCTGAGGCGATCGACCAGATGACCCGCCTCAACCTCGTCTCTCTCCTCGCCGTTGTCGACGACCCCCGCGCCATGACTGCACTCAAGAAGTTTCTTCAGAGAAAGTCTTGGGGCCTTACAGGTGTAGCCGCAGCGACGCTGCTCCAAGAGGGAGATGATACCTCTCTAGAGTTAGTTCGCGGCCTAATGAACGATGACGAGTTCCTGGTGCGGCTCCAGGCTTGTCTCGTGCTGGCCCTCTTTGGCAAAGACGACTCTGTCTTGCCTCAGCTGCAGAAGGCCTATGCGGATGCCAGCCACGAGTACAAGCTACACATTCTAGAGGCCTGCGGCCACATCAGCCAAGAAGAGAACCAGAGCTTCCTTATAGGGGTGTTCAGAGAACCCTTTCCGATGTTGCGCATAGCCGCTGCGGCTGCGCTGATCCAAGGGCTTAATTAGAGGTTGTTTGTGTATATACTCCTTCCAGTTCAAAGGCACCCTGGCGTAGTTTTCAAGCTAAATTAA
>CAZEZK010000059.1:0-9709 GCA_964516935.1 uncultured bacterium
AACTTAATACCAGTACGTTATGCGCTATGAAATCTTTTTTTGTCCAGTACAGAGGCCTTTGAGCTGGAAGGAGTATATTATCCCTAACAAACCACTGCACTGATCGGCGCGCCGCCATGACGCAATAGCATCAACCGATCAAAACCAACCGCCACACCGGAACAATCCGGCAGACCTCGACGCAGCGCCTCTAGAAAAGCGTAGTCGATCGGATAGACCTCCTTTCCTTTCTGCGCGCGGAGGGCGTTTTCTACGTGGAAACGGCGCTCCTGCTCTTTGGCATCGACCAGTTCATGATAACCGTTGCAGAGCTCTACGCCGCGATGGTAGATCTCAAAGCGTTCGGCAGCAAGCTCACCATCTTGCTCGACGAGTTGCGCTAGGGCTGCCTGGTCGGGTGGATAGTAAGCAAGGGCCGTTAAACCGGCTTTGCCGAGCTCTGGCTCGATTTTATGGGACATGAGGTAGTGAAGGAGAGTTTCGCGATCCCAATCGTGCTGAGCGACTTCCTGCAGCTCCGCGGTCGAGGCGTGAGAAGGGTCTAGACCGACGTAGCGACGAAAGGCCTCGCGATAGGAGAGGAGCTCGAGTGGTTGAGGCCCTAGGAAGAGGGCCATAAGCTCTGCAGTCTCTTGGATCAGATCTGCGAGGGAGAAGCCGATACGGTACCATTCGGTCATGGTGAACTCGGGGAGATGGCGGCGCCCCTCTTCGCCATAGCGGAAGACGTGGCCTAGATAAAAAATATCGCCGGAGCCTTGAGAGAGGAGTCCCTTCATTGCATATTCAGGAGAGGTGTGGAGATAGGATTTGCGACCCGGGAGTGGCTCTGCGATGATGACATCGATATTGGCGTCGATCGGAGGAGCTGAGCGAAGCGTGGAGCAGTCGACCTCCATCACGCTGCGCGCCGCAAAAAAGGCGCGCACCGCGTGGAGCAGTTGAGCTCTGTCCTTAAGATACTCGAGAGACATACTCGCCTGTACGAGTATCAACTTTGATCTTCTCGCCCTCTTCAACGAAGATCGGCACTTGGGTCTTTGCACCCGTCTCAAGAACTGCCACCTTCAGAACACGGCCGGAGGCGGTATCGCCTCGCACACCTGGCGCCGTATCGATAATCTTCATCTCCATAAAAGTTGGAGGCAAAATCTGGATCGGAACGCCCTTATAAAAAATGACTTGGTAAACAACTTCATCCATCAGCCATTGAGCCTCTGCCCCAATCACCTCATTGGAGATGGAAACCTGATCAAAAGTCTTGTCATCCATGAAGACGGCGCCATCTGGTTCTTTATAGACAAGGCGCATGCTGTTCTCTTCAACATCGGCCTCATCGAGCTTCTCGCCAGATTTGTAGGTCTTCTCGACCACACGTCCGCTCTTCATGTGTTTAATTTTAATGCGGTTAAATGCTTGGCCTTTACCAGGCTTCACAAATTCATTACTCACAACGAGATAAGGCTCGCGGTCTACCTCTACCTTCATCCCGCTGCGAAGATCGCCAGTGCTGATTTGTCCCATTCAATTATCCTTGACAAACGACCATCATACCCTTCATAAGGAGGAAACTCAAGGAGGAAAAAAATGTCCAAAGAGAATTTTGCAGTCAATCCACTCAGACAGACCCCCACGGGAAAAATCGACGGACACTTAAAGGTAAATAAAGAACTCCAGAAAGCCGCCACAAAACTAGTAGATATCTGGAATAAGAACAGCGATCAGATCAGTGCAGGCCAGCGCTTAAAAGAGCTCTATCTAAAACATAAGTAACTGTTGGAATCCCGCCTCGAGATCTGACTTCTGCGGGAGAACCGCATCTTCTAGCTCTTTGCAATAGGGCACTGGGCAATCTTTTCCAGCAATGCGCTGCACTGGTGCGTCCAGATAGGAGAAGAGCTCCTCACCAATGCGTGCAGCCAATTCTGCACCGAAACCGCATGTGCGCGCCGCCTCATGAACAATCACCACCTTTCCTGTCTTACGGACAGAGGTAGCGATCGCTTCAAAATCGAGCGGCGAGAGAGTGCGCAGATCGAGAATCTCGATCGATACGCCGTCGCGGTGGAACATTGTTTCAGCCACTTCATTGGCCATCATCACCATCATCCCCCAGACGATCACAGTCATCTCTTTCCCTTCACGGACAACATTAGCACGACCAAAGGGCAGCAGCTCATCGGCACCGGGCTCTGGGCGAGCGCAGAATAGGCGCTGGCGGTAGAGAGCTTTATGTTCGAGGAAGACCACTGGATTGGGATCGCGAATGGCAGTCTTCATGAGGCGCTTGGCGTCAGCAGCATTGCTGGGCACGACAACCTTTAAACCAGGACAGTGGCAAAGGAAGGCTTCAGTGCTCTGGGAGTGGTAGGGGCCGCCTTGAATATAACCACCATAAGGCATGCGGATCACTGCGGGGCAGTTCCATTCCCCGTTGGAGCGCCAGTAAAAGCTAGAGAGCTCGTTAAAGAGCTGGTTCATTCCGGTCCAGGAGTAATCAGCGAACTGGATCTCCGCGACGGGCTTATGCACGCCGTCAAGAGAGAGACCGAGCGCTAAGCCGACGATCGTCGACTCTGCAAGGGGGGTATTAAAGCAGCGCTTCTCACCAAAACGGGAGGTGAGGTTACGAGTGACACCAAAGACACCGCCCTTGCCATGGGCCACATCTTGACCAAAGACAACAACGCCGCGATCGCGCTCCATCTCTTCTGAGATGGCGTGGTTGAGAGCATCCATGATCACGATCGACTCCCCTGCCGGTTTATTGGGGCAAGCAGTGATCTGGATAGGCGCTTCAGAGGGGCAATAGAGTTTTGAGGTGGCGCTCTCTTTAGAAGGGGTAGGAATCTGGTCTGCATGCACTGCTGCCCGTTCGACGCGCTCAAACTGCTCCTGGCGCAACTCCTGCAGCTCCTCTTGGGTAGCAAAGCCCCGCTCTACAATCCAGCGCTCTAAACGAATAATCGGATCGCGCTGAAGATCTTCCGCACAGATCTGCTCATCTTTGTACTTTTTTGGATCATCGCTGCTGCTGTGCGGGCAGATACGGGGTACACGGGCCACAATAAGACTCGGTCCGCGTCCTGTGCGCGCCTTATTGACCGCCTGAGGCAACATTTCGGAGAGCTGCTCAAAATCGCAGCCATCCACTTCAAAGAGTCCTAACCCTTCATATCCCTTCGCAATGCGCGCGATGGAGCCGCCCGCGGTCTGCTCTTCGACGGGGACGGAGATCGCCCAGCCGTTGTCCTGAATGACGAAGAGGACTGGCAAGTTGTGAATGCAGGCGAAGTTGACCGCTTCATGGAAGTCCCCCTGAGACGTGGAGCCGTCGCCACCGGAGACGTAAACCACCTCTTGGGCATTGCGCAGCTGAATCCCCTTCGCCACGCCGACAGCGTGAAGATATTGAGAGCCTACAACACTCGACTGGCAAGGGATGCGCAGATCTTTCTGAGAGAAGTGGTCGGGCATCATGCGCCCACCAGAGTGGTGAGGAATCTCGCGCGCTAGAAAGGCAGCAAAGAGATCTTCTAGCATGCAGCCCAGCCCGATCGCAAAGGCGCGATCGCGGTAGTAGGGCAGCGCCCAGTCGACTCCTGGCTGCAGCGCCAACGCGCAAGCGGCTCCAATCATCTCATGTCCGGTAACCGGCATATGAAAAGTGGCACCCTTATTTTGACGAACCAGTTTGCCCATCTTCTCATCAACCAAGCGGGTCGCCACCATTGCGCGCAGCAGGCGCAGAGCCTGTTCGCGATGAGTGGAGAGCTTGTGGATAAGAATGGTCTGGATCGTCATTGTTACTTGTCCTCTTTATTGGTTTTGATTTGTGATACTTTCTTCACGGAGAAGCGCCGCTTCGGAGAGGGAGCTTCCTCCTCCTTGCGTGGACGACCCCGTTTTTTCGGCATCAGATCGCCCGCGGCAGATTCGATCGCCTTAGAAACTCGGATTTCCCCACCGGATGGCACCACTTTCGCCTCCAGCAATCTAGAAGGGAGACCTGTGGGCACGCCGCTGGTAATCGGCCGAACCTCTTTCCCAGAGAGTCGATCGGAAAGTGTTCGCAGAGATTCGAGGCGCTGAGAGAGCGCTTCCAATTTTGCATCGACGCGAAGTCGGGTTGTGCCGCGAAGGCTAGCGAGCAGATGCTCTTCCGACTCGAATTTCGCAGAAAAGGTGACAGAGGCGGCATTGGTGATATCTGGTGTATATAGGAAATGGCGGCAGGCAGGCGCGACCTGTGTATAAAGGTCTCCGGTGAGCTGCGGCTCGACTTCGATCTTTGCCACCTGCTTGGGAGGACGGCCTCTCTTGGGGCGCGGATTGAGAGCTTCCGTTGAGTAGTAGACTTTTGATTTTGCAACAAGCAGTTCGCGCGCCTGCATCACCTCTTTAGGCGCTTTTGAGTCGAACTGATAACGCTTCACCTTTTCAATGGCGCCGCGTCCGAGATCCAACTCTTCTTCAAAAACAAATTGTATATTCTGCTGACGCAGCCACTCGATAATACGAATGCGAAATCGCTCTTGATAATAGAGCTGCCATTTTTCCAATTCAGTAATGTGGTCATAAATAAATTCTAGAAAATTTTCCCTAGAATCTTTGGCGGAAATGATATCAAGAAGTTTTTCTTTGGTGTCGATATCATACACTTTTTCCTGAACGAACCCCTCCATAAATTTTTTTATTTCATAGAAAGTCATCTTAGGAAGCAGGCAATAGCGAGCCCCTGCGGTGCCGCCCAGCTCCTTTTCTAGAGCCTCTAGCTCTTCCTGTGGTTTATCGAGATCTACATAGAGCAGGAACCCCTCTACTCGGTCTAGATAAAAGTCGCGTTCATCATCGGATTTTGCAAACGCATCCATCAACCGATGGTAGCGGAGAATCAAAGGATTTTTTGTCTGAGGAAATTGAGTAGCCATAAGCACCTTAAAGTATACCTAGCGAGAGAATTATCCTAAATCAAAGAAAGATGGAAGTAAAATATTTTTTACGAACAACTCTCCCAGACGCCACGGATTTAGCAACTGATGGCCCCCTATCCAAGCAGACAAGATGAAGAGAGGTACCAATCTGGACGCTTTAAATCCAGAGCCAGTTGCACTTCGGGGTTGAAAGGGCCCTTCCTAAAAAAGAGAAAAAACCAATACAATGCTCGCAACGAAAGGAGTTTTTAATGACCCCAGTTTCCTCTAAGGATAAATTCACAAAGTATCGAGCTGATTTACAAGATTCATCTGACCGTAAAATGCAGAAAACCGCAGAGAAAATTACGCAACAGTTAGAGACTGCCACTGCTGAAAATATGCACCGCATGAAGTTTGCGCAAGAGCAATACGAGAGTGGCGAAATGTCTCAATGGGAGGCAGAACTCATAATTCAGGAAAATCAAGAGAAAATCTGGGAAGAAGAAACTTATGCGGAGAAGCTCGCTAAACGAGAACTTAAGGACGCTGAGGAAAGTCAGCGCAAAAAAGAGATTTCAGACTTAGAATCTTGCGGGTACACTCGCGAGGAAGCGGAACGGCAAGTAGGGGGCAGCAGCTCCTCCGAAGACGGCTGCTTTATTATGTAGAGCCAGTCGAGGAAACTCCTCACCTTAAAAAGGGGTTTCTACACAGAAACCGCGGTTGTGGTTTATACTGCGCGCGGGTAGGTTTTGATTTGGAGCACTGGTACTAAAGAGTAACGTTGCGGCGGATCATCTGCACCTGCTGCGTCAATACTGGGTCTTCCTGCATCTGCTGAGCGACCTTTTTCCAAGCGTGAAGCAACGTCGAGTGGGTCTTTCCTCCGAAAGAGGCGGCCAGCTTTGCCAACGACTCATCAATCAGCTCTTTTGCTAGATACATCGCCACCTGACGCGCCTGAATAATCTGCTTCTGGCGAGACTCCCCTTTCATATCGCTGACGCGCACCTCAAAAGCCGTTGCGACACTCTTAAAAATCTCCTCCACAACCACTTTTTTTACCGGCGCGCTGGCTCGGAGCATTTCGGAGAGGATCTGCTCGATAAGCACCTGATCGAGCGGCGCTGAAGCGAGGCGTGAGTGAGCATAGAGTCGGTTGACAGCGCCTTCGAGCTGCCGGACATTATTGTAGATATGTTCTGCGATAAAAAAGGCGCTCTGACTGGAGAGGTTGAGACCGCGACGCTCCGATTTATGTTTAATAATCGCGACACGCGTCTCTAAGTCGGGAATTCCAACGTGAGCGACAAGACCCCACTCCATGCGCGCTACCATACGCTCAGAGAGTTTCAGTTGCGACGGAGGTTTATCGCTGGTGATTACCACCTGTTTGTTCTGGTGGATAAGCGCTTCAAAGGTGTTGCAGAACTCCTCTTCAAAATTTTGGCGATTCTGCAGAAACTGAATATCGTCCACCAACAGCACATCCAAGTTACGGTAGTGGCGCTTCATCTGATCGATGGAGCGGTTGCGCAGATTGTCGACAATATCATTGATGAAGGCCTCTGTCGTAATTGCCTGCATCTTAAGCTTCTTATGGTTCTGCCCAATCGAATGGCCAATGCTGTGCAGTAGATGTGTTTTTCCAAGACCTACACCGCCATGAATAAAGAGCGGATTGTAAGATTTCCCAGGACGCATCGCAACACCAAGCGATGCCGATTTGATGAACTGATTCGAAGGGCCTTCGATGAAATTCTCAAATGTGTATAACTCATTGAGTCGCGGCTTAGGAGCCTCCTCTTTCGTCTGAACGACAGGAGCTGTAAATATCGGCTGCTTCGGCGCCTGCGCAAAGACAAATGAGACCGACAACTCCCCTGTCACTCCAGTGGGAAGAAAATCGCAGAGGATCGATTTGAAATGTTCGAGCAGATACTCCTGCACAAAAATATTGGGAACTTCCAACACGACAGCAGTAGGTGACTCTTCCACCAAACGGATGGGCGCGAGCCAGTTTTGGAACTCCACTTTTGAACAGCGAGTTTGGACAAATTCAACGAAAGAATTCCAACCGGTTTTGACGTTGCACTCAAGAGTCATATAATGCGAAATGTATCAAGCTTTGGAACCCCTACGCAAGCAAATTCGCCAAGTCTTTGGGCCCGTCTGACCTACAGTTTTTGCAATCTCCTCTTTCCTGCTTTTTGCGACTGGTGTAGCACACCTTTACCCCCAAATATGCGCAATTTCTGCGCCGACTGCTGGCAATTGGCCATACCAATTTCTCCAATTGGTAGATGTCCTCACTGCTTTTGCGAGTCTGACAAACTCTGCAGGCGCTGCGCTCACGCCCCTCACTTGCCGATGGCCCGCGCGATACTTTTTGAAAAGGAGGAAATAGTGCGCCACCTACGCAATCAGCGCGAGCTAGCCGTCTTTGCTCCCTATTATATCTACCAGTGGAGTCAACTCACCTGGCCCTCTCCTAGCCACATAGCTGCTCTACCTCCCGAAACTGGCGCTGAGAAGGTTGGAAGCCTAGCCAAAGCGATCGCTCTCCTAATGAAGAAGCCCTATATTCGCCCCCTACGCATCCACCACCGCGCTTTCTTTAGACGCACATTACGAGGAGTAAAACAGGAGTGTAAAAGTCTTCTATTGATTGATATAAACAGTAGCCCCGAATGGCAGCACCACGCCGCGATGCAGCTCATGCGTGCGGGAGTGGAAGAGGTTCACTTACTGATGTTGTCGAATGAGGCAGAAGGAGTATAGCTTTCATCTTCTAAACTCGTCTATAAGGTTTGCGATTAAGCCTGTCCAGCCTGTCTGGTTAGAAGCTCCGAGTCCCTGCCCGGTTTCTGGATGGAAATATTCATGAAAATGGAGTAGATCTTTCCAAAAAGGATCTTTTCCAAGAGGGAATTTTCTCTGAAATGGTCGTACCCCCCCCTCTTCCACCCGATAGAGGGAGATCAATCGATCGGCAAATGATCTTGCCATATCATCTAGCGAGATCGACTCCTCACCAATCCGATGGATTAAAAAAGAGGGCGGCAGGATCGATGCGAATTTTCTAAGTGAAAAGATGAGGAAATATGTCGTTGGAAACCAGACAGGACCACGCCAGTTGGAATTCCCCCCTTTCACCTTATGAGTCGCTTCCGTAGGCTCATATCCAACAGAGCGGTTCTCAAACACCACAGGGTGTTTTTCATGATATTTTGAGAGACTGCGGAGTCCATAATTCGCTCGAAACTCCTCGGGGGACCAGACATGTCGAAGGACTCGTCGCAAATGGTGCTCATCCAAAATCGACAGGAGATAGGAACCGTCCTTCAAGAGGCTGACACAATCTTTGGTTAACTCTGCTCGATTTTTCAAAAACCAATGCAAATTAGAGGCAAACTCTGGATAGGTCTCCAGATCCTCCTTGGTCAGAGATTCGACTGCATTGATGGGAATCAATCCAACAAGAGAGCGCACCCGGAACTGAGTAAAGGATCCATCTGCCTGCACCAGAGTATCGTAAAAAAAACCATCCTCTTCATTCCAGAGTTCACAAGGCCTATCATCGCGCTTCTTCATCGCACGAGCTATATAAACAAAATGCTGGAAGAACTTGGTCGCCAGCGACTCGTAGGAAGCCTCTAACGTGGAGAGCTCCAGAGCAATGCGCATGAGCTTTAGACAAAAATGGGCCATCCAGCCCGTACCATCCGACTGCTGTAGCTTGGCTCCGCCAGGTAATTTGTCGGAGCGGTCAAAGAGGCTGATATTATCGAGTCCCAAGAAGCCCCCCTCAAAGACATTAAACCCAGAACTGTCGACCTTGTTGACCCACCAGACAAAATTGATGAGCAGCTTCTCGAAACAGCGCTTCAAAAAGACATAATCTTTCTTGCCAGTCTGCTCATGCTCCATGTTGAAGAGCTGCCATGCGGCCCACGCCTGAGTTGGCGGGTTAGTATCAGAAAATTCCCACTCATAGGCCGGAATCTGACCATTGGGATGCTGAAACTGGTCAAAGAGAAGTAGCCAGAGCTGACTCTTTGCAAACTCAATATCGATGAGCCCCAGAGTTAAGGAGTGGAAGGCCAGATCCCAAGCAGCAAACCAGGGATATTCCCACTTATCCGGCATTGACAGGATACGCATAGAGTTGAGGTGGCGCCAATGCACATTCCGAATCTTTTTACGGCGGCCATCAAACTCCTCGGACGGACGATCTCCATCTAACCAGGTATCTACATCGAATAGATAGATCTGCTTATTCCACAACATTCCCGCAAATGCTTGACGTTGAATCATCTTCTCTTCAATCGTCGCTTTAGGAGGCTGAATCTCTGCATAAAATTCATCTGCTTCGCTCCTTTTGAGAGCGACGATTTTTTCCACATCTGCAAGAGGCTCTTGAAGCTCTTTATCTGTCAGCCGTAATAGTAGAGTAACAGAGCTCTGTGCGGGCACTTTAGGGAAGGTGTAGTGGAGAGCCCCCTTTGTTCCATGAGATGCCCCTATTTTGTGATGGCGGATAATCGCCTCGTGGAACGCATCTTTATAGGGCGCCTTCCCAGTATACTCATCCTCGTTGTTAGTGAAGAGGAGCTCTCCCGAGGCGGGCCCATAGAGATATCGCTTATACAATCGGTATTCAAACGAAAGGTTTGAGGGAGGATTCAGCTGCGCCTCATCTGCAACTAGACAGTGATATTTCCCCTTATGCTGAGAAATGACCGGCTCTCCAAGACGATTCACCCCCCACGCCCACTGGTTGCGGAAACAGA
>CAZEZK010000060.1:0-9672 GCA_964516935.1 uncultured bacterium
AATCTTCTTATCATTCAGAACCCAGAATTTCCCGCGTCGTTTTAAAATGGAGCTTCGCAACTCTTTCTAGCACATCTGCCCCGAATTTGGCGACCAATTTGTGTCCCATCACCGGAATTGCACTTCCAGCTCCTTTTGGAAGTGTGAGGCCCATTTCCGTGCTCAACTCCTCGAGCCCTTCTAGAAAAGCGGCTCGAGCTAGGATTGAAGCAGCGGCGACCACCGAGTCGGCCTCTCCATGTATCCTCTGTTCTAACTGTACCGCGAGATTTTTTCTTTGCAACTCTCGTTCTACAAGACCTGGTGTCGCAAACTGATCCAAGATAGCTTTTGAGCAGCCCGTTTTTTTTACGAGGTGCTCCAGAGCTGCCACATGCGCCCAGCCAAGCAGCCGATTGAGGTTGCGGAACTTGGTGTAGAGTTCATTGTACTTTTTAGGGAAGAGGCGAATCACGGTGTAGGGGAGGAGGCTGCGGATTTTTTGTGCCATGGTGCGGACCGTGCTGTCGGAGAGCGCCTTGCTGTCGCGAACCTTCCAGTCAGTCAGCGCCCGCAGCCCAGTTGCATCGGCATAGACTGCGGCGACACACAGTGGACCAAAGAAGTCGCCTTTGCCGGCCTCGTCCATCCCGATATGCGGCTCAAGGGGTGAGGCGGTTAGTGCTTCAGGTGCGATCTCCGGTTCTAGATAGAATTCGATGAACTCTGCGCTCTCTTTTCCCTGCACGACGAGCGAGCCCGAACTGTAGAGCGTGCAGGAGACACCGGGCTTTTTTGCACAGAAGATGGTATGCGGAGGTTGGGTGAATTCAAAGCCCTGCTCTCGCAGATCTTTCTCTAAGCGGTCGGCAATGGCTAAATCTATTTTTTTCGACAACATCTATGCAGGGCTATTCTACTAAGAGTAGCGCTTATACACAACCAACCTCTGGAGTTTATCTCAGCAAGACGCTCTGTGGCAGGTTTTTCTTTATCGCGCGTTGCTTGAAAAGGGAGACAACTCTAATATGGCCTCTATGAGTGAAAAACGAAAGCATGTCGGCGAACTGTTTCGCATGAAACGGGAAGAGATGCACTTGACCTTAAAAGAGGTGGAGAACGCCACTTCCATCCGGATGTTATATCTACAAGCAATTGAAGAGGGGAAACTCCCACAGCTCCTCTCAGGCGTCTACGCGCAGGGGTTTATGCGCCAATACTCCAGTTTTTTGGGGTTGGATGCAGATAAGTTAACCAAAGAGTTTCCCGATGCATTCCGCTTTCCTCAAGAAAAACAGACGTTTGCCTACGGGATCGGTACATTAGAAATGCGCAATCAGCACCCTGTTGGGGGACGCTGGATGCCGAACGCACTTTGGGGAGCCGCTTTTGTGGCACTTCTAATTGGCGCCTGGTACTTTGCGCGCTTTACAGGATTGTTTTAATGACACTGGAGATGGTCGGAGATTACGCCATTCTGAAAGATCTGGGACAGGGGCCCTTCGGTTCGATCTATCTAGCTGAACATCGCTTTTTAAAGCGCTCCTTTGTTTTGAAGGCGTTACCAGAGGCTCTCTGTAGTGATCCCGAATTTCTGCGCCGCTTCGAAGAGCAGGTAGGGCGCATCGCCGCTCTCGAACATCTTGCGATTCTCCCCATTCACACTCTCATTTATGCGGAAGGGCGCTATTTTCTCGTTTTCTCTGCTCATGGTGATGCTGTTTGCCTCACCGATTATAAGCGCATGACCGAAGAAGAGGTTGGTCGCGTGATTGCTCCGATCGCCTCGGCGCTTGATGCGGCCCATGAAGCAGGGGTGATCCATGGAGGACTACAGCTCTCCAACATCTGGATCTCTCCCGGCGAGCGAGTACTCCTCTCCGATTTCGGCTTGACCGGCTGGTTCGGCCCCGCCTACATCCTTCTTAAGCTCTGCGAAGATATCCTGAAGAGCCATTTTGCTCGTAGCTATGCCTTTTTGGCGCCGGAACAGCGCACGGCAGGCGAAGTCAGCTCAAAGGTCGACACTTATGCCTTCGGCGTGCTCGTCTACTATCTTCTCCTCGGCAAGATTCCAGAAGGACATTTTGAGTGGCCTTCTCAAGCACTGCCTAGCCTACAAAAGCAGTGGGATGGGCTTATTTCCCGCTGCCTGCAGGTCGATCCCGCGCAGCGCCCAGAGAGGTTGCAACCCCTCCTAGCGGAGTGCCTCACTCCTCCTGCGATTCAGCAGATGTCCTTCGATTTCCCCAAGCCGTTGTTGCGCCCGCAAGAGATTGAGCGCCCCGAATATATCGAAGATCCCTCAACGCAGCTCCAACGCGACACCAACGTCTCTCACTACGTCCCCAAAAAAGAGGAAGGAGCCCTCATTGAGCCTCTGCTTACTGAGATGGTCATCATCCCCAGTGGCACCTATCTGCGCGGCAGCGGAGAGGGTGCTCGCGACGAGATGCCTCGTCATCCTGTACGCATCTCTCGCTTTGCCATCGATATCCACCCTGTTACGAACGAACAGTTTGTACGCTTCTTAGAGGTGATGGGTGGCGAGAAAGATAGCAATAATAACGATATTATTCGCCTGCGCGACTCGCGCATCAAGCGCAATGCCGGCAAGTTGCTCATCGAATTTGGCTATGCGAAACATCCCGTAGTCGGCGTCACCTGGTATGGTGCAGTCGCCTATGCCAAATGGGTAGGTAAACGCCTTCCCTCTGAAGCAGAATGGGAGGTGGCCGCTCTAGGTGGTCAGGAGCACGTTCTCTATCCCACGGGCATGGAGATGGAGCGTACGCAGGCCAATTTCTTCGGATCTGACACAACGGCGATAATGAGTTATCCGCCCAACTCCAGCGGTCTCTACGACATGGCTGGTAACGTCTATGAGTGGTGCCACGATTGGTATGCCTACAACTACTACGAAGCATCTTCGCTCGAACCAAATGATCCCCGTGGACCGGCACAAGGCGTCTATCGCGTGCTGCGCGGTGGCTGCTGGAAGAGTCTCAAGGAAGATCTTCGCTGCTCCCATCGCCATCGCAATAATCCCGGCGCAGTAAATGGCACCTACGGGTTTCGCTGCGCGGCTGACGTCTCGTTATGAAGGTCCTTTTTGTCTGCATGTCGAACATATGCCGGTCGCCGGCATTAGAGGCTGTTTTACGCGCGGAAGCCGCTCGCCGTCACCTCCCCATTACGGTCGATAGCTGCGGTATCGGTTGGTTCCATCTTGGTGAGCAACCCGATTCGCGCATGGCCGAAGCGGCCCGCAAGCGCTCCATTACCTTCAACCATTCTGCTCAAGAGTTCGAAGAGCGCTTCTTTGATGAGTTCGACCTGATCCTAGCTGTCGATCAAGATATTCTTGAGCAGCTCAAGCTCCACGCCAACACTCCCGAGCGACTCGACAAGCTGCGCCTAGCCACAGCCTTCAGCAAAAAGTACCATGGTCAAGAGATCCCCGACCCTTACTATTTGGGGGCGCAAGGTTTTGATTGTGTGATGGATATGGCAGAAGATATCGCCGCAGGAATCTTGGAGCACCGCTCCTGTGCAGGGGAGTAGGGAGTATACCCGTTCCACCTCTTGGGTGCCTTTGAACTGGAAGGAGTATATCTAATCGTTTTTTAGATTTTTGTGGCGATGAACTGAGCAACGCAAGATTGTTCGCTTTCTATGCTTAGTCGCAGTCTGCACTGATCGACGCGAAAGCCACTATGCTCTAGCATGGAAGAGGCAAAGCTCTCGTTCGGATAGAAATGGGCGCCTAATTTGCTCATATACTCCACGATTACCGCTTGATTGGGATCATCAAAAAGGAGCGTCCCGAATAGGCGGCCATTTACCTTAAGAGATACATAGATTTTCTGTAGCAAGGATTGAATCTGTTTCGGACGGATATAGGGCAATAGATCTGTGCAGAGCACTACATCAAAGCGATTTGGATCGAATGCGTAGGTTGACACATCTGTATGTATCAGTTGCAAAGAGCCATTTGTTAGAAGGGTTTTGTTTATGATAGCAACCTTTAAGCGGTACTTCTCCAAGACTTCAGAAGCGCTATCTATGGCAACCACCTTCCAATTTTTTTCGAGAAATGGGATGGAGTTGATTCCTGATCCACACCCGAGATCGGCAAGGGTTCCCTCATTGGGTGCATTAGCGCAAAAGTCTATAATGGTTTCATCTGCTGTATTACAGGACAGAACCTCTTTTTTATAAGCTTCTTTTGCGGTTGGAGAGAGCAGCGAACCTTGTAGGATAAGTGGTTCGTCAGGTTTGAATAGGGTGGGTATCGACTCAACGCTCCTCCAGAGGATCTCCGCACTTATTTGAACTCTTTTACAGGGAATGTTTAGAAATCGTTCCCCCATTGCGTAGGGGACCACTGTGAATTTAATCTCAGCATTGATCCTGTTTTCTGAAAAAATTGGGCAATATTTTAAGGCATTGAGGAGCCCGGCGATCTTCTTTTGAGGTGTGGTGTGAGAGTTTTTTATTTTACAAATAGTTCCGGATACTTCTGTTTTGTAACACAACTCGTTAAGAATTTCGTTAATTATTTGAATAGACATGTGTCTCTTGTAGAATTTTTATAGTTTCTTTTAAGTAGATCATGGCGCGCTCCACTTCCTCGGCAGTTGTATAGACACCGAAAGAGATGCGAGAGGCATGAGTAAGGCCAAAGTGGCGAAGGAGAGGCTGGGCGCAGAGGTGGCCGCTGCGGATAGCGACCTGTTTGAGGTCGAGCAGAGTGGCTAGGTCGAGGGGGTGGACGCCGTCGACATGAAAGGTGACGATCGGGATTTTGTCTTCGGCAGTTCCGATGATCCGGCAGCCGGGGATAGAGTTAAGATGTGCGGTTGCTAGCTGGAGTAGCTTATGTTCATGGTCGAGATCGCAATCCATGAGAAACTCGAGTGTGGGTTTGAGGGCGATGGCTGCGGCGATAGAGGGGGTGCCTGCCTCGAAACGGAGTGGTGGCTTTTGGTAGACGCTCTCGTCGAGATGAACAGTCTGGATCATATCGCCGCCGCCCTGGTAGGGGGGCATCGTTTCGAGGAGGGCATATTTGCCATAAAGGATGCCAATGCCGGTGGGGCCGTAGCATTTGTGGCTGGAGAATGCGTAGAAGTCGACATCGAGAGCTTGCACGTCGATCGAGAGGTGGGGGGCAGCTTGGGCGCCATCGACGACGATGACGGCTCCTTTGGCGTGGGCGGCGGCGGCGATCTCGTGGATCGGGTTGATGGTGCCGGTGACGTTGGAGGCGTGGCCGACAGCGACGATTTTGGTATGGGCGGTGATGAGGTTAGGCGACCAGTCGAGTGTGCCGCTGTCAGTGACGGGGATGGTGCGGAGGCGAGCGCCTACCTGTTGGCAGAGAAGCTGCCAGGGGACGAGGTTAGAGTGGTGCTCCATCTCGGTGACGAGTACCTCATCGCCGGGGAGGAGGATCGAGCGGCCGTAGGAGAAGGCGACGAGATTGAGCGCATCGGTAGTCCCTTTGGTGAAGATGATCTCATCACTGCTGGCGGCGTTGAGGAAGCGCTGAGCGGTGCGTCGGGTCTCGTTGTACTGCTCTGTGGCGAGAAGGGAGGAGCGGTAGATGGAGCGATGGACGGTGGCGCACTCTTCGTTGTAGTAGCGCTGGAGCGCGTCGATGACAGAACGCGGTTTTTGGCTCGTAGCGGCCGTGTCGAGATAGATCAGATCAGGGTGGTGTTGGAAGAAGGGAAAGAGCTGTTTCATAGCGTCTCAAAGTAGCGAGTTAGGCGCAGTTGGATATCGGGGTATGCGTCAGCCATCTCTTGGGCGAAGCTCTCGGCGAGGAGGCGCTGCGCTGCCTTTTTGGTGATGCCTCGTGCCTGGAGATAGAAGAGCTCTTCGGGGGAGGAGGCGGAGATGGTGGCGCCATGTGAGGCCTTCACATCGTCGGCGAAGATCTCAAGGTTGGGGATGGCGTGGGCTTTAGCGCTGTCGTCGAGGAGGAGATTTTGACTAAGTTGGTAGGCAGCGGTTTTTTGTGCGATTTGGCGGACAAAAATGTTTCCGCTGAATTGAGAAAGGCTGTTGGGGCCGATCAGCGACTTGAAATGCTGATGCGAAGTGCAGTGGGGAGCGGCATGTTCAACCGTTACATTAAAATAGTTGTGGCGGCCTCCTGTAAGGGCTGTAAGACCCATAAAGCGGGCAGACGAACCCTCTTCTGCTAATGTGGCTCGCATCGAACTGCGGCAGAAAGAACCGCCTTCTGAATAGGTAAAGGCGCTTAAGATGCTATCGCGCTTGAGCGTGGCGCGGAGGTGGTGAACCGATCGATCGGCGGTCTGATCGAAGAGGTGGAGTTGTGCGCCGCGATCGAGATGGCAGTCGATCATACTGAGGGATGATGTGGCTGTATTCCGCAGTGTGAGATGCGCGAAGGAGCCAAGGAAGATCTGCAGGCGAGGGAAAGCCCAGAAGGAGGAGTTCGAGGAGAGGGAGAGGGTCATCTCGCAGTTGGGAGGGATGTAGAGGAAGGCGCCCCGTTCGTGCAGTGCGGCGTTTAATGCGGCAAAGGGCTCCTTTTCAGTTTTGAGGGAGCCGGAGAGATGGTGCTGTAGCAGTGCGGAGTGGCTGCGCATCGCTTCATCAAGAGGAATACAGATGGCCGGCGCGGGGACTGAGGAGTGGATAAATCTTCCGTCAATGAATTGGATATCGGTAGTAGACTTCTCTAAAGAGTGAACTTCGTTCCACTGCATATCTGTCTGAGGGAGACCGAGCTCGGTAAAGCGTTGCCAGCCCGCGTCGCGGATTTTTTGGAGAGCATCCTTTGACTGGGTACGAAATTTTTCTTCGAGCAGCTGAAGGAGGCTCATGAGCTATATCCTGTTGCTTCTAGCTCGCGGGCGAGGTCAGCATTACCTGTGCGTGTGATGACGCCATTCTGAAGGACGTGCACGAAGTCTGGGCGGACGTAGTCGAGTAGGCGCTGATAGTGGGTGATCAGGATGAAGGAGGTCCCTTTGGCGCGTGCATTCTGAATGGCCTGTGCAATTAATTTCATCGCGTCGATATCGAGGCCTGAGTCGGTCTCATCGAGAAGTGCCAGTTTGGGTTGGAAGAGCGCCATCTGGAGGATCTCATTGCGCTTTTTTTCGCCACCGGAAAAGCCTTCGTTCACGCCGCGTGTCTCAAACTCTTCGAGGATCTGCAGCTCTTCGCGCTCTGCTTTGAGCAGGACGTTGAATTGCTCTTCGGTGAGTGTTGGGAAGCGGGTTTTAAATGCGGTAAAGAGGAAGTGGCGATTGGAGAGGCCGGGGATCTCAAGTGGGTATTGGAAGCTGAGGAAGAGACCTGCGCGTGCCCGCTCTTCGGGCTCCATTGCTAGAAGGTCTTGGCCATCGAACTCGACTGTGCCGGAGTTGACTTCATAGGCGGGATGGCCTGCCAGAAGCTTTGCCATAGTCGATTTGCCGGCGCCGTTGGGCCCCATGATTGCATGGACCTCACCCGCTCCGATGGAGAGCGTAAGGCCATTTAGGATCGTTTTTTCCTGAATTGAGGCGTGAAGTTCCTTTATATGTAGTAACATTATCCGACCGATCCTTCTAGTTTTATGGCTAATAGTTTTTGTGCCTCCGCGGCAAATTCTAACGGCAGTTCGCGAATCACCTCCTGGCAGAAGCCGTGGACAATGAGGTGGATCGCCTCTTCTTTGGAGAGACCTCGCGACTGGAGATAGAATACCTGCTCATCGCTGAGTTTCGATGTGGAGGCTTCATGTTCGACCTGCGCGGTAGCATTGCCCACTTCGATGCGGGGAAAGGTGTTGGCGGAGCAGCGATTGCCGACGAGCATCGAGTCGCACTGTGTATAGTTACGAGCTCCTTCGGCTTTGGGAGAGATGTAGACGAGGCCACGGTAGCTGTTGCTCGACACGTCGGCAGAGATCCCTTTGGAGATGATCGTAGAGCTGGTGCGCTTGCCGATGTGGAGCATCTTGGTTCCTGTATCTGCCTGCATATGGCCATTGGTGAGAGCTACGGAGTAGAACTCGCCGACAGAGTCGTCGCCGCGCAAGATGCAGCTCGGATATTTCCAGGTGATCGCTGCGCCCACCTCGACCTGCGTCCAGGAGATTTTCGAGCGTGCACCGGCGCAGAGGCCGCGTTTTGTCACAAAGTTATAAATACCGCCCTTGCCTGTTTCTGGATCGCCCGCGTACCAGTTCTGCACGGTGGAGTATTTGATCTGAGAATCTGTATGAGCAACCAGTTCGACAATGGCAGCATGGAGCTGGTTGGTATCATAGGCAGGCGCTGTGCAGCCCTCAAGGTAGCTTACGAAAGAGCCCTCTTCAGCGATGATCAGCGTTCGTTCAAACTGTCCTGTTTCGCGTTCATTGATGCGGAAGTAGGTTGAGAGTTCGATTGGGCAGCGCACTCCTTTGGGGATGTGGACGAATGAGCCATCGGTAAAGACAGCAGAGTTGAGCGCGGCGTAGAAATTGTCGCCAATAGGAACGACGGTGCCGAGATACTTTTCGATAAGTTCTGGAAAACGGTGGACAGCTTCAGAGATTGAGCAGAGGACGACGCCATGCTCCTGCAGCTGTTTCTGGAAGGTCGTTCCTAGAGAGACCGAGTCGAAGACTACATCGACAGCGACATTGTTGAGTCGTTTTTGTTCATCGACAGGGACCCCCAGACGGGTAAGGGTGTCGAGGATCTCAGGGTCGACCTGGTCTAGCCGATCGAGTGTTGGCTTCGATTTTGGCTCGGAGTGATAAGAAATGTTTTGATAATCGATAGGGGGGTAGTGGAGGTTGCCCCAGTGAGGCTCCTTCATTTTCTGCCAAGCCGCAAAGGCCTTTAGACGGAAGGCTAGTAGGAACGACGGCTCATTCTTTTTAGCGGAAATTGCGCGTATCGTACCTTCCATTAAGCCTTTAGGGAATATCTCTGAGGCTATGGGAGTTACGAATCCATAGGGATAGTCAGTCTTAAATAGTTCTGCCGTCATAGACGGATAGAATTATACGGTTTAACGGGTTTCGCTGCAATTCTATAACTTAAGTAGAAAATCTCTAAAAACAATAAATCCTATCACACTTATAATCAGTCTGTTAAATATTCGTTTAACCGTTTCTTAATATATGTTATAATTATACTTAGATAGTATGAAAATAGAACAGATTGGTTCGTTTATAAATCAGTCAGACTCTGTGTTGGAATATATTCCAGTAGTTGGAGCGGCTGTTAGCCTTTACCACTTTGGCAGCGGTTTGCGCGACTCCTGTATAGAGAGGGCGCACGTTGAGCGCAAATTTCAATATTTGGAGCCCAAGAGTTTTTCTAGATTTATCACTCTTCTCATTCCGCTTTTTGGGAATCTAATCGTGGCGATCTATGATTTTCAAAGACGAGTACAACCGGAAGCTCTAATCGAGCTGTCCAATATGGGGGAGTCGATCTCTTTTGAGCGGCAGTTTGAGAGAATACAGCGTGAAACGTTTTGGTTGCCCGAGAAGGGGCGTATTTTGCAGTTGCCTGTTGCAGCAGAAGGCGGGTTTAAGCAGTTCCGAAAGGTCTATTGCGTCAATAGTGAGGAGAGCTTTCTGTTAGCGCAGACGGAATATTTATCTATGGAAGAGCTCTGTACAGGACAAAAAATAAGTTGATGCAAGGAACTCGCTGAAGAGCGATC
>CAZEZK010000061.1:0-1992 GCA_964516935.1 uncultured bacterium
ACAAGGAATCTGGATCAACTCTAGGGGGTCAGACTTTACCTGTGCGTTTCCTATAAAATTGTTTTATTTATTTACACAATCTAAATAATATGTAATTATATAAGGGATGAATATACCCCATTTTGGCTCAGCGGCATCTCTCTTTCAGCTCAGCGGCTTGGGGACCTTTGCCTCTGCTACCCCACACCTCCCTGGAGAGAGCAACTGGAATCGTTGGCTCATTCCCGACCACATCGAAGGGACCGAGGATGAAGATTATGAACGCTTTTTTGTGGATATCCTTACCAATCCAGATCCATTTATCCGCCTCCTGAAAGAGATGAATATGACCGCCTTCCGTTTCTCAATGGAGTGGGCAGTCATGGAGCCTGCCAAGGGGGCTGCCGGAGCTGAAGCGATCGCCCTCTACGGTAACTTTATCAAAAAACTTTTCGAAGCTGGGATCGAGCCCTATATTACACTGGTACACTTTACCCTTCCCCGCTGGTTTGTGCTGAAAAGAGGGTTTGAAACTTCTTCCAATATCGAGCTTTTTAAACAGTATGCCCTGCGGATGATGCGCCAGTTCCCCGAGGTCAACTACTGGATCACCTTCAACGAGCCCAATGTCTACGCATTTCAGACCTATATGCGTGGCGTCTACCCCCACTGGAATAGTGGCGTTACGCTGGCCAAGCGAGTCATGAAGAACCTGTTCAAGGCCCATTGCTCGGTCTACGATGCCGTCAAAGCTGACCCATCGCTCCGAACAAAACAGGTCGGAATCACCCACCAATGGCTCAAGTTCGAACCACTCTGCGGCAACTTCTTGGAAAAGCTGATCTGCCACTATCTCTCTAAGATTAGCCACTACACCATCTACAACTACTTTAAGAAAAAACCGGCTCTCGATTTTATCGGCGTCCAATTTTATGGTTACCCCCGCATTAAGGCCGGCCGAAACCACGGAATCAAATACCCCGGATACAAGATCAAGAATTTTGCAGGATTCACTTTTGGATCGACCTGTCCAGAAGGCGGCAGAATGCAGAGCTTCGGGCCGAGCTATGACCCCGAGTCTCTCTATGACTGCCTCCAAGAAGCCTTCGCACTCGGCGTCCCCGTCGTCATCACCGAAACGGGCTGCGACTCTCGCATTCAGAGCTTCGGCGAGAGCGAATGGCGCATCGATGAGACCATTCAGAAAGAGTATCTAGAGACGATCCTGCCGATCTTAGCTCAATTCCCACTCCAGGGGCTATTTATCTGGACACTAGCCAGAGGAGAGCTTGAATGGGATCGAGGATCAGAATGCCGTTTAGGACTCGTTGAGATCCTCAAAGATGAGCAGCGTCGCTTCATCGGGTACAAACAGAGTGCCGCCTCTATTTTCTTACGTCAGACATTCAGGACACCTGCGAAGTCCATTAGAAGGGCTCTGCCCTTCTGATCCCGGCAAGGGAGCCGGCTCTCTTGCAACCCACATATACTCCTTCCAGCTCAAAGGCACCCAAGAGGATTGATTCAAAGCCTCGGGGTTGGATTACCGCTAATGGGGGTAGTATTGAGTTTAATACAACCCCCATTAGCGGTAATTCAACCGCGAGAGCTTTCAATTCAACCCTCTTGGGTGCCTTTGAGCTGGAAGGAGTATAGGGTTGCAGAGCTCCTAGATCTCAAACTATCTCAGTATTTAAGACTGTCACTACAAATTTGCTATATTGACAGAGGAGCGCCTGAATCTCGGATGTAATGCTAGGAGGTTGCAGTAACTTCTTGCATAGTTCGACTTTTCCAGCATCAAAGAGCGACTTACAGATCGCGATTCGACAAAATAATAAATTATTTTTATCGAGAATTGGTCGCTTCAACAAAAGATTCAACCTATCTTCATTTTCTGCATTCATAGCAATCGCTAATCTATTCAGAAGAAGATTTTTAGCAGCTTCTTTTCCTAGAGCAACCTGAACAAATGCCAATAGATTATCAATCCGATCAAACTCACTGCGCCTC
>CAZEZK010000061.1:2002-9206 GCA_964516935.1 uncultured bacterium
ATCTCCGAGACTCTCTAGTTGATGGTTCGACGCACAAAACTTGCCCAGAGCCCAACTACAGTATTCCCTCTCATCCGACTTCGCTACACGTTCAAGTGTTCTAGCTAATAACCCCTTCGGACAGCGGCCCGATGCAAAAAAAAGATCTAACATCTCCTGCCGATTCTGAAATTTGGAAAGTAGTGTGAGAAATTTGGATAAAATCACCTGATCTGTCAGAGTTTCCAAACGAAGAAGTCCTATAAGTGCCTCCTCATTGCCCGCTTTGATCGCCTCAAGAAATGCCCACTCCGCAAAGATCTCTCCTTGCTTTGCAAATTCTACAGCCGCTTCAGCCCAATCGACAATTTCCTGCGTTGTCTCATCAAACGAAACCTCCACCGCTTCAAAACAGTCTTCCTTATAGCTCTCTATGATTGGCTTCATCTGTGCAAATGCTGCTGGAACTCTTGCCAAAATACGCACTGCATCCTGCCAAAGGAGCGCCTTTACCAGCTCATCTTGGCCCCAATCCGATTCAAGAATAAGCCGCACCGTTGCCGCATTACCCCGCTCAATCGCATCTTCGTACATATGCAAAACATCCTGCTCCTGCTCAATAAACAGATCCTCTCCCTCATCACCAAAAGGCATGAGGAGCCCCGCCAAAGCTGTCTGGATGCGCGCAAGCCGAAATCTCCAGACCTCATCGAGAGCCGCCTGATCTAACACCATCACTGTTCGATCGTGAGGACAGAGAAATCCATTCTTAGCTGCCGCAAAGGTCTCCAGAAGACATTGTTTATGAAATACGTGATTGCAGAGCGTTGTGATTCGATCAATATCATCGGACGTCAAGCAAATCGAACAGACGAACTCTTCAACATTCGTCATAACGTAATTAATATTATTCATGCTGATGGCACCTTACAATCTAGTGTTAATTGAAATCGATTCTAATAAACATCTAACAAATAACGCCTCTCGCGCCGAAGGGTGCGGAGCGCCTGACGAGCTTCCTCAGAGGTAAGCCCCCCCTCTTCCTGAATGATCCTCTGAAGCATGAGCTCCACATCCTTGGCCATCCGCTCACGATCGCCGCAGACATAAAGATGGCAACCTCTCTGGATCCACTCCCAGAGCTCCTTCTTGGCTTCATAGAGCCGGCTCTGAACATACTCCTTCTCGGCTTGATCCCTGGAGAAAGCTAGATCGAGCCGCAGCTTCCCCTGCGCCTCTAAGGAGCGCCAAAACTCTTCATAGTAGAAATCGGTCGCCCGGTTGCGCTCTCCGAAAAAGAGCCAATTGCTTCCCGGAGCTTCATGGGCTAGCCGCTCCTGAAGGAAGGCTCGAAAAGGGGCAACTCCTGTGCCAGGGCCGATCATAATGATCGGGATATTATGGTCCCCAGGAAGAGCAAACCCTCGAGAGTGCTGCACATAGCAGCGCAGCTCTGCCCCCCCCGGCTGCGCCAGCTGACAAAGATAGCGGCTGCTCACGCCATACTGGTGGCGCGTCACAGTGAGATGGATCTCATCCGGATGCAATTTTGATGAAGAAGCGATCGAGTAGAAGCGCGGCAGCAACGGCTTTCTCCCCGGCTTCGAGAGGTCGATGCGAAGAGAGTCTGCATCACACTCATTCGGATCATTCTCAGGGAAGATCGCCAAGCTATCTCCCGGTCGATGCACTAGTGAAGAAGGCGCTTGCAGAACAAAGTGATAGGTCTCCTTTGTCGATCCCGCTCCTGTTAGCAGAGTGCGCTCTTTGAGTTGGACAACAGAAATCTCATGCGTTACAGTGGAAGTCATGAAATATTGCCTACTTCTCTGCCTTAGCTGGATGGCCGTTAGCTGCGAAAACGACAGCTTCCAACGCGGCTACGTGATTTCCCAAACAGCCGACACGCTCGGTGAGACAGGAATCGATGAGGACACAAGCGGCCTGAATGATCTGGAAGAGCTGAGCGACGAATAGCACCCCACCACGAAAATTTTTGCCATTTAGACTCGCGCGACAATCCTCGAAAAGTGTCATGCAGGCGCCCCCGCGAATGCGCGACAATCTTTTGCGTTCCACGCCTTTTTCAGAACATCCATTTTCTTGTTAGAGATGCCTCCTAACGCCTCGATCGCACCCATTAGGCGCACACGCGTCCGGTCTTTACCCAAGATCGTCACCGATTCAAAGAGCGGTGGCCCCTGCAACCTACCCATGACTACTGCAAAGAGCAGCGGAATCATCACCTTCTTATAAACCACACCAAAGCACTCCGCTACATCGTGCGATGCTGTCTCTAACGAGGCTCCGCTCCAATCTTCACGTTCATCGAGTCTCCAGATAGTCGCCTGCAGCAGTGCGCAGACCAGCTCCGGAGAAGCACCCTTCGGACAGAGCAGTTCTGGCGTATATGGCAACTCATTGATGAATAAAAAGTCGCACAACTTCATGAAATCACCGAAAGTCTTCATCCGCGTATGCACTAATGGCATCAGCTTACGCATGAACTCCTCATTGAAGCTCCACTGCATGATGCGGTTCCAGAGTTGATCTTCTGGGATCGACTGGATCAGATATTTCTGATTCAACCACTCCAGCTTGCGAATGTCGAAGAAGGCACCAGAAGTACCGATTCGTTTCGGATCGAATTCGCGGAACCACTCCTCCATGCTGTACATCTCACGCCCATCGGACATGCTGTACCCCATCAGAGTCAAGAAATTCACCAGAGCCTCTGGCAAGAAGCCACTATCGCGGAAGTAGAAGATCGATGTTGGGTTCTTCCGTTTCGATAACTTTTTCCCCTCTTTTCCCAGCAACAAAGGCATATGCATAAATGTCGGCGCCGTCCATCCAAACTGCTCGTAAAGCATGATGTGTTTGGGGGTAGAGCTCATCCACTCATCGCCGCGAATGACATGCGTAATCTTCATCAGATGGTCATCGACTACGTTTGCCAAGTGGTATGTGGGGAACCCATCCGATTTCAGCAATACCTGATCATCGATATCGGCCCAAGGCGTCGTAATACGACCCTTAATAGCATCATCGAAGACACACTCACCCGTTAGCGGTACCTTCAATCGAATCACGAACGGCTGACCCGCATCTTCCCGCTCCTTCACCTCTTGTGGGCTCAGGTTGCGATAACGACGATCGTAACCGACGCGGCTCCCCTGGCTCGCAGCTAGTTCGCGCATCTCTGCCAGCTCTTCTGCTGTGGCGAAACACTTGTAGGCACCGCCACGCTCAAGTAATTCATATACATGCTTTCGATAGATCTCAGTGCGCTCCGACTGACGGTAAGGGCCATACTCTCCCCCTACATCGGGCCCCTCATCCCACTCGATTCCACACCAGCGCAGGGCGTCAAAAATGCTCTTTTCATATTCCGGACGGCTGCGCGTCTGGTCGGTATCTTCGATACGCAGTAGAAACTTTCCTCCAAAATGCTTCGCAAATGCGAGGTTAAAGAGGGCAATATAAGCGGTGCCGACATGAGGGTCGCCGGTTGGAGATGGAGCAATACGTACACGAGGAAACATATGGATAATAGTATAAAGGACGGGAGAGAAAGGAGAAAGAGAGAAATCGGACACGAAAGAACACTAAAGCAGCGCGGAAGAGTAGGGAAATGTTTTTTACCTTCCGCCCCCTCTCCTACCTCACTGCATATAGCTGCAGCAGAAAGATCAGATCTTTTAGTACATTTGTCGCCTCTACTCCCTGCAGATCGCCCTGACCAAATAGATCGACTGCCTGAGTGTCATACTCTTTATTTTCGATCGATTTCAAAAATTCTTGATATTGCGAGTTGCCGGCGATCCGCCCCCTTGCATTTTTCTGAAGCATGGGCAAATAGGGGGCATAGGTCGTGAGTCGAGATTGTAGATCGGCCTTATAGGTGGTCCCGAGGCGAATCCGATAAAATGGCGAAAGATCTGAAAGATCATCATCAAAGTGGGCCTCAATCACATCGTTCTCTAGAGGAAACTTAGAAAACTCCTCACCCACATCGAGCTTGGAGAGGATGCCAGGCACCTCAATGTCGGAGATGACCCCCTTCAATTGAGGACTCTTGCCAGAAACCGTGTAATAACGCCCACGCGTCACTTTGTACTCCCCTTGAGGATTTACTGTAGGATGTTCCACGGCATCAAGCGTAAAGGTCTGGAAAGTACCTTTTCCATAAGTATGATCATCACCCACAACAACTGCGCGGCCATAATCTTGCAATGTCTGCGCTACAATCTCCGCTGCAGAAGCTGAAGCGCGATTGACTAGAACAACTAGCGGACCTTCCCATGCCGGATTACCATCCACTTCGCGCAAATGTTGTAAACGACCGAGATGGTCCTTCACAGAGACGACGATCCCATTGTGGATAAAGAGGCCTGTCACAGAGACCGCTTGGGAGAGCAGCCCACCCGCATTGCCTCGCAGATCGAGCAATACACCCTTCACCTGATGCTCCTTGCACGCCTCATCAATCACTTTGCGAATGTCGAGCGCAGAGGAGCTATTCTGATCCTGATAGAAGGAGAAAAGGCGCACATGGACAATTACGCCATCTGCATAAGGCTCTATACGGCTCTCAAAGCGAGACTCCTCAAGAACGATCTCCCCACGGACCAGCTCCACATCAAACTTCTCTGTCCCCTCTTTCGTCTCACGCACCACTGTCAACACGACGGGAGTTCCCTCTTCGCCGCGAATCAACTCCACCGCTTCGACGATATCAAGCCCCACTACCGGCTCTTGATTCACCGCTAAGATTTTGTCATTGATCTTGAGTAGATTTCCCTGACTTGCCGGACTATTGTCGACGATGCGAACTACAGAAAGTCCGTCAAGATCATCGCGCAACTGCGCCCCGATCCCAAACAGCCGCTGCTGCACCTGGATCATAAACTGGTTCGCCTCAGTTGGGGTAAAATAATTTGTATGAGAGTCAAGCGCCGCTGTAATCGATTTAAGAGCCAAAGTCAGCACAAGTTTCGTCCGCTCCTCAGGCACCGCACCGACCCACTCCGCCTCATGGTTGAGGCGCCGTTTGAGAATACGCCCCTCCATCCGCTCCATCGGCTCCCCATCCAGACGGCTAAAGGCCTGACGCTGTAAAGCTCTGATCTTTTTCAGGCGGGTAAAGAGCTCATCTTGGCTACTCGCCCAAGAGAGGTCTCGGAGCTCATCGGCACTCACATCGGTAGGCAGATCTTGAATCGCCTTCTCTAAGGCATTGCGCCGTTCGATCGCAGAGACTAAAATAGAATGAATTTGTGAAAAATGGGAGAAATCCCCTCCATTGACCTTCCGAAGGACCTCCTGCAGCAAAGGCTCCGAAGGAGTGGTCCAAGAGGCGATCTCCGACTCCACAAAATAGGTCTTAGTGGGGTCCAACTCCTCTAAAAAATTCTGGAGGATTCTCCCTATCAGCTCTGGGGTTAGCTTCTTATGAGAGGCGTGAACCCTTAGAATTTCCTCAATTTTGACCTGGGCATCCCTGGGGGTGATTTGAGGCAGCTTTGCGTCCAAAATAAGGCTAAAGAGCAGAAACCCTACAGCTAAATTCTTTATCATATTGACAGCTAATCCTTTATAGAAGAAAATCTCCAATTCTTGTCTACTTCACTCAGGTTAAAAGGGAAGACACTTACTCGTCCAGCAAACATTTTTCACGAAAACCTATTGATTTTAATCTTGTTATTTGAAATAATAAGTATAAATAAATAATTAAACTATAACAATATAGCTAAAAGTTAAAACAGTTGTAAGGAGTTGCACCATGAAAGAAGAAAATACAAATAACCAATCCACAATGGGTGGAACGGAGCGACCAAGCTACGTTTCCATTACAGAAGCGGCTCGCCTCAATAATGTGACGAGACAGGCTATTTATGTAGCGATTAAGCAACAGAAGTTGCGCGCTACGAAAGAAGACACTCGCTGGACGATTCATTTAAACGACCTCGACGAGTATCGCACGAACAAGTATTCCCGCACGAAGTCTCGATTTAACGGAGAGTTACTCTTTGACGCGAACAAAGGCTACCACTCTGTAAATCAAGCAGCTCGCATGTTGAACGTTCCCGCTCAGAAGATCTATTACGCAACACGAGTAGGTCTCCTAAAGGCATCACGTCGCGGCGCGGCTTGGGTAATTCACATTGATGATCTGAAAGGGTATCAAGAGAACTATCTCAATCGTAAAGAGACAGTAAGACCAACTCTCTTTGAATAATACAAAGAGAGGAAAGCGGGTGATGAGACTCGAACTCACGACATTCAGCTTGGGAAGCTAACGCTCTGCCAACTGAGCTACACCCGCGTGGTCCTCTTATTGTTCCACACAACCGGGAAAATAGGCAATTGTGTCATGATCCATTATTAGGATGAGTGACCGCCTAAAGATCCTTTTTCAGAACAACCGCAACTGGGCTATTGAAAAGACCAGCGAGACCCCCCATTACTTTAAGAATCTTTCCAAAGATCAGGATCCCCTCTATCTATGGATCGGCTGTTCTGACAGCCGAGTACCTGCCAATGAAGTGCTAGGACTCGAACCTGGAGAGCTCCTCGTTCATCGCAATGTTGCAAATATCTTCCCCCATACCGATTTCAACTGCCTCTCTGTCCTTGAATTTGCCGTAAATATTCTCAAGGTAGAGCACGTTATCGTCTGCGGCCACTATGGTTGCGGAGGGGTAAAAGCAGCTATGGAGGACCACCATTTGGGCCTAGTCGATAACTGGCTGAGACATATCCGAGATGTCTACGCCCACTCCCTCAAAGAGCTAGAGCAGATCCCTAACGAGAAGCTGCGCTACAACCGCCTCGTTGAACTAAATGTAGTTCGGCAGGTCCTAAATGTCTGCCATACCACTATCGTTCAGGAGGCCTGGTTCCAAAAACGCCCCCTCACGATCCATGGCTGGGTCTATGATTTAGAATCGGGCCTACTCAAAGATCTCGACTGCTGCTTCTCCAGCACCACTGATATAGACCCCGTCTACCGAGTGCAGATGGGACGCCATGATGGGTATACCGAACGCGACTCAAAAGCTGATCGCTAGGCAGGTTTGGAGTATAAAATGCCTGAAGCCGGAATCGAACCGACCACCTTCGCATTACGAATGCGCCGCTCTACCAACTGAGCTATTCAGGCGTATCAAAACAGAATATACTCCTTCCAGTTCAAAGGCACCCAAGAGGGTTGAATTGAAAG
>CAZEZK010000062.1:0-8867 GCA_964516935.1 uncultured bacterium
TAAAAATTCTCCACACGTCGAGTTCAGTCCGCCTAATGATAAAACGGAAGGTTGATAGCTCTAGCACAACGGCCAAGAAAAGATCCTCTTCTCTATACTCAGAGCAGAGCTATGGCGAAGTTGAAGAATCTCATCCTTCGGGTCCTTTTTCGGCTTCTCGCTCCATGGCGTAAAGTCCATCCACCTTCTTCTCAATTGCGCATTCTAGTTGTCTCGACAACAGGACTTGGTGACACTATCTGGGCGATTCCTGGACTAGTCTCTCTCCGTAGCTCCTTTCCCTCCTGTTACCTCGCGGTTCTTACAAGCAATGTAGGCGCGGAGGCGCTCTCCAATAATCCTCACATCGACGCTCTCTACAAGTTCAATTGCTCTATGTGGCGTAAGCTTTACCGCGAGCATTTTTCGCACGTGCTGATCTTTCATGCATCGCAGCGCTCCGCTAATTTCCTGAGCGCGATTCTGGGGGCATCGAAGGTGGTTGGCACGGCGGGACAGATGAAGGGGCTTGAGTGGGTTTTGACCGATGCGATTCCGCCTCAGTTTGAGCATGAGACGGCGCGGCGGTCTCGCATCATCGAGCGCCTCGGCGCCGCGCCGATCTCTGCAGCTCCTAAGGTCTACCTCTCAGACGCGGAGCGGCAAACGCATCGCCTCCCTGAGGGGCGCTGGGTAGCCCTCCACCCTGGTGCGAAGGAGCCCTTCCGCCGCTGGCCTGTAGAGCACTTCATTAAAGTGGGTCGCGTGCTTCAGCAGAAGGGGATGCAGATTCTCATCACAGGCAGTGCAGAAGAGCGCTCTCTCATGGAGGCCGTGGCGCAAGGTCTTCCAGGCGCCATGCTCCTCGATCCAAAGGGCTCCGTGCGCAAACTTGCAGCACTTCTCGAGCAGATGGAGCTTGTCGTCAGCAATGACACCGGTCCGCTCCATCTCGCTGCTGCACTGGATCGCGCCGTCATTGGTCTTTACGGACCGACCGATCCGCGCCTCTGTGGCCCGTATCGCGCTGAGAAGCTCACCATCATATCGCGCAAACCAACCTGCACACCTTGCCTCAGAAAAAAGTGTAGTTCGCCCTTCTGCTTGTTACAAATCGGCCCAGAAGAAACAATAAGAGCACTATGTCTATCCGATTGATCTGCGCTGCTGATATTCACTTTGGACGCATTTCTCAGGTTGCAGAGGCGTGGGATCGGCTTATTGACCACTGTCTCTGCTCCTCTGCTGATGCGCTGCTGCTTGCTGGAGACGTCGCCGATGACGAGAGCCTCTTCTTTGAGATCTATCCGCTTTTTCGCAAGGGCATGGCGCGTCTTCGCGCTGCGCAGATCCCCGTGGTCGTCATCGCAGGCAACCATGATGGCAACCTCCTTACCCAGATGCAGCGCTCGCTCGGCTTCCACCTTCTTGGAAGCGAGGGGAAGTGGGAGCGCATCACTCTTTCATGCCGCGGCCGCGCGGTTCACATCGATGGTCTCTCTTTCGTCGAGCGCAATCCGCTGCAATGCTACGATCTTCCTTCCGTTCCCGCAGGAGAACCGCTGATCGGCATGCTTCACTGCGATCTCGATGGTCCGCCGGAGAGCCCTTATAGCCCCATCTCTCAAAAAGAGCTGTCGCAACTGCCTCACACAGCGTGGGTCCTTGGCCACATCCACGTTCCACGCATTGTGCGGGAGCAGCCGATGATCCTCTCCTGCGGCTCTTTGCAAGGGCTAGACATCAGCGAGACCGGGATTCATGGCGCCTGGTCGATGGAGATCGACACCAAACTCTCCGCACAGCTGGTTTCACTCGCTCCGCTCCGTTGGGAGATCGTTGAGCTCGACGTCACCGATGAGGAGGAGCTCGAGTTGCGACTGCAGATGGAGATGGACAAGGCGCTAGGCGGTATGGCTGGCAAGGTGCGCTTTATTTTGCACGGCCGAACTACCCTTGCGCGGCCACTCGTCTGTCCCGAGGGTGTCGAGTCGATCCAGAACCGAATCCAACCGCCGATCGATCTCAAAAAGGTCGCCGAGGGTTCAGATCTTCCTGCGCTTTTAGCCCGTGAGCTGCTCGACCTGCGTGAGGCAGATGCATTCGAGCGGCTGCAGAGATCTCTCAACGCCCACCCTTACCTAAAACAGATGCCGGAGAGCTGGCCCAAAGCCGAGGAGATACGAGAGCTGCTCCGCGAGCAGGGGATGGCTCTCCTCAGCGAACTGATGGAGCAGAAACGTGCGCCTTAAGAGCCTTTACTTACACCGCCTGCCCGGATTTAAACTCCGCGGCTTCTCTCTTCCTGAGGGAGTGATCGGCGCCAAGATCAACCTGGTAGTCGGCCCCAACGCTTCTGGTAAGACATCGATCTGCCAAGCGATCCAGAAGCTCCTCTGGCCAGAATTGCTTACTCTCACACCCGCCTGGATCGAAAGCCAGTGGGAGTGGCAGGGACACTCCTTTGCAATCTCTATCGAGGGGAGCCAGCGACTCGGTGGTGACGGCCTGCGCCTTCCCGATGCGGGACTCGCGAGCTGCTTCTCCATCGCGATCGATGACCTCTTCGCTGCAGAGGACTCCACCTTTGCGCAGAAGATCTCTGAGGCGATGTCTGGTGGATACTCTTTAGAGAAAGCTCTCTCGCGCATTGCCCCTGGAGCCGGTGCGAAGGGCGAGGTGATGGAGTGGCGCGCCGCACAGCAGCAGGTGCGCCGCTACGAACTCGAGCAGCGCGCACTCCGCCACCGCGAAGAGTTGATCCCGCGACTCGAAGCAGAGCTCCAAGAGGCGCTCCGCTGCGAGCGCGGCAAAGGGCTAGCCATCCTCACCGCAGAGGTGGCTCAACTCACCGAACAGACGGAGCTCTGGCGTGCTATGGAGCTCCCAGCAGATCTCGAGCAGCAGCATGTTCGTCTTGATCAGATCTGCGCGCTAGAGAGTCAGTGCCGGCAGCTTCGTGAAGAGATCCAACAGAAAGAGGTCTCTCTAGCCGCCCGCAGTCAGCTACTTGGTCTCTCTCCTGAGGCGATCGCTGCGCTCCGCATCGAGGAGCTCTGGTCCCTCCAGCAGCTCTGGCAGGGCCGCGAAGAGGCGAAGAGCCGCGCCGCTGGAATCGCAGAGCAGCTCCACGCACTGCCACCGCCTCTACAGTCTGATCCTCGCAAGATCGCGCATACCATCGAGCTACTCAATCAGCTTCTAGCTCAGCGTTCCCTGCTTCTACCTACTGGATTACTCCTTGGAACGCTACTCTTTTTCCGCCAATTCTGGGCGCCACTTCTTCTTCTTCCAGCCATTTGGCGCGAAATGCAGCTCCGCGCCCGCTACAAGGCGATGGGTTGGCAACAGCTCCTTCCCTGGACCAAGGCCGACATCTCTCAGCGGCTCCAGGAGCTTACCGACACATGGGGCGCCGCGCAGCAAGCTGCATCCGGCGCGCAGCAGCAGCGCATTCTCTCTCAAACGCTCTCCACACTGCAGCAGACCATTGAAGAGCAGACCGCACAATTACAAAAATCGGGCATCACCCAGTCGTGGATCCTCTTCATTCCAGAACTTCGCGATCTTCAGAACGAGTTGGTCTCCCTCCAGCAGCTTCGTCAACGCCTTGAAACTCTACAAACGCGACTCAAGCAAGAGCGCACACTCTGGAGTCAGTTTGCGATACCCTGGGGCGAACCAGATCCCATCCGCGGCGCTTTCGAGCGCATCTTTGCCCGCGTTGAAGCGGTTCGCACCCTTCAGCGCAAAGAGCGTGAACTCACCGCGCTTCGCGAGCAGATTGGCGATCTCCCCAGCGACGCTTCCGAGCGCGCCGCCCGTGTCGAAGAGCTCCGCAAAGAGCTCGCCGAGCTTCAGGCAGAGATCCGCCATGCCGAGCGCGCAGGTGCGGGACAGCAGCTCCGCGAGGCACTACGCGAGCGTCTCGCCGCCGTACAGAGTGCCGCCCGTTTAGTCGCTCGCAAAGAGCTCACGCAGATCCTCGTCGATCGCGTTGAGCAGATCTACCGTCGCGACCATCAGCCAGCTGTCGTTCAGCGCGCCGCCCGCTGGTTCCAGCAGATCACCAAAAACCAGTTCCGCCTCGCTGCTGAAGGAGCCTCCTTCGAGGCCATAGAAACCTCAACCCAAGAGCGCAAGACCATCACGCAGCTCTCCCGCGGCACTCGTATGCAGCTCCTCCTCGCTGTGCGCCTCGCGTTTGCGCTAGAGCAGGAGCCTGAGGGCGTCCATATGCCCCTCTTCCTCGATGAGGTTCTCACCAACAGCGATCCAGAGCGGTTCGACCACGTTGTTCAGCTTCTCTCTCAACTCGCACAAGAGGAGAGACAGATCTTCTATTTTACCTGCAATCCCAATGACGTCTGGCGCTGGCAGGCCATATGCCCCGATATCGCCATCATCGATCTCCGCCAGATCCAGCAGCAGCAGACATTTCTATCCCAGCCACTCCTCTCTCCCAAAACCCCCAAGCGCGCACAACCCCTCCCCGGACAGAGTCTCGACGACTACGCAACCCAGCAGCAGCTCCCGTCTCTTCGCTCAGAAGAGCCCCCGGAGATGGTCTCCGCTTATTATCTTGCCAACCATCCCGAAGAGCTCTACCATCTCCTCAATGGCGGCGTCGCCACCTATGGACAGTGGAAGCAGGTCGATCCAAAAAACTGGGCCGCCATCGTCCATCCCGACACCATCGCTCGCCGCGGCCAGATCTTAGAGCGCTACCTTGCCCTCAAAAAACAGGGACGCGGACGCCCCCTCACTAAAGAGGCCCTCGCTGAAGCAGTCGTCACACCCGCATTTATTGAGCGCTTTTGGGATGCCATCAAAGAGTGCGACTATGATGCTCGTCGATTCTTAGCGCTTCTAGAGGCTCGCGAAGATGAACGCGTTAAACGGTTTCAGAAAAAAAACGCCGAATTCCTCCGCGACTATCTACTCCGAGAAGGGTTCGCTGATGAGCGCGACATTCTTGATCCAGATGCCATCCAGCGCGAGCTCTTCCCTCTTGCCGTCCAGCTCCTCGGTTCAGAAGAGGGGCTCGACTATCTAGAGCGGCTTCGCCGATGAAGAAAATCCAGCCCCTTATCGATGTGCTCAAAGGCGAGAAGCGATCGCATCTCCTATCCCTTACGGCCAACCTTTTCCTTCAGGTCTTTGCATCCCTTTGCGAGGGGATGACCTTTGCATTTATCTTTGCCGCGCTCACTATCCTTAGCGGCGAAGCATCTCCCATTGAGAAGTTCAACCGCATTGCTCAGGCGATCCATCTTCCCATCACACTCATCGAACACGCCGGTTTCGCCAATTTCATGCTCTTTTTTCTCTTTGCCATCTGCATGCAAATCCTCAAGAGCCTTTCGCACTATTTCGCTATTGTCAGTTTCGCCGTCTTTGTCAATGAGCTTCAGATGCGCATCGTCAGAAAATTCCGCAAGCAGCTCTTCCAGTGCAGCTTTTCTTTCGTCAACCACTGCAAACTTGGGGAGCTCGTCTCCGCAGCCAAGCTCCCCTTTGATGCCCTTCCCACATTTGTCAACGCCGCAGCATCCTTTCTCCAAGCTGCGCTCATCGTTCTAGTGCTCCTAAGTGTTCTCTTCTTTATCTCTTTTCAGTTCACTCTCGTAGTCCTATCCCTCATCTCCACTGGACTCATCCTCCAGAGAAAACTTCTCCGCAAGATTAAAGGCCACTCTTTCACACTTGCTGAGCATCTCACCGAATATCTCAAGGTCTTCGCTCAAACAGTCAGTGGCATTCGCCTCATCACCACCTTTCACCGTTTTGACTTTATCGATAAACAGCTTGACCAGTCTGCCTCCGCCGCCGTGCAGGCAAACTTCGGCCTCTCCCGTCGCGCCCAGTCGATGCAGCAGCTCAATGAGGTCGTTGCCATGTGCGTGATTGGTCTCTGCGCACTCATCGGCTACTTTTTCCTCCACAACAGCGGCACCATGGGCATGTCCCTTCTTATCACCTACCTTACAGTCCTCCTCCGCACCGCTCATCGCGTTCCTCAGATCATGTACTCCGTAGGCACCATGACTCACGCCTGGGGCGAAGTGACCCAACTCATGAAACTTCTCAGTGATGACGGCAAAGAGTACATCTCCGACGGCTCTCTACAGATCCCTCCCATGCAACAGACCATCCGTTTCCATCACGTCCACCACGCCTATGATGGCAAGCAGTTTGTACTCCACGACATCACCCTCGACATCCCCAAAGGCAAGACCGTCGCCCTCGTCGGCCGCTCCGGCTCCGGCAAATCGACCATCGCCGACCTCCTTGTCGGTCTCTACAAACCCACCGCAGGAACAATCTCGATCGATGACATCCCACTCCACGACATCCAGATCCAGTCCTGGAGAGATCAGCTAGGAGTAGTTAGTCAAGAGACCTTCATCTTCAACGACACCGTCTACAATAACATCTGCTTCGGTCTAGAATCGGTGCCTTTCTCCGAGATCGAACGAGTCGCCCAAGATTCCGGCTGCAGTGAGTTCATCCAACAGCTCCCCAGCGGTTATGACACCATGCTTGGCGAACGCGGCTACCGCCTCTCTGGCGGCGAAAAGCAGCGCCTCGCCCTGGCCCGCGCGCTACTAAAAAAACCCGACGTGCTCATCCTAGACGAGGCCACCAGCGCCCTTGACACCCGCACCGAACGGTTTATCATGGATGCCCTAGAAGCCCATCGCAATCAAGCCACCATCCTCATCATCGCCCACCGCCTATCCACCATCAGAAACAGCGACGAAATCCTAGTTATCGATCAAGGCAAAATTGTCGAAAGAGGCAGCCATGAACAGCTCCTGCAACACGAAGGAGACTACGCACAGATGTGGCATGCACAGACAAGTGAGCGAGAGGGGAGTTTGGTATAGGGACTGGATGGTCAAATAATACCATTCGCAGAAAACAAAATTGTATCCATAATTGGTTGTATCATAAGCACCATCCCCGAAAATATCCCCGAGCGGAGTCTCTTCTAAGGCCCCTATTATATGTATCATTGCTTCATCGTCACTTATGTTATTTGAAGTCACTGCACTAACAATAACCTGCCCAGAATCTGCACACATCCCTACATGGACCTTGCGCCAGGTCCTGCGCTTCGAGTATCCATGTTTTCGGACCTTCCATTCGCCTTCGCCAAAAACCTTCAGGCCTGTTGAATCAAAAATCACGTTTAGTTTTTCTCCAGGCTTGAGAAATTTTCTCAATGGGATTTGAAGATTTTTTGCTCGTCGACAAAACACCGAATGCTGTAAATGTAATTTCATTACATTCGGGGGCTTACTTGTTGAGTCCGGATATAAATAACAATATTCTCGATCAATTCGTTGTATTTTCTTTCGTTATAATTAAAGTTTCGATCTTTCTTGAAATGCGCGATAGATTGGAATTTAACGAGGATTCAATTTTCACGCCGGGGGTGTGTTGCATAACCTCTGAGGTAAGCTCCTTCTGATCATCTAATGACTTTGCAGGTGTCTTGGTAAGGGGTTATGTTAGAGATCCCCTACGAGAGGTATTTCAGAATCCCCGTAATCTCCATAGGATGTATCTTGATATCTGCCATATTTGTGTTCCCAACGATCCTGAGTATCGGAAATCATTCTCCAAAAAACATTTTCACCCATTCCTAAGAAGCATATCCCGAAAATTGCGTAGGGAGCGTAGAGAATATTTCTAATTATGCAGAAAATTTTCGTAATTAAGTAAGTGTCATTCCACATTTGTTTAGAAGCTTCTTCATATAGAATGATTATATGTTTCTGTATTGGGAGCCTGACTTCCTTAGGAGAATCTCCTAAGTTCAATGCACATGTCTTTCTAGCTAAATCATCTATTGAAGCTGTGCCTGTGTACCCCTTTGCTGAGATATAACGCCCCCCAAAAAAAGAGACGTGTATTCCCACCTTGTCTTGAAGAGCTGCTAAATCCTGAAGTGAGGCAACTGAATTTATTGCATCTGTTAGAGATGTTGGCTTTGAGGGTAACATGTTATATTTCCTTACATTGTATTAATATTAGAAACGCTGGTGTTGGAATTTCCTGGTCTGTTTGGGATCAAGTCACTTGGAGTAGTGGCTATCCATTGTGTGCCTCCATGTTCTATTGCATGTGAACTATTTAAAATTGACGCCAATTCTTGCGACAGAATAGTTCTTGCCCACGTTATGCAATTATGGTAGTTACCAAATATCTGGAGTTCCATCCAATTCCAAGCGGTCATTGGGATATGAAAAATAGCGCTAGCGAACCTTGCTGGAATTAAGAGGCAGGGGATTATCAGGGGTAAAAGAAGTGTATTTAGTGCCAGGAGAGGAGCTACCCAAAATATTCGCCTAGTCCATGACCAAACCGAATTGTTTCCTGTTGCTGTAAATATAATCAAAGAGGATGAATGTCCTTGTCCTGCGTATCTATTGGAATCAGCCAAAATTTTCCGGATGTCGAAAATGATACGCTCCATCAAGCTATTCGCATCTGCTTTTGTTATAATCGAAGTTGTGGTTTTTCCAGAACAATATGACAGATTAAATTTTTTAGACGGCTCAAGCTTAACGCCGGAATCGGTCAGATGTCCTTTCATCATCACTTGACTGCCAATCATAGACTGTTCCCTGTCGAAAAAAGCTTGGTCGTGAAGTTCTGAATGGTTGTCAGCTATGTATTCAAGATGTTTAAGATATGCATCTTGGTCATCTCGGATATATTCAATACGTATCGAGGCGTGTCCAAACCAAGTTATTGGATTGGGGTTGCTATTCCCGTCTTTAGTTAGTCCGTTAACAACAGTGATAGCCGCTGTGTCTTGGGTGAGTTCTTTCTGATCGTCAATCTGGCTTACGTGATTCGCAAATCTCAACGTGATC
>CAZEZK010000063.1:0-8791 GCA_964516935.1 uncultured bacterium
TACTCGGCACGGGAAGAGATCTGGGGTTGACCATCTCTTATGCGGTGCAAGAGCGGCCAGAGGGACTCGCGCAGGCACTCTTGATTGGTGCGCCATTTATTCAGAATGAATCCGTTGCATTAATTTTGGGAGATAACTTATTCTATGGTCCTGACCTTCAGGTAGTTTTGCGCGAAGGCGCGGCTTTGCGCTCAGGAGGGCTCATTTTGGGTTATCGAGTGCACGATCCGAGGCGTTATGGCGTCGTTTCGTTCAATGCGCGGATGGAGGTGGAGAGCATCGAGGAGAAGCCTACACAGCCAAAATCCTCCTATGCCGTTCCGGGACTCTACTTTTATGGTCCGGAGGTGGTGGAGATGGCGCGCTCGGTGCGTCCTTCGGCTCGAGGGGAGTTGGAGATTACTGATCTCAATCGCCTCTACCTTGAAAAGGGGCAGCTCACCGTGCGATTGCTGGAGCGCGGTGCAGCTTGGCTCGATGCCGGGACCTTTGATGCGCTCCATAAAGCGGCTGCATTTGTGCAGGCGATTCAGGAGAGGCAGGGGATCAAGATCGCCTGTATTGAAGAGGTTGCCTATCGCAACGGGTATGTGGGGCGCGTACAGTTGGAGCGCATAATCCAGCGTTACGTGAACAATGAGTATGGACACTATTTACAGGGGATCTTAGATGAAAATAATTGAACGACTTCAACAGCGTGGCCTCATTGAGCAGATGACGCCCGGCCTTGCCGAACATCTAACGAATCCCGCTGGCGTTTATCTGGGTATCGATCCAACAGCAGACAGTCTCCATTTAGGTAACCTGGTCCCAATTATGGCGCTTGCATGGCTGCGTAAAGCGGGTCATCGAGTCCACTTTGTTGTGGGTGGCGCAACTGGGCGTATTGGCGATCCCTCTGGACGCAGCATCGAGCGCCCGCTGCTCTCTGAAGAGGAGCTTCGCCACAATGTGAAGTCGATTTCCCAGTTTCTCCACTCGATGCCACTTTTTTTCGATGCTCCAGTGCTCGACAATATGGATTGGTTGGGGAATTTTATGCTTATTGACTTTCTGCGAGATGTGGGCAAACAGTTTCGCGTTAGCGCGATGTTGGCAAAGGATAGCGTTCGCACTCGTCTTGAGTCAGAAGAGGGGATTAGCTTCACAGAGTTTACCTATCAGGTGCTCCAGGGTTACGACTTTTATCATCTCCACAAAAGCAAATCGATCTCTTTACAGGTGGGTGGAAGCGACCAGTGGGGCAATATTACAGCTGGAATTGAGCTTAATCGCAAGATGGGAGAAGCGCCGACCCACGGTCTCGCGTTCCCGCTGCTCACTCGCAGTGACGGTAAGAAATTTGGTAAGACAGCGGAGGGGGCTGTCTGGCTCTCGGCACATCGTTATTCGCCCTACCAGTTATATCAGTATCTACTCTCAATTCCCGATGCAGATGTGGGGCATATGCTCCGCGTATTTACCTTCCTGGAAGAGGCAGAGATTGATGCGCTTGAACCTGGTGTTGCACAGCGGCGACTTGGCGATGAGGTGGTGCGCTTTGTGCACGGAGAGGAGGCTCTGCAGGGTGCTCTTCAGCTCTCTTCTGGACTTGCTCCAGGATCTGAGACAAGACTTACTGGTTCCGCTCTCAAAGCGTTGGCTCAGGAGCTGCAGGAGCTTGATCCGACGCTTATTATGACGCTGTCGACAGAACAGGTGCTGGAGCAGAAATACACGGATTTGCTCGCACAAGTTGGATTGACAAGTAGTCGTGGAGAAGCCGTGAGGCTTGTACAGAATGGCGGTGGTTATTTGAATAATACAGTTGTTTCAGATGCAGCAAAACGCCTCTCTGTGGAAGATATTATCGACAAAACCTACCTTCTGTTGGGCGCAGGAAAGAAAAAAAAGAAGCTCATTGTGCTCAAGTGACTTGCAAAATAATCAGAAAGAGCTATTGTAGGGTTACTTACCAAAGGAGGAATGCGATTGTCTAACTCAACCGAAAATGCTATGTTACGCCAACGAAGGAGTCCGAATATGGCGACGATTACAAAGAAAAAGCTGATTCAAACTATCTCTCAGTCAAAAGGGTTACACCCAAATGATGTGCGCAATGTTATCCAAGCCTTTTTAGATGCAATGACAGATCGATTATCGCAAGGGGATCGTCTGGAGTTCCGCGACTTCGGAGTCTTTGAGATTGTCGAGCGCAAACAGAAAGTTGGCCGCAATCCAAAGAATGCTTCTGTGCCTATCGTGATTCCAGCTCGCAAAGCTGTGAAGTTCACGCCTGGTAAAAAGATGCGCAAATTGATCGAATAGGACGGTTTTTGAAAAAAATTGTAACGATTTTTTTCTTACTTGTTGCGGGCGTCGCAATTGCTGGGGCGCTCGCATGGGTTTACCGAGTGGAGGTGGCAGCGCATATGCTCTCCAGCCAGCTCGGTGTCCCTGTTAAAATTCACACGCTAGAAATCTATTCCCAGGGTGCAGATCTCCTACAGATCTGGGTAGGCAACCCACCCGATTCTCGCTCTCAGACAGCTTTTTCAGCGAATAGCATCCATGTGCAGACTCCCATGTCTCAGATCCTTGCCGATCCGCTGATCATTGACGAGATCGTTATCAGTGATATTTTCATCGGGGTTGAGTATTACAATAAAAAGAAAAGCAAGAGCAACTGGGCGACAATTTTAGGGAAAAAGTCCTCTAAGAAGTCTTCGCGGGATTACCTCATCCGCATTCTGCGCTTCAATCGCATGACGGTGGATGTGATGCAAGCGGATGGTACAAAAAAAAGCTATACGCTTCCCGAGATGGAGTTCCACAATATCAGTTCTGAAACTGGATTCCCCGTAGGAGAGATCGAGAAGGCGATCTTCCAACAGGTGCTACAAGGTCTGATCCAGCAGCTGAACTTGAATCAGATTTTCAACGGTGTAATCCCCATGCCAAAAGGTCTTCCCCCAATCCCTCTCTGGAAATAAAAAATCTCTCTGTTCATGCGAGACTCACGAACAGAGATGCAGAGAACAGGGAGAGGCGAAGCGCGCAGGAAGAAATTGGGTTAAAAAGAGAGACTTAGGTACGATGGATCCTGTGAACGAAGACGACCAAAATCCTGATCCTATTGATCAAGAGCCTGTGATTGAGGAAGTTGGGCCCTCTGACAATGAAAAAGATCCTCGAACGCTTGTTCCTGGATTGCCCTACCCCGACCAGCTCTACATACTCCCATTGAATCGCCGCCCCTTCTTTCCGGGGATGGCTGCTCCCATTGTGATCGAGCCTGGTGCCTTTTATGAGGTGCTTAAGATGGTGGCGAAAACCGATCACAAATGTCTTGGACTCTTCTTGACCAAGAGAGAGGATGTTAATATCTACAAACTTTCCATAGATGATCTCCATAGCGTTGGTGTGGTTGCGCGTATTTTGCGCATCATCCCGATGGAGCAGGGCGGTGCGCAAGTTGTCCTCAATATGGAAAAGCGCGCTTCGATCAAAAAAGTGGTAAGGGGAAAACATCTACTCGCGCAGGTTACATACCACGATGACTCAATTACAGCGCGTCTTTCTAAAGAGCTTAAGGCCTATTCGATCAGCATTATCACAACAATTAAAGAATTGCTGAAGCTCAACCCGCTTTTTAAAGAGGAGCTCCAAATCTTTCTTGGCCACTCAGACTTCACTGAGCCTGGACGTCTGGCAGATTTTGCTGTAGCGCTTACTACCGCTTCTCGAGAGGATCTGCAAGATGTTCTAGAGACCTTTGACATCGAGTTGAGAATCGATAAGGCTCTGATTCTTCTTAAAAAAGAACTTGATATTAGTCGGCTGCAGAGCTCCATTAATCAGCGTATCGAAGCGACCATCTCTAAGACGCAGCGAGAATTTTTCCTCCGCGAACAGCTCAAAGCGATCAAGAAAGAGCTGGGACTTGAGAAGGATGATAAGACGGTTGATGCGGAGAAGTTTGGCGAACGGCTTAAAAAGAGAGTCGTGCCCGAAGAGGTGCTGAAGGTAATCCAAGATGAGCTTGAGAAATTGAGTGCGCTTGAGATGCAGTCTGCGGAATATGGCGTTTGTCGCAACTATCTTGACTGGTTGACCATTGTCCCATGGGGGATGTATAGTAAAGAGACTCATCAGCTCGCTAAAGCAGAAAAGGTCCTCGAACATGATCACTATGGGTTGAAGGATATTAAGGAGCGCATTCTCGAGTTCATCGGCGTTGGTAAACTTACAGGTGGCGTAAAGGGGAGTATCATCTGCCTCGTCGGCCCTCCAGGTGTTGGCAAGACTAGTATCGGGAAGAGCGTGGCTCGAGCTCTCAATCGCAAATTCTATCGCTTTTCTGTTGGTGGTATGCGCGACGAAGCGGAGATTAAGGGACATCGCCGTACCTATGTGGGAGCGATGCCTGGCAAAATGATCCAGGCTCTGAAGGCGACGCAGACGATGAATCCTGTCATCATGCTCGATGAGGTCGACAAGATGGGTGCTAGCTATCATGGAGATCCCGCTTCAGCGCTACTAGAGGTTCTCGATCCGGAGCAGAATAAAGACTTTCTTGACCACTATCTCGATGTTCCTTGCGACCTTTCCAATGTCCTCTTCATTGTGACAGCGAACGTGCTCGACACGATCCCAGAACCATTGAAGGATCGTATGGAGATGATGCGCCTTGCTGGTTATATCCAGGCAGAGAAGGTTGAGATCGCCAAAAAATATCTTATTCCGCGCAATAAGAAGGCGATGGGGCTTACTGCAAAAGATGTGACTTTCTCTAAAGAGGCGATTGCTCAGATCATCAACGGCTACGCTAGAGAAGCTGGGGTTCGTACTCTCGAGAATCAGATTAAGAAGATCCTGCGCAAAGTGGCTGTAGAGATTGCAAGAGCGCTAGAGCGCAAGAAGGGGCCTAAAGAGAAGGGTGTAGCTATCAGCGCTGATAACCTCTCGACCTATCTAGGTAAGCCGATCTTTACTAGTGACCGCTATTACAATGTCAATCCAATTGGCGTCTGTACAGGGTTGGCGTGGACCTCTATGGGCGGCGCAACGCTCTACATCGAGGTGGTGAAATATCCCGCAGAGAAGACCGAAATGAAGTTAACTGGTCAGGCTGGAGATGTAATGAAGGAGTCAGCACAGATTGCCTGGACCTATGTCCATAGTCGCGTAGAGCGCTATGCACCGGGGATTCCTTTCTTTGAAAAGTCACAGGTGCATATCCATATCCCAGAAGGAGCGACCCCGAAGGATGGCCCCTCAGCGGGAATCACGATGGTTACTGCGCTTCTATCCCTTCTACTCAATCGCCCCGTCCGTACTGATCTTGGGATGACGGGCGAGTTAACATTGACAGGTCGCGTTCTCCCAATTGGAGGATTGCGGGAAAAGCTGATCGCAGCCCGCCGCTCAAAAGTGACGATGCTGATCTTCCCAAAAGAAAACTTACGCGATTACGACGAGCTGCCCGACTTTCTTAAGAAGGGGATCGACGTCCATTTTGTTGAGGATTACGATGAAGTGTTCCGGCTTGCCTTCCCATCAGAGAAAAAACATGGAAAAACGACCCGCTTGGCTACAAAAAAAGCTCATCGAACCCGCTCATCTTGAGCGAACCGTTGCGCAGATCCGCGCCTCAGGCCGCTCGATAGCGACTTTGAATGGCTCTTTCGACCTCTTTCACGCGGGGCACCTCTTCATCATTCATGAAGCGGCTCAGCAGGCAGATGTCCTGATTGTCGCGCTCAACTCTGATGCATCGATCCAAAAATATAAGAATCCGCTCCGTCCTATTATCCCGCTTCCATATCGTTTGGAGATGATGGCTGCAATCGAGTGGGTGGACTATGTCACCTGGTTTGAAGAGACCGATCCTCGCGCGCTACTCGCACGTCTCCGTCCTGACGTTCATGTGAATGGCGCTGAATATGGGGAGCAGTGTGTAGAGGCTGAAGTGGTCAAACAGAATGGAGGACGTCTCCATCTCGTGCGTCGTATCCCAGGCCTAGCTACATCGACATTGATCGAGAAGATTCGCCAATGCGGATGATTGGTACCCTCGCTAGTGAATTTCTCGCCCGCCGCTTTTCTGGCTACCTGCAGACGAAAGGGGTAGTCCACTCCTGCGACGGCACTTTTGATGCGCAGACAGGCGATATTTCTTACCAGATTTGGGTTCATGATGAGGATCAGTTATCTGAAACACTCTCTTGGTTCGCCCGCTTTCAGGATGATTCTTGCCATGTCGAATTCCAGATAGATCCGCCGCGTCCCGTCGCGCCTCCCCCCCAGCAAGAGCGCTCTCTCGTCGAAAAGGCTCTCTTTTTTCCCGTAACCTTGATGGTAATCCTCATTAGCGCCCTCTGTTTCACACCGCGCCTCTATCTTGCTACTCAAACAGCGGATGAGAACGCCTTTACTTCAGTGGACTCTGCGTTACTCTTTGAGTCACCTCAGGGAAACAAAATGCCATGGATGGGGCTCGCACCTCTTGTTTGGCAGAAGTTTGGACGACCGCTACCGCCAATTCCCCAAGCAGCTCCTTTTGAGCAGATCCGTGAAGGAGAGGTCTGGAGGCTCGTTACCCCCATTTTCCTCCATGGCGGACTCATCCACATTCTCTTCAATATGCTTTGGGTCTGGGCCCTTAGTCGTCCTATTGAACAGCGTATGGGGTCTCTCAAGCTCATTCTCTTCATTATCCTCGTCGCCATCCCATCCAATGTCGCTCAGTACTTAGTCAACGGCCCCTACTTTATCGGCTACTCCGGCGTCGTCATGGGTTATGCAGGATTTATCTGGATGCGTATGCGTATGGCCCCTTGGGAAGGATATCCCGTGCCCCAATCCTCACTCGTATTTCTCTTCCTCTTTGTGATTGGCCTTTGGGCATTCCAGCTGCTCGCATCTCTCAGCCAGTTGGCATTCTCGATGCAGCTCTCTTTCCATATCGCCAATACTGCGCATATTGTTGGAGGACTCGTCGGTGCCGGACTTGCGCGGCTTCCATTCTTTGCTTGGAGACCCCATCATGGCGGATAATCGACAAGGAACTGGCGGCTCTCGCGATCTCACTATTCTCGGATGCTCTAGCCAGCAGCCTACGCGCTTCCGTAACCATGGAGCCTATCTCCTCCGCTGGAATGGTGAGGGGTTTCTTTTTGATCCGGGTGAGGGGACACAGCGCCAGTTTATTTTTGCTGATATCGCCCCGCCGACGGTAACGCGCATTTTTGTCAGCCATTTTCACGGAGACCACTGTTTAGGGCTCAGCTCCATGCTCATGCGCCTCAATCTCGATAAGGTGACTCATCCGATCCACTGCTACTATCCTGCTAGTGGAAAAAAGTATTTTGATCGCCTTCGCTACTGTTGCATGTATCGCGAGGCCATTCATGTGGTCGAACATCCTGTAGACAGAGAGGGAATTATCGAAGATGGCCCGTTCCGCATTGAGGCCGCCTTTCTCAACCATGGTGTGGAAAATATCGGTTGGCGAATTACTGAAACCGATCTTCGCAAATTCGATAAAGAGAAGCTTCAAGTTCTCGGCGTGCAAGGGCCCGATGTCCGTCGCCTAGAGCGTGAAGGCAAGTTACGGGTAGGTGATCGCCTGATCCATCTCGATGAGGTGAGCCATCTGCGCCGCGGCGATACATTTGCCTATGTTGTTGATACACGGCCCTGTGCAGCTGCGTTAAGACTCGCTAAGGGTGCCAAGATGCTCCTCTGTGAAAGTACCTATGCAGATGCAGAGAGAGCGCTTGCAGAGGAGTATATGCACATGACGACGATGGAGGCGGCGACGCTTGCCTCTGAAGCGGGGGTTGATACTTTGATTCTCACCCATTTCTCTGCACGGTATCGCGATGCAGAAGAGCTGGCGCGCGAGGCACGCCAGCTTTTCCCTAATACCTATGCGGCAGAAGATTTAAAACGGTTTGTCTTTCCTAGGTAGGACTAGGTTCTTTTTCTTCGATGATTTCCAAGCTGACGCGGACGCCATTGCGGCTCGCTACAGACATCAGAAGGGTGCGGATCGCATGAATCGTCTTGCCCTTTTTCCCGATGACTTTACCGATATCAGTTTTAGCAACGGAGAGTTCGATGATCAGCGAATGAGTGCCGTTCACTTCATTGATACGCACTTCATCCGGGTAGTCGACGAGATTTTTTACGATGTACTCTATAAATTCTTTCATTCTCAATACACGGCGCGGTAGAGGCGCCGCTCCCTATTTCAGTTGTTCATAATGGCCTAGATGGCCTCGATCATCTTACGCCAAAGTGTTTTTAGTGCGCTATAGGGCAGTCCTAAAAATGGTATCACTTGAAAGAAGAGAGGGGCGCAGAGATAGAGAATTCCTTCCGCGCAGCTCAAACTCAAACTTATTTTTCATAAATGGTATTACATGCTCAAAATTAGATACGAACTGGTGTAAATAAAAATATTTCGTTTGTTTTGTCTGTGCGGAGCGTTGAGTTTTTCTGCGTGAGATGGCCTAGTTTTTGACAGCTATTGAGGTATTTTTCTTGCGTGCAATCGCTTTATTTTTAGAGTGTTGCGATACACCGTTTTGGGTGCGTTGCAAAAAATATACGACCTCCCGTATTCTCTTGCTTTCCCGGGTGAAACATCCTGGCGAAAAGGTGGTTCAGCCGCCCAGTTTGTCTGATAGTGAGCTATTTTGACAGCAGAGATGGAAGAAAGATAAGTATGTTATAGGGCTTACACGCTGTCTTCCCCATGAGGGAAGGCAGGTTTATAAGAAAGTTAATTTTTTTGATGAGAATT
>CAZEZK010000064.1:0-6269 GCA_964516935.1 uncultured bacterium
CCCTACCCGCTTCAATTCGGAATTCCTGAAGTAAAGGTTGTCTCTAAGATTCCTAAAAAAGATCGCGATTGCGCTATTGTTATCCCCGGAGATGCATCGACATATATATACGAGGAGGAGTCTGACTATTATGCCAGTTATCAGCGCTCCTATTTTGCCATTACTCAACAGAAAGGTGGCTGGGACTGCATGAGGCATTATGAGATTTTGGCAAATGGTTGCATTCCCTATTTTCTGAATCTAGAAAATTGTGCGGCAGACACGCTGGTTTTGTTGCCAAAGAATCTGATTTTAGAGGCGATGCAACTCCCTGGAGTGATTCCTCCCGTCAGAGGAAAACCTTTGCGAATTGATCACCACCGTTTCAATAAACAGCGGTACAATGAACTGTTAGAGAAAATTCTAGATCATACGCGTAGACATTTAACCACGAGGCATATCGCTCACCACATATTACATACGATTGGATATAGAGGCGCAGGATCTGTGCTCTATCTATCTTCGGAAGTATCTCCGGATTATATGCGCGAATGTATGCTGATTGGATTGAGAGAGGAGTTGGGAGAGCGTCTGGTTGATTATCCGAAAATCGATTATCTCTACACAAGCTATGCAGAGGATGTCAAGAAGCTCTACGGCAAAGGTTTTTCCTATACGAAGGTATTAGAAGATATTCCGATCAATCGGGAAGAGATTGAAGGTCGAATTCGAAATCACGAATTCGACCTGATTGTCTATGGATCGGTACACCGCGGTCTGCCCTTTCATGATCTTGTGCAACAGATCTATAATTCGAATGAAATTGTCTATATTTGCGGCGAAGACGGGCATCGCTGTGTCTACTCTGCATGGAATCAACTATTTCTGCGCGAGTGGAGATAATACCATTTATGAGAAATAAGTTTGGGTTTGAGCTGCGTGAAAGCCAGGGCGAGCGCATCAAATGGCACACTTGGGGCATCCCTGTGCCCTCCTATACTCCTTCCACCTCAATCGCACTCTAGCAGATTGAGGTGGAACGGGTATAGGTAGTGGTTTCTTGTATTTAATTGACAGCAGCTTCTGGATAGAACATATCGCGAAGTTGCGACTGGATAAATGTGTCGGTTGCCAAGCGCTCTTTATCGGATGACTTTACTCGGAAATGAAAGACATCGGAGGGAAGGCTATTCTTCATTGCTTGCCATTGAGGTAGCGACCAGATATCGATACGGTCTTTGCGAATCAGATGTACATCATGCCGCTTTGTTAAGCAGATTCCAATCGTTACATCATCAGTGCCTGATGTATGCTCGATGAGCATATCCCTATCAGCGATAAGCATCCTTGCCACATCGGGCGAGATGATAAAGCCGCTACCAGAGCCAATTACGCTGTTTTCACCAGTATTAGATCCGGTATAGCATCGCTTCCTTGGCATATTCTGAAGATAGTTTAGGAGTCGAGGAAATACAAATAGTGCGGAGAGGTTTGTTCTAAGGACATAATCGAACTCATGGAGCCTAGGCTCCATGGCCTCTAATGAGATAATCGTTTTGTTCAGAATTCCTGGGTCTGGGCACCACCCCTCACTTGTTCTGGACCAGATCGTGTCACCGTCTATCCGATAGAGCTCCTTCATACTGGGATCTGCTCTGAGAAAATAGACCTCGAAATGGGTTGGATCCAGATTCATGTACGATCGCCATATTTTTTGAAATTCCTTGTACACAGGAAAATGGTCAGAGGTGATGATTAAAACTAACACCTTGAGTTCCTGCTTTGAAGGGGAGGACTCTTTGGCATTCGCACAGAAAGGAAAACCTAGTAAGAGTAGTAGGCAGAAACAGTGTCCTGCCATGTCGCGAAAAAAGAGTAAAGGTCGATTCATACTCAAAATATTACATAGACATTGTGAAAGAAGCACCAAGATTTTTCTGTAAATGGTATTAGAAGGGTGTTTCCTCTGCACTCTTGGGTGCCTCTGAACTGGAAGCACTATATATGGAAAGCGACATCTATCTCCTGCTTGTATAGAGTAGTCGCAGACTATTCAGGCCGACAACGATAGTACCTCCTTCGTGGAGGATCACGGCGAGCCAGAGGGGGATCCAGCCGAGTAGGGCTGGAGTGGTGGCGAAGCAGATCACGGAGATCGCGAGGATCAGGTTCTGGCGAACGATGCGGCCAGACTGGTGCGCCTTGTCAAAGAGCCAGGGCAGAAGCGTCAGGTCGTCATTAAGCAGCACCACATCGGAGGCATCGACTGCGGTTGCGCTGCCGATGCGACCGAGGGAAATCCCTACAGTTGCGCGAGCGAGTGCGGGCGCATCATTGACTCCATCACCGACCATTGCGAGGCCGCTTTCCTTGGCGAGCTCATCGACCTTTTTGAGTTTGTCTTCGGGGTGAAGCTCGGCGAAGATCTCATCGATGCCGAGCGCTTTGCCGACGGCAAGCGCATTCACGCGGCGATCTCCAGTGAGCATAGCAATGCGTAGCCTTTTGTGCAGTGTAGCGATCAGCTGAGCAGCATTGGGGCGCAGAGCATCAGTAAAACGAAAGAGAAAGGTCTCTGTTCCAATGGTAAGCTTAGCGACCACCTCTTCGTTTTGTAGCTCTTGTGAGGAGCCGATTGAGACGGGAGTTCCATCTTGTAGCACGCCTGCGACACCGAAGCCGGGGATCGCTTTGACCTGATCTACGGTTACAAGATGTTTGCCACGGGCGAGCTCGGTGATTGCGGTGGCGATTGGATGGACTACATGGCGCTCTAGAGCGGCGGCGACGGCGATAGTCTGAGCTGTAGGAGGTGGTTCAATCCCGATACAGACGAGTTGGCCTGAAGTGAGCGTTCCGGTTTTATCGAAAGCAATGATGCGGCAGCTGGCAAGCGCATCGAGGATGGAGCCTCCTTTAAGAAGTATGCCACGGCGTGCGCAGGAGCTAATGGCTGCGAGGTAGGCCGTGGGGGTGGCGATGATCAGCGCGCATGGGGAGGCGGCGATTAGAAAGGCGAGGGCGCGGTAGATCGCCCCTTCAGGCCCAAAATAGGGAAGTGCCGTGATCAAAAAGGGCAATCCAATCGCAAAGAAGAGGGTCAGCAGGATGATGGTCGAGGCGTAGCGTTTGCCGAAGTGGTCGAGCCAGCGCTGGAGTTTTGGCTTTGCCTCCTGTGCCTGGGTAATGAGTAGGATGATGCGCGCTAGAGTGGAGTCGGAAGAGGTTCTTGTAACTTCGATCGTCAGAGCGCTGTTGAGGTTGCGCGCGCCGGCGGGAACCACATCACCGACCTGTTTTTGGACTGGTAGGCTTTCCCCTGTTAGGTGAGCTAGCTGGAGTAGGGAATTACCCTCGATCACTTTGCCATCAAGGGGGACCACCTCGCTATTTTTTACTAGGAGGCGTGTGCCGACGGAAATCTCGCGAACAGCTTTGGCGAAATGGGTTCCATCGTCTGCGACGACATAGGCAAACTTTGGAGCAAGATCATTGAGGTGGTGGAGTGCGCTGTGAGCCTTGCGGGATACCATCTGTTCAAGAGCGCCTGAAAGTTCGAAAAGCACCAGCAAGAGCCCACCTTCTATGCTGCTTCCGATCCAAACTGCCGCAAATGCAGCAAGCGTCATTAACACGTCGATATTGACTTCCCAGTTTTTTAGGTCGTTGAGAGCTGCGATTAGAGCGGGGACGCCGGCAAAAAAATAGACAAAGGCGAGGCAGAGGTCGGAAGCGGTTGCATGGACAAAACTGAAGAGGAAGGAGAAGAGCAGCAAAACTGCGGCGCTACCCGCACTTTTGAGTGAGAGGTCTTTGCCCCACGAGCGAGAGCGGTTGGTCAGAAAGGGGCTGACCGTCTCAGCCTGGCCGGAGGAGAAGAATTCATCGAAGAGGTAGGGGGCGTTAGATGAGCTGGGTAACAAAGTAGGCGACTCCCGCTGCAAGAACAGCGACCGCGAGATTCCAGATGGTCGCGGGAATGAGATGGTTTCTATCAGCGCGGGCAGCGACAGCTGCAGTCACGCCAATGATGAGAGCGCCGCAGAGGAAGATGGACTCCTTTGCGGGAAGTAGTGAGGCGCCTAAGAGGAGCGCGGTTGCGATGAGCGTGCCGAGCCCTGCTCCTGCCGCCTGTTTAAGAGGATGTTCCATCATCTCTAGATTGAGTCCAAGCTCCTCTTCGAGCATGACGAGTAGCAGGCGATTGTCATCGGCCATGAGGACGTCGATTACCTCATCTAGTAGCCGACCTGAGAAGCCCTTCGCTTTATAGAGAGCGACGAGCTCCGCGCGCTCCTGAGTTCGGTGGTGTTCGATCTCCCAGCGCTCCTCTTCGATTAGTCTGTGGAGCCGCTCTAGCCGTGCCCAACCGAGACAGGCGCTGCGGCCGACTTTCCAGACGAGCCAGCCGGTAGCGGCAACCCACAGCGTTGGAAAGGGAGTTGGAAGGATTAACCAGAGTAGACAGAGTAGGAACGCAGTCTCTTTCGCAGCATCGATTGCCGCGCTGTAGTGACCGGGTAGTTCCAGACCATGAGGCTCTGCAAGTACCTGCTTGCCCTTCGCGCGCGCTGCGAAGACGTGGGCGATTGCACTCTTTCCTTTAAAGTGGCTCAAGTAGCGCCTCTAATAGATGGCATAGGGTCTCTTCATCATGCCAGGAGACCACTTCACGGGCGGAGTGCATTGCCCAGCCCGCAATCCCCAGATCGACGCAGTTGATGCCACAGCGAGCAGCCATGATCGGACCAACTGTGCTGCCGGAGGGGATATCCGACCGAGAGACAAAGCTCTGCAGCGCAATTTTCTTTTTGCGAGCCGTCTGCATCACGCATCCAGCCGACTCTGCGCTGGTCGCATATCTCTGGTTTGCGTTCTGCTTTAGCACTACCCCTTTGCCCAGCAGAGGAGCATGGCTCGGGTCATACTTATCACTATAAGAGGGGTGAAAGCCGTGGGCCAGGTCAACAGAGATGCAGAGCGAGCGGCTCTTTAACTGGAGGAACCCTTCTCGGTCCACATCAAGCTGTAGGCAGATCCGTTCTATTAGTTGGTCAAGAAAGGGAGATCCTGCGCCTGTGGCTGTATTTGAGCCGACCTCTTCATGGTCCCAGAAGATTGCCATTTGCAGCGTTTCATCAGGTGCCGATGCGTTCGTAAGAGCGATAAGTGAGGCGTAAGCGGAGGTCAAGTTATCTAGTCGATAGGATGCAACCATCTCGCCTGCACCGCCTAGTCTACGGGGTGCTTCGAGTGGGACTAGGAAGAGGTCGTAGCTCGCGATCTCTTCGAAGCGAAATTCTTTTTTCAATAGAGACTTGATCAGTTCTGGAGTTGGTTGGATAGCTGCGATGGCCTGGAGGTGGTCCTGTTTGTTGATCTTTACACCCGTCTCCTGTGCCGCGCGATCAAGGTGGACAGCCAACTGTGGAATGATGATGGGGAAATCCTTCAAATGCACCAGATGCGACTGGAGACGATCTCGTGCGTCGAACATGGTGACGCGACCTGCAATTGCCAGGTCTCTATCTAGCCAAGAGGAGAGGATTGGGACTCCATAGACTTCTGTCGTCAGTCGTTCGATTCCAGAGCTGCTAGAGCTCTGCGGGTGGGGTTTTAGCTTTAGGGCAGGGCTATCCAGGTGTGAAGCCAAAATTCGCGCGTTCTTCAGCGGTTTTTTAGGGATTTGAAAGGCGGCGACAAGGGCATCATCGCGCGTGACAAAGTAGGATTTTCCGGGTTCCAGTTTCCATGGCTCCCCCTCATTCAGACGATGGAATCCCGCTTGAGTAAAACGAGTGCAGATAGCATGGGCAGCATGCCAGCTAGTTGGCGCTTGATGGAGGAACTCTAAGAAATCATTCATGGTTTTAGTGTGCAGATCTCCTCTTCTAAATAGCGCTGAAGCACTTTCGGCACAACTATAGAACCATCTCGCTGCTGATTATTTTCCAGTAGGGCGACCATTAAACGGGAGGTTGCTAGGCCAGATCCATTCAATGTGTGGACCAGCTGCGTGCCACTCTGTTTGGAGCGGTAGCGGGTCTGACCTCGTCGCGCCTGGAAGTCGGTGCAGTTGGAGACGGAGGAGACCTCATAGTAGCGATTCTGCCCTGGCAGCCACACCTCGATATCGACAGTTTTTGCCGCCGCGAAGGACATATCGCCCGTTGTCAGTAGCATGTTGCGGTAGTGCAGCTCCAGTCCTTGGAGGACCTCCTCTGCGCTTGCCAGCATCTCTTCGAAGACTTTTGGACTCTCTTCCGGTGTCGTCAAGCAGAAGAGCTCAA
>CAZEZK010000064.1:6279-8678 GCA_964516935.1 uncultured bacterium
GGTGCGGATCAGCCCTCGTTCATTAGAACCTGCGGCGCCCGCTTCTCGGCGGAAGCAGGGGCTGTAGGCCGTATATTTTAATGGGAGGTTCGCCTCATCCAAGATCTCGTCGATATGTAGGCCATTTAATGCAGATTCAGAGGTGGGGAGCAGGTAGAGGTGGTACTCTTCGTCCTTTAGTTTGAAGAGCTGAGATTCAAACTTCGGCAGGTGAGCGGAGGCCATCATGGTATTGGGGCGTACCAGCAAGGGCGGGATCACCTGAGTAAAGCCATTTTTGCGATGGGTGTCCAGCATGTAGTTAAGTAGCGCCCACTCTAGCCTTGCCCCCATGCCTACATATAGAGGCCAGCCAGAGCCGGAGATTTTTGCCCCTCGTCCGAAATCAAAAAATTTCAGTTTTTCGTTTAATTCAACGTGATTTTTAAAAGGGAAGTCGAACTCTCGTTTCTGCCCTACTTCTTTAATGCAGACGTTGTCTTTTGGGCTGGGGGAGATGGGGATATCGTCCATAGGCAAGTTGGGCAGGCAGGAGAGGAGGTTTGTCAGCTCCTGTTCGATACCGACCAATTCTTTGTCGCGGATGGAGATCGCCTCGCTCAGGTTGTTCAGCGCTTCCATGTAGGAGGAGATATCTTCTCCTTTCTGTTTTTTGAAGCCAATCTCTTTGGAGGCGTGGTTTTTGCGTGACTTTAGCTCTTCGGTTTCAGTTTTTAGGGCACGGGTGCGCTCGTCGAGAGCGAGTATGTGTGTCAAAGAAACTTCAGGACTTTTCTGTCGAAGTTTTTTTTCAATCGCTTGAGGGTCTTTCCGAATGGCTTTTATATCGAGCATAATAGCTTAAGATTTACCATAGAATGAGGCTCCCGATCCAGGAAAAAATAGATGCTAGTCGGAAAGATTCCTTTTGTGGTAGGATGGCACCTTCATGTGCTGGCGTAGCTCAATTGGTAGAGCGCCCGACTTGTAATCGGATGGTTGAGGGTTCAAGTCCTTTCGCCAGCACCAATCTTCTTTCGGGGGTGTCGCATAGCGGCAATTGCAGGAGACTGTAAATCTCCCCTCTTCGGAGTTCGCTGGTTCGAGTCCAGCCGCCCCCATTCCCCCGGACGATCTTTGTAATCCATCATCGTCCGGAAGGGTTCTCGTACTGAGATTGAGAGGCTTCCGTCTTTCAATTGCAAGTTCTGAAATGCTAAATCTAAAAGTTGACGTTTTTCATCAGGTTCAGAACTCTCGAAGACCTCCCGCGCACGCGCTGCTAGATTCATTACGAGATTGGCGGTGATATAGAAGTTTTGGTCGGCCTTCTCATGACGGCCCATCTGTTCGACGATCTCTATTTGGCGTGCTTTATATACTCCTTCCACCTCAATCGCACCCTAGCAGATTGAATTGAAAATTCTCGCGGTTGAATTACCGCTAATGGGGGTTGAAAGGGCTAACCTAAAAAGCTTCCTAGATGTACAGAGAATATTAATTTTTCTCCAGACGTCCCAAAGCAAAGAAGGCTACGCAATTACGTGGTCTATACTCCTTCCAGCTCAAAGGCACCCAAGAAGATTGAATTGAAAGCTCTCGCGGTAATTCAACCCCGAGGCTTTGAATCAATCCTCTTGGGTGCCTTTGAACTGGAAGGAGTATATTCGTTTGGAGGACGAGAAAGCGGGGAGGCTATTGAGGCCGTTGCAAAACTCCCTGCCTCGGGAAAAAAACCCTTTGTTTTAAGGATTTATTCAAGGATTAGTTGCCGGATGAAAAATTAGCAAAATGACTGGTATAATTCCCAAGGAAAATACAACACGAGGTTAAAAAATGTCTTCGATAGCTTTATCTTTGGAGAGTGTGCGGGCATTATTTGTCGGCGATCCCGCGACTATTGAGTTAAATTTTTTGGATCTTTTGCCTCGTGCCGAGAATGCTGAGGATAAAGCGATTTATTCATTGATGCTTTCTAAATTAGCTCTCGCTCAGGCTATGCAGAAACGATTCGAAGAGGCGAATGATACTTTAGGCAAATGCGAAAGGGCAATCATGTCTTTTGTGCCTTTAACAAAAGCATGTTGGATGCTCGAACGGGCTCGGATATTACATCAAAAAGGCGAAGTTGATGCGGCATTAGCAGGCTATGAGGAAAGCTACCAGTTTGCGAAGGCAAACAGCCTTGACTACGAGATGTTAGATTCTGCCCACATGATTGCGATTGTTGCCAAAGAGACTCAAGAAAAAGTTCGATGGAATTTGCTCGCAATTGAACTGGCAAAAGGCTCTTCTGTTCAGACGTGGTTGGGTTCCTTATATCACAACCTTGGCATGACATACATAGATACAGCGCAATATACTCCTTCCACCTGAAAGGCACCTACTAAATTGTTCATTCCTGTAAACTATTCGCATGA
>CAZEZK010000065.1:0-8524 GCA_964516935.1 uncultured bacterium
CGAGAGCTTTCAATTCAACCCTCTTGGGTGCCTTTGAACTGGAAGGAGTATATACCTATGTGGGGATCCAGCCGGTCGCTGAGACCAACCATGGTCCCTGGCGCAACTGGCCTCTAGAGCGCTGGCAGGAGCTGATTGCTCTGTTAGAACAGCGGGGTGATGTGCGGCTGCTGCTCTTTGGGTATGGTCGGGAACCGGTTTTAAAGAGTCCAATCATTCATGATCTACGTGGGAAAACCTCTCTATTCGAGCTGCTCTCTATTGCCCAGCATCGCTGTCACGCGCTAGTACTGCCCGACTCGGGCATCTTATCGGTGCTCTATTATCTGGATGTGCGTGTTCCAATGCGGCTGGTCTCTTTGTGGGCAGACGCAAATCAGGGTATTTTGAAACAGAATGTCGCTTCACCCAATCCGCTGCTTGTGCATAAAGCGCTTGTTGGCGGATTGCAGAACATTGGGACGATCTCTGCTGAAGAGGTTTGTAATACCATTTATGACATATCCAAGCTGTAAAGTTCATCCTGCACATCGGCCGCTGATGCGCTGTCCGGAGGCTTCGGAGGCGATGATGGGGGACCTGTCGCAAGTGGGCTGTGTGATCATGGCCGGAGGAGAGGGGAGTCGCCTGGGTTTTGAGGGACCGAAGGGGCTCTTTCCACTGCAAGGGCGCACTTTGTTTGCACATCTTTGTGAACCGATAGCGGGGTCGGATCGCTTTGTGGCTGTGATGACCTCTCCAAAGAATGATGTGGCAACAAAGGACTACTTCAAGCGCTGCGACTACTTTGGACTGAAAAATCTCCACTTTTTTTCGCAGACGATGGCGCCGCTGCTAGATGAGTTTGGGCATGTCTGTGGCGAGGCTCCGGATGGTAATGGTTCTGTTTTTCGTGCATTTATGGCTTTGGAGGAGCGCTGCCGTGAACAGGGGATTCGGGAGCTGCAATTGGCAGCAATCGATAATCCGCTTTCGCATCTATTCGATTCGCAGCTGATTGGATTCCATCAGCAGGAGGAGGCAGATGCGACGGTCTCTTGTGTGCGGCGAGATCCTGGCAACTCGATGGGGTTATTGGCGGAACGAGAGGGGCGGATTGCAATTGTGGAATATAGCGAAGTGACGCCGGAGAAATTGGATAGCGGTCTATACCCTTACGGCAATGCGGGAAGATGGGTTGTCGACTTCGATCTGGTCTGTGCAATGGCGAAGGTGGAGATGCCGTGGCACTGGGCTCATAAGCGTGGGCTGTGGAAGCGAGAGAAGTTTTTGATTGATGTTTTGCTTTATGCAGAGAGGGGGCGCACGCTCTGTTTCTCTAGGGAGAGATCCTATCGCCCGATCAAATCATTGCAAGACGTAGAGTCAGTTCTGTAAACTAAAGAATTATGGCACATATCGGATATTTCGGAGCGGGTACTTGGGGAGTCTCACTGGCCTCGATTCTGGCTCGCAATGGCCACACCGTCACTATGTGGACGCGCAACCCGGCCTTCGCGGAACTGCTGCAGACAACGCGTGTTCATCCAAAACTTCCGGGCTGTCCGCTGCCCGCATCGATTACCTTTACGAGTCGTTTGACGCAGGCTGTCGATGAGGCGGACGTACTGGTGGAGAGCGTCACCTCTTCGGGGGTGCGGCCGCTCTTCCAACAGCTAGCAGCAACGCGAGTGCCGATTATCCTCACATCAAAGGGTATCGAACAGGATTCTGGTTTGCTATTGCCTGAGGTGGTCGCGCAGGTAGTGGGACACAATTTAATCGGCTACTTGAGCGGCCCTAGTCATGCAGAAGAGGTGATCCAGGGATTGCCGGCCTCTGTGGTCTGCTCAGGGTATGATGAGGGGGTCATCCTGCTAACGCAGGAGCTCTTCACGACGCCGTCGTTTCGCATCTATCCAAATGGAGATATTGCTGGAGTGGCCTTTGGAGGCGCGATGAAAAACGTGGTAGCGATCGCATGTGGAATTTCTGATGGTCTAGGTTGTGGCGATAACGCGAAGGCGGTGCTGATGACGCGCGGGCTACACGAGATGCGCAAATTGGCTCCGATAAAAGGTTGTAAGCCTGAAACGCTCAACGGCCTCTCGGGAATGGGGGATTTGTGCGTTACCTGTCTGTCAAAACATAGCCGCAATGCACGCTTTGGACGCCTGCTCGCAGAGGGGCTCTCTGCGGAGGCTGCGCGCCAGCAAATCGGGATGGCTGTTGAAGGCGCTTATACTTGTCTCTCTGTCTACCAGTTGGCAAAAAAACATGAGATCCCTGTGCCAATCACAGAGGCGACCTATTCGATTTTATATGGCGGACTCTCTCCGAAAGAGGCTGTACAGCTGCTGATGCAGCGAACTGTAAAAGAGGAGCACTTGTGACAACAAGGACAGTTTCGGAAGCGAAAGAGGCCTATGAATTCGGAGGGCCGATTGGCGCCTCTGTGATCATCGTCTTTTCCCACTTACTGGTTTATTATCTCTGGATCTCTCTGACCTATTACAGTGGCGCGATGATTGCGCCGAGCTCAGTTAGCGATCTGATGCCCTTCTTGCGTCGTATGGGACACCACATTTTTAGCGGAGCCGCGCCAACGGCGCTTGCAACAGCCATCTATGTGGGATTCATTGCCTTCCAGTTTCTGTTAGCGCGATTTATGCCTGGCATCCAGGTGAAGGGGCTTCCGGTTCCTTCGGAGGGAAATCGGCAGCTCACCTACTGCTGCAATGGCATCGGGAGCTGGTATGTGACGCTTATTACTGTTTTTTTGTTGAACTACACGGGAATTTTTCCGATCTCGGTACTTGCAGATGAGATGGGGGCACTCATCACGGTGGGGATGATCGGAGCGAATGGATTGGCGCTCTGGTTGTATAGTAGAGGAGAGGATCGTCTTTTTGGCAACGCGATCTATGACTTTTTTATGGGGGCAACATTGAATCCCCGCGCAGGCAAAGTTGATCTGAAGCTCTTTTCAGAGATTCGCATTCCTTGGATTCTACTTTTTCTGCTCACCCTTTCCGCCGCTGCAAAGCAGTATGAGATCCATGGGTACATCTCTGCTCCAATGGCTTTTATGCTGTTGGCGCATGGTCTCTACACCAATGCCTGTATGAAAGGGGAGGAGTGCATCCCGACCACTTGGGACATCTTTTATGAGAAATTCGGTTGGATGCTGATCTTTTGGAACTATGTGGGTGTTCCTTTCGTCTACTGTTTCCAGTCGTTTTATATTCTCAGGAATGATCCACAACACTCGCCGCTCTTTATGGGCATTCTCTTTGTAGTGCTCTTGGTGGCCTACTATGTCTGGGATACGGCCAATAGCCAGAAAAACCGTTTCCGTATGCAGCTTCGAGGTACATTTGTAGAGAGAAAAACTTTCCCGCAGCTGCCTTGGGGTACATTGAAAAATCCCGAAGTTCTACAGACTGCTTGTGGCGATCCGCTGCTTGTCGATGGCTGGTATCGCTACGGGCGCAAGATCCACTATACAGCGGACACGGTTATGGCAATTACTTGGGGATTGAGCTGTGGCTTTGGATCTTCTCTTCCCTATCTCTATCCGCTCTTTTTTATGAGCATGATAGCCCATCGCTATCATCGCGATCGCGCCCGCTGTGCAAAGAAATATGGAGCCGACTGGGGCGCCTACTGTAAAAAAGTTCCCTATACGTTCATCCCATACGTATATTGAGATCAGGACACCAGCAAAGTCAACAGAAGGAGCTCTGCTCCTTCAACCTCGGCAAAGGGCCGAGGCCCTTTGCAAACCCACATGGACTTTGCAGGTGTTCTGAATATTGAGATGAATCTTCAGGTTGTTTGTGTAGAGATCCGAAATGCGATAGAAAATAAAATTAGTATACATTGAAGTTATGAAGGTTGTAACTGCTGAAGAGATGATCCGGTTAGAGCAGAAGATGCCTGGTCATGAAGAGGCGTTCATGAATGAGGCGGGACGGCGTGTGGCAGAGACCGCGCGACGGCTCGTTCTGGAGTATGGACTGTCGCAAAAGGTGACCCTCCTTGCGGGAACAGGAAACAATGGCGGCGATGGCTTTGCTGCGGCGCTTCATCTGATGGATGCGGGGTTTGTAGTGAGCGCCTATATGGTCGACACACAAGCGTCTTGCAGCAAACTCAATCAGCTCTATGCTCATCGATACCGCGAACGGGGAGGGGTAATCCATCCTGCGGCGGAGTGTCCCTATAATCGAGATCGACTGATCCTCGACGGACTATTAGGCAGCGGTTGTCATAAGGAGGTTCATGGGTCACTGGGGGATTGGATCGCGGAGGTCAATCGCTCCGCTTGTCGCGTGTTGGCGATCGATCTGCCCTCTGGGATTAATGGTACAACGGGAGTGGGAGCTTATCGAGCGATTCGGGCGACAGCGACGATCACTTTGGGTTTCCCGAAGGTGGGGCTGTTTATTGGCGATGCATGGAACTGCACAGGAAGGCTCTCTGTAGGTGCTTTCGGCCTTTCTGAGGAGGTTTGTCGTGAAGCGCATGCAGTGGCCACTCTTCCGCAAGAGCGGGAGCTGGCAGCTCTGTTGCCTCTGATTGTGCGCAACCGCAATAAGTATCAGGCAGGGCTGGTTGTAGGCTTGGGAGGCTCGGCAACGCTTCCCGGGGCGCCAAAGTTAAGCAGTCTTGCAGCTTTACGTGCCGGCGCCGGGCTGATGCATCTATTCTATCCGCAAGAGGCGCATGAGGAGATGCGAGATCTCCCTTGGGAAGTGATTCACGGTGTCTGGAATGAGGCACAATGGGGTGCATCGCTAACGCGTGCAAAGGCTTGCTTCTTTGGGCCTGGGCTTGGTCGCTCCGATGCTACCGGCGCGTGGCTCAATCGGATTGTTTCAGAGCTTACGCTACCCTGCGTGGTCGACGCCGATGCATTGTATTTATTGAAAAAGATGCCACGACAGGCTGTCTTGACGCCACATAGCGGAGAGATGAAGTGGCTGCGCGATAAAGATGAAGACCCGATTACACTAGTGCGCCGCGCTGCGGATGATCACGGTGTGGTGGTGCTGCTCAAAGGAGCGCCTACATTTATCTGCGCTCCTGAGGGAGTCCCAGAGATCATCACAGCGGGCGATCCGGGTATGGCGACGGCAGGAGCAGGGGATGTGCTGACGGGGGTCATTGCGGCCTTTCTTGCGCAGGGCTGTGCACCTCTCCATGCGGCGCTATTGGGGGCATTTGTCCATGGCTCTGCTGGGGAGTTTGCGGCTCAGGAGAAGAGCTCTTATGGGATAATTGCGAGAGATCTTATTGAAAGTGTACCTCGAGTGCTGCACTGGATGACGGTTATCTGATGCACGATAAACCTAGATGGCTAGGGCTGGTGGCTCTGATGCCTATGATCGCAATGGTTTTTGCCGATCAGGGCATTCTTGCCGTTGCTCTCCCTACAATGCAAATCTATTTTGGAGCGACAGAAGAGCAGTTGTTGTGGTGCATTAACTCCTACCTTCTGGTCTCTGCTCTCTTGCTGCTTCCTTCGGGTCGATTTGGGGAACGGGTTGGATATCGGAAGGCATTTATTCAGGGGATGGTGATTTTTGGGATCGCCTCTTTGCTCTGCGTTTTGAGTCCCAATGTCTGGTGGTTGATCGGTTCAAGAGGGTTACAAGGTGCCGGTATGGCACTTGCGATTCCAGCATCATATCCGCTGATTATGTCTCTCTTCCCAGCAAATCAACGGGGGAAAGCGGTGGGGATTAATACAAGCATTAGCTCTTTATTTTGGATAATCTCTCCGCTTATTGGCGGCTATTGTGTGCAGAAGGCCTCTTGGCAATGGATTTTTTGGATTAATATTCCACTAGTCCTCGTGGGATTGGCACTTGTTTTGCGATTCATTCCGCGCTCTCCGACGGGAGACGCTAACGCTGCATATCCTCTAATCGATTTTTCTATGTTTCGATTTCCGACTTATAGAGCTGTAAACATCAGTATATTTATAGTGCAGTTTATTTTGATCAGCGCCATCTACAGAGCCATATTTTTTCAGGATACGTTGGGCTGGTCGCCTTTGAAGAGCGGCGTTGTATTGCTGGTCAGCTCTGCGCCGGTGCTTATATTTCCACCGATTAGTGGCTGGTTGGCCGATCGATTTGGATCAAAGCTCCCCATTTCAATAGGCTATATCTTTCTAAGTCTCTCGCTATTTTGGATCGCCTTTTTTGTTCGATCGCCACTGGAGATCTTCTTTCTAGGCCTTTTTGTGATGAGTATAGGGGTCTCGATGATTATTACTCCCTCTTACGCTGCCGTAATGGGGATTGCACCTCAAAATAGAGCAGGAACAGCTTTCGCAATGGTTGCAACTCTGCGCGCTCTAGCTGCAACGCTGGGAGTCATAGTGACCAGTAGCTTTGTTACCTATGAACAGATGCAGTCATTGCGGACGCTTCTTGAAGAAGGTCATTCGTCTAGAGAGGTGCTCTATTCAGATATAAGTCTTTCTAGTGCCCAGTTTAAAGCCTTTTTTCTTGTTCACGGTGCGCTAGGAGTCAGTGCGCTCATAGCCTTCGTATTGGTGATGCGCATAATGAGAAAAACAGAAGAGCCAAAAGGTACGGTATGACATCTTCCCAAGAGCGCGTAGAGGGCTAACTCTTTACGCGCACTTCTGCATAGTGAGGTTCCCAATAGGTATTCTCAATCGCCTTTTGAGTTGCCTCGGGAGACATCTCTTCGGCGAGTCCCTCTTTCTGCGCCTGTCGTGCTACTGCGTAAGCGATAGTCTTCGCGATCTCATTGATCTTGCGCGGATCGGGGAAGAGAGAATGGGTTGGGTCCTTGAGTGCGGGAGAGAGGGCGCTGAGTGCCTGAGCGCCTGCGAGGAACATCGTATCAGTCACGCGCGTCGCTTTCACAGCGAGAACTGCGAGTCCCATGGCTGGGAATACGTAGAAGTTATTGCACTGACCGATCTGGAAGGTGCGGCCCTCCCAAATAATATCTGCAAAAGGACTGCCTGTCGCGAGAATCGCACGGCCATCGGTCCAGTGGATCAGATCGACAGGTTTTGCTTCGCACTTATCGGTCGGGTTGGAGAGCGGGAAGATGATGGGGCGTTCAACATGTTTTGCCATTTCACGAACAATCTCTTGAGTGAAGGCTCCAGGACTTGCCGAGACGCCTACGAGCGCCGTAGGGTGGAGGTTGAAGATCACATCGTGTAGAGTAATTGTATCGCCCGTTTTCCAATCTTTTATGGCTGACATCGGCTGTGCGTAGAGTCGTTGCGCTGCGCTGGCGTGTTGGGAGTTCTCTGTAATGAGTCCTTTGCGATCCAAGATCCAGATTCTGCGGCGAGCCTCCTCGCGGGAGAGTCCTTCGAGAACCATCGCTTCGACGATTAGGTCGGCAATGCCGGTGCCTGCAGATCCAGCTCCATAGAAGACCACTTGCTGATTTTTGAGGCGGCTCTTCGCTACATGGACAGCGGAGAGGAATCCAGCGAGAGAGACGGCGGCAGTTCCTTGGATATCATCGTTAAAGCTGCAGACCTCGTCGCGGTAGCGGTCGAGGAGCATGCGTGCCTGGTCTTTAGCAAAATCTTCCCACTGAAGCAGTACGTTGGGGAATTTCTTGCGAACAGCCTTCACGAAACAGTTGACGAATTCATCATACTCTTGACCGCGGATTCTAGTGTGGCGCCAGCCGAAGTAAAGTGGGTCTTGGAGACGCTCTTCGCTATTGGTCCCCGCATCGAGAAGAATAGGCAGGCAGTGGCCTGGATAGACGCCGCCGCAAGCTGCATAAAGAGAAATTTTCCCGATAGGGATCCCCATCCCGCCTGCGCCGAGATCGCCGAGACCAAGGATGCGCTCACCATCGCTTACAACAATTACCTTTACATCGGGAAGGTCGATCTGGTCGAGTAGCTCTTCAATACGGTCCTTATCGGGGTAGGAGATGAAAAGACCGCGCGCTCTGCGGTAAATTTTGTGGAAGGTTTGACAGGCCTGGCCGACGACGGGAGTGTAGACGAGGGGGAGCATCTGCGACATGTGTTTCTTTAGGAAGCTGTAGAAGAGCACCTCGTTGGTGTCCTGGAGGGCTCGTAAATAGATGTGGCGTTCAATGTCCGTGGTCTTTTGGGAAAAAGCTACAAACGCCCGCTCGAGCTGCTGATCTAAGGTCTCCTCGCCGATCGGAAGGAGACCGCCTAGCGCAAGGGCTTTGCGCTCAGGCTCGGTAAATGCTGTCCCCTTATTGAGGCAGGGGGTCTCTAGAACGAAGCGGCCACGGAGCGGAGTCTCGAGAAAGATCTTGCCAAGATTATCAATCTGGACATTGAATGAAGAAGGTTTGATCACTTTTTTGATAATTTCGCTTAGCGCAGCAAAAGTATTAGATTCTTTCATAAAAAACTCCAATGGTTACGCAAGAAAGAGTTTTAATTATGTCGAAAGGTCAGATTTAAGACAAATCGAAAAACAGATTTATACTCGTTCCACCTCAATGGCACCCTAGCAGATTGATTCAAAATCTCGGGGTTTGATTA